>NZ_JAKUHE010000003.1:0-398723 GCF_022664315.1 Bacillus cereus group sp. BfR-BA-01309
TTCATCCTGAGCCAGGATCAAACTCTCCAATAAAGTTAGTTTGTCTAGCATCTAAAAATAAAAATTGACGTTTCACGTTGTTTGTTTCGTTTAGTTTTCAAAGTTCAACATCGCGTTTCAGCGACTTTTATAATATACCATAGTACATTATTTTCGTCAACAAGTTTTTTAAGATAATTTGTATCCCTCATTTGCTGACTCTGCCTATTATATAGAGTTTTCTATTGCTATGCAAGTATTATTATAAAAAAATAAGAGGAGGAAAAATCCCCCCTCTTATTCTTCAGAAGAAACCTCTTCATTAGATTCCTCTTCTTCATCCTTTTGTGCTTTTGCTACCGTCGCTACCTCTTGCTCATCCTCTAAACGAATTAGACGAACACCTTGTGTATTACGTCCCATTTGAGAGATTTGATCAACTGGCATACGAATAATAACACCCGCCGCCGTAATTAACATGATGTCTTCTTCACCTGTTACAGATTTAACAGCTACTAACTTACCGTTTTTATCTGTAATATTACAAGTCTTCAGACCTTTACCACCACGGCTTTGTAGGCGGTATTCATCAATTGGTGTACGTTTTCCATAACCATTTTTGGTTACAATTAGAACATTTACATCCTCTTCGACGATTTCCATGCCTACAACTTGATCTTCGTCACCTAATGTAATTGCTTTTACACCAGCAGCGTTACGTCCCATAGAACGTACATCTTGCTCGTTAAAGCGAATTAGCATACCGTTGCTTGTTCCTACAATAATATCCTTATCGCCAGATGTTAAACGCACAGATATTACTTCATCCTCTTCACGAAGGGAGATTGCAATTAAACCATTCGTACGTATATTTGCAAATGATGAAAGTGGCGTTCTCTTAGAAATACCTTGTTTCGTTGTGAAGAATAAGAATTCATCGTCACCAAATTCACGAATTGGAATAATGGCGTTAATCCATTCACCCTTATCTACACCTAATAAGTTAATAATAGGTATACCTTTTGCTGTACGACTATACTCTGGGATTTCATATCCTTTCGTACGGTATACTTTCCCTTTATTAGTAAAGAATAAAATGTGATCATGCGTAGAAGTAGTTAATAAATGTTCTACGAAATCATCATCATTCGTCCCCATTCCTTGTACACCACGTCCACCACGGTTCTGTGTTTTGTACGTAGAAGCTGGCAGCCTCTTAATATAACCATTATGCGTTAACGTAATAGCAATGTTTTGCTCTGGAATCAAATCTTCATCTTCAATAAATTCCATGCCGCCAATTGTAATTTCTGTTCGTCTCTTATCATTGAAGCGCTCTTTTACTTCCGTTAATTCTTCACGAATAATCTCAAGAACTTTCTCTTCATCTGCTAAGATTGCTTTTAATTCAGCGATTAACTTCATTAAGTCTTGATATTCTTGCTCAATTTTTTCACGTTCTAATCCTGTTAAACGTTGCAGACGCATATCTAAAATTGCTTGCGCTTGTTTCTCACTTAAACCGAAACGTTCCATTAAGCCTTGCTTTGCAATATCTGCTGTTTTCGAACTACGAATTAACGTAATAACTTCATCAAGATGATCTAAAGCAATTCTTAATCCTTCTAAAATATGAGCACGCGCCTCTGCTTTTTCTAATTCATAAGCAGTACGTCGACGAATTACTACCTTCTGATGCTCCAAGTAATGATATAAATTTTGTTTTAAATTCAATACTTGTGGCTCTCCATTTACAAGAGACAACATATTAATACCGAAACTTGTTTGAAGTGCTGTATGTTTATATAGATTATTTAATAGTACATTAGCATTGGCATCACGGCGTACTTCCATAACAATACGCATACCGTTTCGATCTGACTCGTCACGTAAATCCGTAATACCTTCAATTTTCTTGTCACGAACTAATTCTGCGATTTTTTCAATTAATCGCGCCTTATTAACTTGATAAGGTAGTTCAGTTACGAGAATAGATTGTTTACCATTTGACTTTTCTTCAATTTCAACTTTAGCTCGAAGCATAATAGAGCCTCTACCTGTTTCATACGCTCTTCGAATCCCACTTCGCCCCAAAATTAAACCTGCTGTTGGAAAATCTGGTCCTGGAATAAACTCCATTAATTCTGCAATCGTAATATCAGGATTATGACTTAGTGCCAATACACCATCAATTACTTCACCGAGTTGATGCGGCGGGATATTTGTTGCCATACCAACCGCAATACCCGTCGTACCGTTCACTAATAAATTAGGGAAACGCGCCGGCAATACAATTGGCTCTCTTTCAGAACCATCATAGTTATCTTGATAATCAATCGTGTTTTTTGAAATATCACGTATTAATTCCATAGAAATCTTAGACATTCTTGCTTCTGTATAACGCATTGCTGCTGCTGAATCGCCATCAACAGAACCAAAGTTACCATGCCCATCAACAAGCATATAACGCTGACTAAAATCTTGCGCCATACGTACCATCGTCTCGTAAACAGCTGAATCACCGTGTGGGTGATACTTACCGATTACTTCACCGACAATACGCGCTGATTTCTTATACGCTTTATCAGCTGTAATTCCTAAATCATTCATCGCATATAAAACCCTACGATGCACAGGTTTTAATCCATCACGAACATCTGGTAATGCACGAGATACGATAACACTCATTGCGTAATCTAAAAACGAAGTACGCATTTCATGACTAATATTAATTTCTCGAATTCGTGCTTGTTGTTGATTGTCTGACATCAACGAGCACCTCCTCTTACATTTCCGTTACACATACATTGATTTATATGTAGAAGACAGGAATACTTAGATTCCTGTCGTTACCCATTTAAATATCAAGGTTTTTCACGTATTTTGCATTTTCTTGGATAAAGTTACGACGTGGCTCTACTTTATCTCCCATTAAAATTTCAAATGTTTCATCCGCTTCAATTGCATCTTGAAGAGAAACTTGAAGTAATGAACGTACTTCTGGGTCCATTGTCGTCTCCCATAACTGAGTTGGATTCATTTCCCCTAGACCTTTATAACGCTGAATACCTGGCTTAGGTTGGGCTGGTAATTCAGCTAAGATTTTTTCAAGTTCCTTATCGTTGTAAGCATATTGAATTTTCTTACCCTGTTGTACTTTAAATAAAGGTGGCTGTGCGATATATATATAACCACACTCAATTATTTGACGCATATAACGATAGAAGAACGTTAATAATAGGGTACGAATATGCGCACCATCAACATCGGCATCGGTCATAATAATAACTTTATGATAGCGTGCTTTTTCAATATCGAAGTCTCCGCCGATATTTGTACCGATCGCTGTAATAATTGTACGAACTTCATCATTTGATAAAATCTTATCTAAACGTGCCTTTTCAACATTAATAATTTTACCCTTCAATGGTAAAATTGCTTGGAAATGACGATCGCGCCCTTGTTTCGCAGAACCACCCGCAGAGTCACCCTCTACGATATAAATTTCACTAATTGCTGGATCTTTAGAAGAACAGTCTGCTAATTTCCCTGGTAAACTTGAAACTTCTAAAGCACTCTTTCGACGAGTTAACTCACGAGCCTTTTTAGCCGCTACACGCGCACGGGCTGCCATCGTCCCTTTATCGATAATTTTACGCGCAACATTGGGATTTTCCAGTAAGAACTTTTCAAATGCCTCTGAGAACACTGACTCTGTAATCGTTCTTGCTTCACTATTTCCAAGTTTCGTCTTCGTTTGTCCTTCGAATTGCGGATTTGGATGTTTAATTGACACAATTGCCGTTAAACCTTCACGAACATCTTCACCAGTTAAATTACTATCCGCATCTTTTAAAATATTATTTTTACGACCATAATCGTTGATCACACGAGTTAAGGCTGTTTTAAATCCTACCTCATGTGTACCGCCTTCATACGTATGAATATTATTTGTAAATGAGTAAATATGATTTGTATATCCTTCGTTATATTGGAGCGCGACTTCAACTTGAATACCATCTTTTGACCCTTCTACATATACAGGTTCTTCATGAATTGGCTGTTTTGAACGATTTAAATGTTCAACATATGATTTAATTCCACCTTCATAATGGAATTCTTTCTTCTGTTTATGTTCACGTTTATCTTCAATTGTTAATTTAATATTACGATTTAAAAATGCTAATTCGCGCATACGAGTTGCTAACGTATCAAATTCGTATACGATTGTTTCCTGAAAAATTTCTGGATCTGGTTTAAATCGAGTTATCGTCCCCGTTTGATCTGTGTCACCAATGACCTTTAAATCCGCAACCGGAATACCTCGTTCGTATTTTTGATAATGGATTTTTCCTTCACGATGTACAAATACCTCTAGTTCTGTTGATAGAGCATTTACTACAGATGCCCCAACACCATGCAAACCACCAGAAACTTTATAACCGCCACCGCCAAACTTACCACCAGCATGGAGAACAGTCATTATAACTTCTACAGCAGGACGTCCCATTTTTTCTTGTATACCAACTGGAATACCACGTCCATTATCCGTTACAAGAATACTATTATCTTCTTCGATACTAACGTTAATTTCATCACAATACCCTGCAAGTGCTTCATCAATACTATTATCGACGATTTCCCAAACAAGATGGTGAAGTCCTTTTCCACTCGTAGATCCAATATACATCCCAGGGCGTTTTCGAACCGCCTCTAATCCTTCAAGTACCTGTATCTGACTTTCATCATATGAGTTTTCTTCCATTTGCTTTTGTTCCATTGACACAAAGATCACCTACTTTTCCATTTAAATAGGGATTACGCCCTATCTATTTCACAATCTACCGTGCCGTTCGTTACATGAATTGTTTTCGCTTCTTTTAATGTTTCGTGTTCAATTCCGTCGACACTCGTCGTTGTCACAAATGTTTGCACTTTTCCTTGAATTGTATTTAACAGATGCGATTGACGATAATCATCTAATTCTGATAATACATCATCCAATAAAAGAATCGGATATTCCTTAACTTCTGAGTAAATCAATTCAATTTCAGCTAATTTTAGGGACAGTGCGGTCGTTCGTTGTTGTCCTTGCGAACCAAAGACTTGAACATTTTTACTATTAACGAAGAATTGTAAATCATCACGATGAGGACCAATTAAAGTCGTACCACGGAAAATCTCACGTTGTTTCACAGATTGAAAATTTTCATAGTATACTTCTTTTATTTTCGACAAATCCATTGATTCTGATACATCTACACTTGGTTTATAGACAATTTCTAATTCTTCTAATCCACGGCTTATACCGCGATGAATTGGAGCTGCCCATTCTTGTAGTAAATGCAAAAACTCAAACCGTTTTTGCAATATTTTTGCACCATGCTCAATAAGCTGAAGTGTAAATACATCCAACATCGTTTCCTCATTCTTACTATTCCCTTGCATTTTTTTCAGCAAGTGATTTCGTTGCGTGAGCACCTTTTGATATTGACTCAATTCATACAAATAGACTGGGGCTATTTGTCCTAATTCCATATCTAAAAAGCGTCTTCTTACTTGAGGGCTTCCTTTTACAAGATTTAAATCTTCTGGGGCAAACATGACAACATTCATCATGCCAATATATTGACTCAATTTTTGTTGTTCAAGTTGATTTAATTTTGCCTTTTTACCTTTTTTCGAAATATTTAATTCCAAAGACAAAGAACTATTTCTCTTTTGTAATTTCCCTTTAATTTGACCGAAATCTTCATCCCAACGGATAAGTTCGCGATCATTAGAGGTTCTATGAGATTTCGCCATCGCTAAAACGTAAATAGCTTCCATCAAATTCGTTTTCCCTTGCGCGTTTTCACCGATAATCACATTCACTTTATCTTCAAAGGAAAGCTCTAACTTTTCATAATTGCGATAGTTTTTTAACTGTATTTCTGAAATAAACAAAGGGCTCCCCCTTTATGCCTGAACTTGGAAACTTCCGCTTCCTGGAATTTCAATAATATCGTTCGCATATAATTTGCGACCTCTTCTATTTTCAAGTTCTTGATTCACGTACACTTCATATTCTTGTAAAAACCATTTTACAGCGCCACCTGTATCAATTACATCGGCTAACTTTAAAAATTGTCCTAGTGTAATATACTCTGTTGAAATTTTAATACGTTTCATAAAATCGCTCACTTTCTGAAAGTGTTCATTCTTTCATTGTACTAAATAAACTAACATTAGGAAAGTAATACCCAAAAATCAAATAAGGGCTACTAGTATCTGAAAACTAGCAACCCTTACTTCTTACTTAGTAAGTACGAACCGGTAAAATTAATTGAATAATGGACTCATCATTTACTGTGCGAATTAAGAATGGTCTCATTGCGCCAGTAAAGCTAATTTTAATTTCAGTACTATCTAAAGCTTTTAGTGCATCCATCATATATTTTGCACTAAAAGATATTTTTAATTCTTCCCCATCTACTTTTTCACATTGAACTTCTTCTACTACTTTCCCGATTTCTGGTGAATTCGAAGAAATTTCTAGCATTTCTTGTTCTAAAGTTGATAATTTCACAACATTATTACGACCATCCCTTGCTAATAGAGATGCACGATCAATTGCTTGTAAAAATTCTTTTGTATTTACAAAAATATCTGTTTTACTTTCAGCTGGAATTAAACGAGTTGTATCAGGGTAATTCCCTTCTAACAATCTTGAGAAGAATAATAAATGCTTTGTACGGAATAATACTTGATACTCCGTAATAACGATATCTACCATTTCTTCAGACTCATCTAGAATTTTGCTTAATTCATTTAAGCTTTTACCTGGAATAACAACATTCGCTTGAAATTCATCTGCGATTCCTTCGATTTTTGCTTTTCGAAGAGCTAACCTGTGACTATCTGTAGCAATACAAGTTAATTCGCTGTTATATACTTTCCAGTTTACACCTGTCAAGATCGGTCTTGTTTCAGAAGTGGAAACTGCAAATACAGTTTGTCTGATCATATGTTTCAGTAAATCTGTTGGAATCTTAAAAACATGATGTTCTTCAATTTGTGGTAACAATGGATATTCAGCAGAATCTAAACCATTTAGATTAAACTCTGATTTTCCAGAAGTTATTTTTGTCATAAAATGATTTTCCACAGAAATTTCGACAGTCTCTTTAGGTAATTTTTTTACAATCTCACTAAAATATTTTGCTTGTAAAATAATACTTCCTGATTGCGCTACTTCTACGATTTCTTTTCCATCGTCTTCAACTGGGATAAAGGATTCAATTGAAATATCAGCATCGCTTCCTGTTAACGTAACGCCTTCTTCCGTAGCGACAATTTTAATTCCTGTAAGGATCGGAATTGTTGTACGAGAAGAAACAGCCTTCATTACATCTTGTACACTTCTTACAAGATAGTCTTTTTGTATTGTAAAACGCATAAAGAAAAACCTCCGGTAAGTATAAGATTTTATTTAATTAATAAAGATAAAAAATAGTAGTAATAGTAATAGGGCCTGTGGATATGTGGATAACCCCGTTAAAGGATGTAAAAACAGTCTATCTACATGTGGATAGACTGTGCGTAAAACAAGGTAAGTTATTCACACTATTCAGCTACTACTTTAAAATATCGTTAATTTCTTCAACTTGCTTTTGTAATTGCGTATCCGTTTTAAGCAGCTTAGAAATTTTTTCATGTGCATGGATAACTGTTGTATGATCACGTCCACCAAATTCTTCACCTATTTTAGGTAAGGAGGAGTCTGTAAGTTCGCGTGATAAATACATTGCAATTTGGCGAGGGAAAGCAACTGATTTTGTTCGCTTTTTCGCCTTGAAATCTTCCAATTTTATTTGATAAACATCCCCAACAGCCTTTTGAATATCATAAATGGAGATAATTTTTGGTTTAGAATTTGGAATAATATCTTTAAGTGCTTCAGCTGCTAAATCAGCATTAATATCTTTGTTAATTAAAGATGAATAAGCTACAACTCGGATGAGTGCACCTTCTAGTTCACGAATATTTGAATCAATTTGATTTGCAATATAAAGCATAACCTCATTTGGTATATCGAGTCCTTCAGCCTTTGCTTTTTTACGTAAAATTGCAATTCGTGTTTCTAAATCTGGTGGCGTAATATCCGTAATGAGTCCCCATTCAAAGCGAGAACGAAGACGGTCTTCTAAAGTTGGAATTTCTTTTGGTGGCCGATCACTTGAAATTACAATTTGTTTACTTTCTTCGTGTAATGCATTGAATGTATGGAAAAACTCTTCTTGAGTTTGTTCTTTTCCTGCTAGAAATTGAATATCATCTATCAATAAAACATCTACATTACGGTATTTATTACGAAAATCGACCGCTTTATTATCACGAATAGAATTAATGAATTCATTTGTAAATTTTTCTGATGATAAATATACAACCTTCGCGTTTGGGTTATGTTCAATTACATAATGACCAATTGCATGCATTAAATGGGTCTTTCCGAGTCCAACTCCCCCGTAAATAAAGAGGGGATTATATGCTTTAGCTGGCGCTTCGGCTACAGCCAATGAAGCAGCGTGAGCAAAACGGTTACCAGAGCCAATAACAAATGTATCAAACGTATATTTTGGATTTAGCATGCTCTGCGGTAAATGATTAGAATCATCTTGTGCTGAATTTGGTTTAGAAGGAGGAAGATCAATCTCCTCTTCAGCTTGACTTTGGGGAATAATAAAGCGAATAGCTAATTTTGCCCCCGTTAAATCGTAAAGTGTTTCCGAAATTAGCTCTGAATAATGAGATTCTAACCAATCACGAGCGAATTCATTTGGAGCCGTAATTGTTAATACGTCTTTCTTTAAATTATGCGCGGTTGTTGACTTTAACCATGTTTCATAACTTGGCTTACTGACCTTTTTTTCTAGTTCTTTTAAGGCACTGTTCCATAAATCAGAGATGTTTTCCAAAGGTGTCCCTCCTTTACTAAGATGGTAAAAGAATAAGGTTGCGCAACAAATGTACAACCTAAATAAATATAAAATGTATATTTATACGAAACGTATTTTAAAACCTAAAAACGTCGTTTGTATATGAGATAGGGTTTTCGACAAAAAAAGCAAATGTGGATAATCATTTACCCACATGTGATTAAAACTGTCCACATGTTATACACAAATTGTGGATAAGATAAAGGTGTGGAAAACTTATTCAAAGTGAAAACACAACTATAATATCAAAAAAAAGTAGCTATAGCAATGAATTTCAGAAAGTTATCCACAAAATCAATACCTTGTGGAATAAACTTGTCCACAACACGATATACTGTGTAAAAGTGCGAAAAAGGTTTGTGGATATAAAAAACAAGAAAAAACATTTATCCACAAGGAAATATAGGGTCTGTGAAAAAGTATGTGAATAGGTTCAAAATGAATATTTGATGAAAATTTCGAGAACCATTGACATTTTCCTAGTTGATTAACTATAATTTATAGGACTGTCTTTAACAGATATTCCTCAGGGAGGTGTCATATAATGAAAAGAACTTACCAACCAAATAAACGTAAGCGCAGCAAAGTACATGGTTTCCGCAGCCGTATGAGCACAGCGAACGGACGTAAAGTGCTAGCAGCTCGTCGTCGTAAAGGAAGAAAAGTATTATCTGCGTAGACCACTGATCGTTCAGTGGTCTTTTTTTCTAATAATAGTGAATTTCCACTGATGAACTACAGGAGTGTCAATTGATATGAAGAAAACACATCGTATAAAAAAGAATGATGAATTCCAGACGGTTTTTCAAAAAGGAAAATCGAATGCGAATCGTCAGCTTGTTGTCTATCAACTAGATAAGGCAGAGCAGCCAAACTTTCGTATTGGTCTTTCTGTCAGCAAAAAAATAGGAAATGCAGTAGTGCGTAACCGAATTAAACGTATGATCCGCCAGTCAATCACAGAATTAAAAGATGAGATAGATTCTGGAAAAGATTTTGTTATAATAGCAAGGAAGCCTTGTGCAGAGATGACATATGAAGAATTAAAGAAAAGCTTAATTCATGTCTTTAAACGCTCTGGTATGAAAAGAATAAAAAAGTAGCGTAAGGAAATGAATTACACTATATACATACCGAAACAAGGAGGAGCAGGCTTTGAAAAAGAAAATAGGTTTACTAGCCATGGTTATTGCATTAATGGCAATTGCTACTGGCTGTAGTGAAGTGAATCAGCCGATTACGCCGAAAAGTACTGGAATTTGGAATGAATATTTCGTATATCCGCTTTCTCAGTTAATTACGTATTTTGCCAACTTATTTGGTAGTAATTACGGTTTAGCAATCGTCGTTACAACGCTTATCATTCGTTTTGCATTATTACCATTAATGATTAAACAAACGAAGAGTACGAAAGCAATGCAGGCGTTACAACCAGAAATGGTGAAGTTAAAAGAGAAATATAGTTCTAAAGATCAAGCAACACAGCAAAAACTACAACAAGAAATGATGCAGTTATATCAAAAAAATGGTGTAAATCCATTAGCAGGATGTTTACCAATCTTTGTTCAGATGCCTATTTTATTCGCGTTTTACCATGCGATTATGAGAACAGCAGAAATTAGTAAGCATACATTCTTATGGTTCGACTTAGGGCAGGCAGATCCGTTCTATATCTTACCGGTTGTTGCGGCAATTACGACATTTATTCAGCAAAAGCTTGCAATGGCAGGAACAGCTGGTCAAAATCCGCAAATGGCAATGATGATTTGGCTTATGCCAATTATGATTTTAGTCTTTGCAATTAACTTCCCAGCTGCATTATCACTTTACTGGGTTGTTGGTAATATCTTTGGTATCGCTCAAATGTACTTGATCAAGGGGCCGGAAATTAAGGCTAGTAAGGCAGGAGGATCAAGCAAGTGAGTGTAATTACTGCTAAAGGACAAACAGTCGATCTGGCAGTACAAGATGCTTTAAGACAACTAAATGTTTCAAAAGACCGAGTAGATATAAATATTATCGATGAAGGTAAAAGAGGGTTCCTAGGTTTATTTGGGAATCGACCTGCAGTAGTAGAAGTTGTATTGAAGAAAGATCCGATTCAAGAATGTGAAGAATATTTAAAAAATGTGATTCACGATATGGGTGTGGAAGCTGAGATTAGTAAAATTGTAAAAGGACGCGAAGTTGAATTTACAATTTCTGGCGAAAATATAGGTGTTTTGATTGGAAAAAGAGGAAACACCTTGAATTCTTTACAGTATTTAACAAAACTTGTGGCGAATCGTAATACAAAGCAGTATATTGGCATCACACTAGATGCTGAAAATTATCGTAGTAAAAGAAAAGGTACATTAGAAGCCCTTTCTTATCGATTAGCAAAACAAGTAGTAAGTACGAAAAAAAGGGTTGTGTTGGAGCCTATGCCATCTTTTGAACGAAAGATTATCCATCAAGCATTATCTAATCATCAAAATATCATTACAACTTCTGAAGGAAAAGAACCACATCGACATGTTGTAATATCTTCCAAGTGACCGGTTACTCAATTGAGTGCCGGTTTTTTTGAGGGGAAAATAGGTGTGGATAACTAAAAAACACTAAACTTATCCACTGTGAATAAGTTTAGTGTTTTTTACATGAGGACATAATAAAATGAGTTATTATTCTTTTGTAGATAGGTTCGTTATGGTATTCTAATAATTTAGTGAAGAAAATAATCATGTTGAAATAGAGATAAATAAGCAAGTGAGGTGAAAGGACATGGAATTTGATACAATTGCCGCGATTTCCACAGCGCTTGGAGAGGGTGCAATTGCCATTGTTCGAGTAAGTGGGGATGATGCGGTTGAAAAAGTTAATCGTATTTTTAAAGGGAAGGATTTAACAGAGGTTCCTTCTCACACAATTCATTATGGTCATATTGTTGATTTAGATACAAATCAAGTTATTGAAGAAGTAATGGTGTCCATTCTGCGTGCACCGAGGACATTTACACGTGAAAATATAGTAGAAATTAACTGTCACGGTGGACTTGTTTCGGTAAATAAAGTGTTGCAGCTTATTTTAGCACAAGGAGTACGATTAGCAGAGCCTGGTGAATTTACGAAACGTGCTTTTTTAAATGGCCGTATTGATTTATCACAAGCGGAAGCTGTTATGGACTTAATCCGTGCAAAAACAGATCGTGCAATGAACGTAGCGATTAATCAAATGGAAGGACGATTATCTAAATTGATCGGCCGTCTGCGTCAGGACATATTAGAAACGTTAGCTCATGTTGAGGTAAACATAGATTACCCGGAATATGATGATGTGGAAGAAATGACACATAATATTTTAATTGAGAAAGCTACACATGTCCGTGCTGAAATTGCAAAAATATTAGAAACATCGAAGCAAGGAAAAATTTTACGTGAAGGTATTGCTACTGCAATCATCGGTAGACCTAACGTTGGGAAGTCATCGCTATTAAATAGTCTCGTTCAGGAGAAAAAGGCAATTGTAACTGATATTGCAGGAACAACTCGTGATGTTATTGAAGAGTACGTTAATGTGCGTGGTGTACCACTTAAACTTATAGATACAGCCGGAATTCGTGAAACAGAAGATGTTGTTGAAAGAATTGGTGTAGAGCGTTCAAAAGAAATGATGAGTCAAGCTGATTTAGTGTTAGTTGTCGTGAATTATAGCGAGGCTTTAACGAATGAGGATGAAGATCTATTCCGTGCCGTACAAGGAAAAGATTTCATTGTTATTGTAAATAAGACTGATTTACCGCAAACAATTGATATGGAACGTGTTACAGAATTGGCAGCGGGAAATCGTGTTATTACAACATCGCTAATTGAGGAACAAGGAATAGATGAGCTTGAAAAGGCAATAGCTGATTTATTCTTTGAAGGAGCAATCGATTCTGCAGATGTGACATATGTTTCTAATGCAAGACATATTGGATTATTAACACAAGCAGGAAAAACAATTGGAGATGCGATTGAGGCGATAGAAAATGGTGTTCCAATTGATATGGTGCAAATTGATTTAACAAGAACGTGGGAAATACTTGGTGAAATTACTGGTGATACGGTCCATGAAAGCCTAATTGACCAGCTGTTCTCTCAATTTTGTTTAGGAAAATAATATAGTGATGTTTTAGAAAGATAGAGATTATTAGGAGGAATAAACAATGGGATACAATGCCGGTTCATACGATGTCATAGTAATCGGTGCAGGTCATGCAGGATGTGAAGCTGGTCTTGCGGCAGCACGAATGGGCTCCAACACATTAATGTTAACAATTAATTTAGATATGGTAGCGTTTATGCCATGTAACCCTTCTGTTGGTGGACCAGCAAAAGGGATTGTTGTTCGTGAAATTGATGCATTAGGCGGAGAAATGGGACGCAACATTGATAAAACACATATTCAAATGCGTATGTTAAATACAGGTAAAGGACCAGCTGTGCGCGCACTTCGAGCACAAGCAGATAAGTTCTCTTACCAGCATGAATTAAAGAAAACAATTGAAGAAACACCAAATCTAACGTTGTTCCAAGGAATGGTAGAGCGTTTAATTGTTGAAGATGGTGAATGTAAAGGGGTAATTACGCAATCTGGTGCTGAATATACAGCAAAGACAGTAGTAATTACGACTGGAACATTTTTACGCGGTGAGATTATTATGGGGGATTTAAAATATTCGAGCGGTCCGAATAATCAACAACCATCTATTACTTTATCTGAACATTTAGAGGAGCTTGGATTTGATCTTGTTAGATTTAAAACAGGTACACCTCCGCGTGTAAATAGTAATACAATTGATTACAGTAAAACAGAAATTCAGCCAGGTGATGATAAACCACGATCTTTCTCTTTTGAAACGACAAAATTTATTATGGATCAAATTCCATGTTGGTTGACGTATACAAGTACGGAAACACATCGTTTAATAGATGAAAACCTACATCGCTCAGCTATGTATTCTGGTATGATTAAGGGAACAGGACCTAGATACTGCCCTTCAATTGAAGACAAAGTAGTAAGGTTTAATGATAAACCACGTCATCAAATTTTCTTAGAGCCAGAGGGACGTAATACACAAGAAGTGTATGTACAAGGTTTATCCACAAGCTTACCAGAAGATGTACAGCGTGATATGCTTAGAACAATCCCTGGTCTAGAAAACGTTGAAATGATGCGTACAGGTTATGCGATTGAATATGATGCGATGGTGCCAACACAACTATGGCCAACACTTGAAACGAAAAAAATTAAAAATTTATATACAGCAGGACAGATTAACGGAACTTCTGGTTATGAAGAGGCAGCAGGACAAGGGCTTATGGCTGGAATTAACGCAGCATGTCGTTCTTTAGGCAAAAAAGAAGTTATTTTAGGTCGCGAGGATGCTTATATCGGTGTCTTAATTGATGATCTTGTAACGAAAGGTACAAATGAACCATATCGTTTATTAACGTCTCGTGCAGAATATCGTCTATTATTACGCCATGATAATGCTGATCTTCGTTTAACTGAAGTTGGTCGTGAAATTGGACTAATTAAAGAAGAGCGCTATGAGCGATTTACAAATAAAAAATTACAAATTGAACAGGAAAAGGAACGTTTAAGCAGCATCACTATTAAGCCACGTCCTGAAGTTCAAGAATTAATTCGTAGCATTGGCGGAAGTGAATTGAAAGATGGAATACGTGCAAGTGACTTGTTACGTCGTCCAGAGATGACATATGAGCACATTCATCTTTTAGTACCAAGTGAAGTAGAATTAAGTGATGAAGTGACAGAACAAGTTGAAATTCAGATTAAGTACGAAGGATATATTGAAAAATCTTTACAGCAAGTAGAGCGTATGAAGAAAATGGAAAACAAAAAAATCCCTGTGGATATTGATTATGATGCGATTTCTAGCCTTGCCTCAGAAGCTAGACAGAAATTGAAAGATGTTCGTCCACTTTCAATGGGGCAGGCTTCACGTATTTCTGGCGTAAACCCAGCGGATGTTTCCATTTTACTTGTGTATATTGAACAAGGAAAAATTGCGCGAGTATCGAACCAATAAATAGTAAGGAGATATTGCTAGATGAACATAGAACAATTTCAATCTATGCTAGAAGAGAAGGGGATCACCCTCTCTTCTAGACAGTTAGAGCAGTTCGAAATCTACTTCGAAACATTAGTAGAGTGGAATGAAAAAATGAATTTAACGGCTATTACGGAGAAAGAAGAAGTATATTTAAAACACTTTTTTGATTCCATTACAGCTGCCTTTTATTATGATTTTTCAAAACCATTCTCAATTTGTGATGTTGGCGCAGGAGCTGGATTCCCAAGTATTCCTTTAAAAATCTGTTTCCCGCACTTAAAAGTGACAATTGTAGACTCATTGCAAAAGCGCATTAATTTCCTAAATCATTTAGCACAAAAGTTAGAATTAAGTGACGTTGCGTTTTGTCATGATCGTGCTGAAACATTTGGGAAAAAAGAAGGTGTACGTGAATCGTACGATATTGTAATGGCACGTGCAGTTGCGCGTCTTTCGGTATTGAGTGAGTTATGTTTACCACTTGTAAAAGTTGGAGGAACATTCATTGCAATGAAAGGTGCTGCAGCAAACGAAGAAATTGAAAATGGCAAGTATGCTTTAGAGGTGCTAGGCGGGGATCTAAAAGAAATGTCTACGTTCCAATTACCGTTTGAAGAAAGTGAACGTAATATTTTATTAATCGAGAAAAAGCGCAAGACACCAAAGAAATATCCACGCAAACCGGGAACACCCAATAAATTACCTATTGAAAAATAAATCTTATTAGACGTAAGATTAAATTATATAAATGAAAACGTAAATGTTTCATAGGAAACATTTTATGGAGAATAGTCAATAGGCCTAAAAGGTGGTGGAATATGTATGAAAAATACGTTTTCTCGTTTATTTGGCTTTGGAGATAAAGAGAGCGAATTCGAATTACAAGACGAAAGCCATGAAGAAATAGATAAAAAGGTATATGAAGAAATACAAGAAATTCCGATAGTAAATATTACCCCTAACCGTTATCAACCACGAACAGTTTTTGATGATGCGCGTATTGAGGAGCTAGCATTAACGATTCGTACACATGGACTTATTCAGCCAATTGTTGTGAGGCAATATGAGGATGACAAGTACGAGATTATTGCTGGGGAAAGACGTTTCCGTGCGGCAACAAAGTTAGGGTGGGAAAAGGTTCCTGCAATTATAAAAAACTTAAATGATACAGAGACAGCTTCTGTAGCTTTAATTGAAAACTTGCAACGTGAGGAACTAACAGCAATCGAGGAAGCTGTGGCATATCAAAAGCTAATTGAGTTACATAATTTAACACAAGAAGCATTGGCACAACGACTTGGAAAAGGACAATCCACAATCGCAAATAAGTTGCGATTGTTAAAGTTGCCTGAAGAAATAAAAAGTGCGTTATTAGAAAAAAGCATTACAGAAAGACATGCTCGCGCGCTCATTCCTTTAAAAAATGAGGAATTACAACTGAAGGTTTTACAGGAAATTGTGGAGAAACAGTTGAATGTAAAGCAAACAGAGGAACGAATTGCGAAATTACTAGAGGAAGCAAAACCGAAGCGTAAGGCAAAGCAAAAAGCAGTAAGTCGAGATACGAGAATCGCCATGAATACAATTAGGCAGTCATTACAAATGGTTGCTGACAGTGGTTTAAATGTTAATTCTGAGGAAGAAGAATTTGATGAGTACTATCAAATTACAATTAAAATTCCAAAGAAAAAATAATAATGGCGTGTTAGAGACCTTATCCTATTGGATAGGTCTCTTTTACTATATTTTCTTGCTGGATGAAGAAGGAGTTTACAAATAAATTTTGAAGTTTAATAAGGACGTAAAAGAAAAACTTTTATTTCATGTTACAATAAACGTAATTGTTACTAGAATAAGATAGAAAGGTTGAAAGTAGGTGACATCATGGGAAAAATCATTGCTATTGCCAATCAAAAAGGTGGCGTTGGGAAAACAACCACATCTGTTAATTTAGGGGCTGGATTGGCACAAGTAGGTAAAAAGGTCCTTCTTGTAGATATTGATGCTCAAGGAAATGCAACGACTGGTGTGGGAATTGAAAAATCCGAATTAGATCAATGTATTTACAATGTTCTTGTGGAAGATGCAGATGTTCAAGGGGTTATACGTAAAACCGCAACTGAAAACTTAGATGTTCTACCCGCTACAATTCAATTGGCAGGTGCTGAAATTGAATTGGTACCGACTATTTCCCGGGAAGTACGTTTACAAAGGGCATTACAGCCAGTTCGTGATGAATATGACTATATTATTATCGACTGTCCCCCGTCCTTAGGGTTATTAACGATTAATGCATTAACCGCAGCAGATTCTGTTATTATTCCTGTTCAATGCGAGTATTACGCACTAGAAGGATTAAGTCAGCTATTAAATACAGTTCGACTTGTGCAAAAGCACTTAAATAAAAATCTAGCAATTCAAGGCGTATTGCTAACAATGTTGGATGCCCGTACGAATTTAGGGATTCAGGTTATAGATGAAGTGAAAAAATATTTTAGAGATAAAGTATACCGTTCGATTATTCCTCGTAATGTTCGTTTAAGTGAGGCACCAAGTCATGGGAAACCAATTATGCAGTATGACGCTAAATCAAGAGGGGCAGAAGTATATATAGATTTAGCAGAGGAAGTGATTGCAGGTGGCTAAAGGATTAGGAAGAGGAATCAATGTGTTTTTTCCTGATTTAGATGTGAAAGAAGAAGAGACAATTCAGGAGATTGCGATAACTGAATTAAGACCGAATCCATATCAACCACGTAAACACTTTAATAAAGAGGCGATTCAAGAATTGTCGGCTTCTATTAAAGAGCATGGCATACTGCAACCATTAATTGCTAGGAAGAGTATTAAAGGATATGAAATCGTTGCAGGTGAAAGAAGATATCGTGCTGCCAAAGAGGCGGGGCTCGAAAAGGTACCTGCTGTTGTAAGACAATTAAACGAGCAGCAAATGATGGAGTTTGCATTGCTTGAAAACTTACAACGAGAAGATTTAAATCCAATGGAAGAAGCAATGGCATATCAAATGTTAATGAATGAGCTAAATATAACGCAAGAACAATTAGCAAAACGTCTTGGTAAGAGCAGACCTTACATTGCAAACTATACGCGGTTATTAAGCCTCCCTTCTTTTGTGCAAGATATGATTGCAAATGGCCAACTTTCAATGGCTCATGGGAGAACTTTGCTTACGATAAAAGATGAAGAACAATTAAAATCTTTATTAAAGCGAATTGAAAAAGAAGGATTAAATGTTCGTCAGTTAGAGAAAATTGTCCAGGAGATTAATCAACGCGTTTCACGTGAAACAAAACAAGTGAAAAAAGAGAGAAATATATTTTTTGTAGAGCGCGAAACGTTCTTAAGAGAAAAGTTTGGTACAGATGTGAAGATTAAAGAAACGAAAAAAGAAAAAGGTAAAATCGAAATTGAATTTTTTAATAAAGAAGATTTAAATCGTATTTTAGAATTATTAGCACGGAAAAATTAAAAAGCAAACCATCTTATTATTTATAGATGGTTTGCTTTTTTTAATACAGATAATTTTTGGTCTGTTTCTTTTATACTTTGTGCAATTACATCAGCCATTTTCATGACTAAACTTAATCTTGTATTTTGCAGGACGAAAAACTCCATAAAACCATTTAGATTTACGATGCCGTGAATATGTAAATCACCAACTGCAGGTAACTTTTTATTCATTGCAGCTCCAGGTTTGCTAGGCCCCATTCCGGTAGTGATGGAACCGATACTTTGAGACTTTCCTAAACAGGCATCGACCGCAATTATAAACGAAGCAGGATTATCTTTCTGTATATTCTGAATTTTTTCTTCTAAATTTAGCGCATGTACTGGCTCATCTAGTGTGCCAAACACTTGGAAGTTTTTAATTCCTACTTGTTCTAGTTTCGTACCGACTAACGGACCGAGTGCATCGCCTGTAGAACGATCTGTTCCAATACAAACGAGAATAATTGGTATATTTATTTTAATAGGGATATGGGAAAGTAGGAAGTTACTAATTGTCTCGGAGGCTTCTACGTCTTGGTGCATAACATTTTGAGTTTCTTTTTCGAAAAAGGGTAAGCGAAAACTTCCAATATTCATGAAGCATCCATCCTTTTAATAAATTTTCAAAATATGTTATAAGGTAAATAAAATGGAAAACTATAAGTGCGTACTTCTTGTAAAACTTGAGTGAAAACGGAAATAATAGTACTAGTATATATATATTCGTTCCATTTTATACCTGCATGGCAGTTAACAAATACAATTAAAGTCATAAAAATTTTTCAGAAACCAGGGTGACTTCTGATACAATGAGAAGGATAATTAAAAAGAAATTTTAGTTGGAGAGGTAGAGGTACATGGATTTAGCGTTGAAATGGTTTGAGTCCATTGATTGGACGAATATAGGTGTGAAATCACTAAAAATAGTCGTTATTTTAATACTTGGTGCAATTATTGTGCGAGTTGCTCGTGCAATTGTACGAAATGCGTTTCGTATGGGAAGCCGTTCGCCAATTCAAATTTCAGAACGTCGTACAGTTACAGTAGCGAAGTTACTTGAAAATATTGTGGCATACGTTGTTATGTTCATTATGTTAATTGCGATTTTGGGTGTGTTTAATATTAATGCATCTGGTCTACTAGCGGGTGCTGGGGTAATTGGTTTAGCAGTCGGATTTGGTGCTCAAAGTTTAGTGAAAGATGTTATTACGGGGTTATTTATCTTGCTAGAAGATCAATTTTCGGTAGGTGACTATGTGAAAATTGGTCAGTTTGAAGGTGTCGTTCTAGAAATTGGACTTCGTACAACAAAAGTAAAGAGTTGGACAGGTGAAATTCATACTTTACCAAACGGAAGTATCATTCAGGTTACGAACTATTCAGTTAGTAATAGTGTAGCATTTGTTGATGTATCGATTTCGTATGAGGCTGATATAGCGAAAGCGGAGCAAGTAATTGAAGAGTTATTAGAAGAATTACCTGCACAGTATACCCAAATGGTAGCAAGGCCTCAGTTATTAGGTGTGCAAACATTGGCTGCATCAGAAGTTATATTACGTGTTATTGCGGAAGTGGAGCCGATGCAACATGCGGTTGTTGCAAGAGCCCTTCGTAAAGAAATTAAAAATCGTCTAGATTTACATGGAATTGAAATTCCATATCCACGTATGGTTTTATATAATCGTGAAGAATTGGTGAGTGGAAAAGCAATTTAGTATGGAGAGGGGTTTGGAGAATGGAGCAAAAGCAGTATAACTTGTACGATGTTGTGGAAATGAAGAAAGCCCACCCATGTGGTGAGAATCGCTGGAAGATTATTCGTATGGGAATGGATATCCGCATTAAGTGCGAGGGATGTGACCATTCAGTAATGATTCCTCGAAGAGAATTTGATCGTAAGGTGAAAAAAATACTTGTGAAGCACGAAGAATAGAGAAAAAGTAACAGTTGCAATGGGGTAGCTGTTACTTTTTTCGTTTGGAGGAAACTTGTCATTTTTTTCGTTACTATCTATAATGATGAAAGATTGAGACATAGGAGTGAAAAATATGGGATTAACGGCTGGGATTGTTGGATTACCTAACGTAGGGAAGTCAACTTTATTTAATGCAATTACACAAGCAGGAGCAGAATCTGCAAACTATCCATTCTGTACAATTGATCCAAACGTAGGGATTGTAGAAGTACCAGATGAGCGTTTAAATAAATTAACGGAATTAGTAGAACCGAAAAAAACTGTTCCGACTGTATTTGAGTTTACTGATATTGCAGGTATCGTAAAAGGTGCTAGTAAAGGTGAAGGTTTAGGAAATAAATTCTTATCTCACATTCGCCAAGTAGATGCAATTTGCCAAGTTGTTCGTTGTTTTGAAGACGAAAATATTACACACGTTTCAGGGAAAGTAGATCCGATCGATGATATCGAAACAATCAACTTAGAGCTAATTTTAGCGGATTTAGAATCTGTTGATAAACGTATCGAACGTGTTGCGAAATTAGCAAGACAAAAAGATAAAGAAGCAGTATATGAGCATGAAATTTTAGTTCGCTTAAAAGAAGCTTTTGAAGAGGGCAAACCAGCTCGTACTGTTGAATTCACAGAAGAGCAAATGAAGATTGTTAAAGGCCTTCATTTACTTACAACAAAAGAAATGTTATACGTAGCAAACGTAAGTGAGGACGATATTATCGACCCTTCTGAAAATAAATACGTACAAATGGTAAAAGAATTTGCTGCAAATGAAAATTCTCAAGTAATCGTTGTATGTGCAAAAATCGAAGAAGAAATCGCTGAGCTAGACGAGGAAGAGAAAAAAGTATTCCTTGAAGAACTAGGTATTGAAGAATCTGGTTTAGATCAATTAATTCGTGCTGCGTATGATTTATTAGGACTTGCTACTTACTTCACAGCTGGTGTGCAAGAAGTGCGTGCATGGACGTTCAAACAAGGTATGAAAGCACCACAATGTGCGGGCGTAATTCATACAGACTTTGAGCGTGGATTTATTCGTGCGGAAACAGTTTCTTACGAAGACTTAATGACAAACGGTTCTATGACAGCTGCAAAAGAAGCTGGTAAAGTTCGTTTAGAAGGAAAAGAGTATATCGTAAAAGACGGAGACGTTATGCACTTCCGATTCAACGTTTAATTTAATATTTCCTAGGAAAAATAAAGATATGAGCTTGGCAAATATATTATGTGTTTGCCAAGTTTTTTATGCATGGGTGAGTTGATTCATCTAACTTACTATGATATAATCTAAACTCGTGAGTAATTACTATAAATTAATTGCTCCTTGCCCATTATGGGCCGTTTAGACCAAAAGGAGGTGAAAGTGTAATGAGAAAGTACGAAATTATGTACATCATTCGTCCTGGCGTTGAAGAAGAAGCTCAAAAAGCTTTAGTTGAACGTTTCGCAGGTGTTTTAACAAACAATGGTGCAGAAATCATTAACACGAAAGAGTGGGGTAAGCGTCGTTTAGCTTACGAAATCAACGACTTACGTGAAGGTTTCTACATGATCTTAAACGTGAACTCTAACGCAGAAGCGATTAATGAATTCGACCGTTTAGCTAAGATCAACGAAGACATCCTTCGTCATATCGTTGTTAAAGAAGAAGAAAAATAATTGATATATAAGGGAGAGTGGTTCGATTGATGAATCGTGTTATCCTCGTTGGTCGTTTAACTAAGGACCCTGACTTACGTTACACGCCCAATGGTGTTGCAGTAGCTACTTTTACGTTAGCTGTGAATCGCGCATTTGCGAATCAACAAGGTGAGCGTGAAGCTGACTTTATTAATTGTGTAATATGGCGTAAACAAGCAGAAAACGTAGCGAATTATTTGAAAAAAGGTAGCTTAGCAGGCGTAGATGGACGTCTTCAAACTCGTAATTACGATGGACAAGATGGTAAACGTGTATATGTAACAGAAGTTCTTGCGGAAAGCGTACAATTTTTAGAGCCGCGTAATGGCGGTGGGGAGCAACGTGGTTCATTTAATCAGCAACCATCAGGAGCTGGTTTCGGTAACCAAAGCTCTAACCCATTTGGTCAATCTAGTAATTCAGGCAACCAAGGTAACCAAGGGAACTCTGGATTTACGAAGAATGACGATCCATTTTCAAATGTAGGTCAACCGATCGACATTTCCGACGACGATTTACCGTTCTAATACAGTAAATTAGTTAGTTTTAACAAAGAATGGAGGGAATAGACATGGCAGGACGCAAAGGTGGACGTGCGAAGCGTCGTAAGGTGTGTTTCTTCACATCTAACGGCATCACTCGCATTGACTATAAAGATGTTGATTTATTAAAACGTTTCGTTTCTGAGCGTGGTAAAATTTTACCTCGTCGTGTAACAGGAACAAGCGCAAAATACCAACGCAAACTTACAGTTGCAATTAAACGTGCTCGTCAAATGGCACTTTTACCATATGTTGGTGAATAATAGCGTATGAAATGCACAGTAGAGTCGGACTCTACTGTGCATTTTGCTATGCTTTTCTTTTTTGAAAGAGAGGTTAGATGATGAAGAATACGAAATTTATTACTGAGGGTGCAGCACTGTTAGCAATATATGCAATGTTATTGCTTATATCTATGTATGTTCCGATTTTGGGTACAGTTGTAACGTTTGCGTTACCATTGCCATTTATATTGCTAACGATAAGATATAGATTATCTAACGCCTTTGTAATTTTTACGGCGGCACTTTTTATTACTGTTATTGTCAGTCAACCGATGAACCTAGTAAAGACAACTATGTTTGGATTGATAGGTATCATTTTAGGATATATGTATAAAAAACGAAAAAAGCCGGTAGAAATTTTGATGGCGGGGACGCTTGCGTACTTAATTGGTATTATGCTCATTTATGTTGCGAGTATAAAGTTTTTTAACATAGATTTAATGAAGCAAATGCAAAATATGTTTAATGAAAGTATGGCGCAAAGTGAAAAGATAGTTAATGCTGCGGGTATGCCTATTAGTGAAGAACAAAAAGAGTTATTTACACAATTTAATGATGTGTTACAAACTTTATTCCCAAGTTTACTTGTAATGGTCTCGGTATGTTTGTCTTGGATTACAGTCATGATATCGGGTAGTGTTTTGCGAAAACTAAAGCATGACGTTATGCCCTGGCCTAAATTTAAAGATATACAATTACCAAAGAGTATTGTTTGGTATTACGTTATATTTATTTTGCTATCAACTTTTATAAAAGTAGAACCGACATCATATTTACATATGGTATTTTCTAACCTATATGTCATATTTGCTTTACTACTAGTACTGCAAGGTCTGACATTTATCGCTTTTATAGCGCATAGTAAAGGTTTTACGAAAGGGGTTCCTATTATTAGTTTTATTGTCTGCATGTTTATTCCGATGCTGTTTCCTCTTGTGACAATCTTAGGTATAATTGATTTAGGGATTTCATTGCGTTCTAAAATAGGAGGATAAAGTAATATTCCTTATACTATTTTAATCTGTTTAACTAACTGTAAGGTGAGTTAGTTTTACTTTATAGGAGTTGTATACATGCCTGAATTTTATAAGAAACAGTGGTTTTTATATCCTGTTTACGTATTGGCATTTTTCGTGTTTGTGCTCATTTCAATCCTCTGTTATTTTCATTTAATGATGGGGATAGCCGCCTTTTTTATCTTTTGTATTGTACTTTTTGTTGTTGTACGATTTGAACTTACCTTTCAAAAGAACTTTGAAAAACATACGACAGAGATGATTACAAGGGTAAAGAAAGTGAGTAATGAGGCATTTAACCAAATGCCGATTGGTATTTTGTTATACAATAAGGATTATGGGATTGATTGGGCGAATCCTTATTTATCTTCATGCCTAGGACAGCATGCATTAGCTGGATGGCACCTTTATGATGTATCAGAAACGTTACTTCTTTTTATTAAGGGAGAAACTTCCGATGATATAGTCTCTTTAAATAACCGAAAGTTTCGCGTTTTTGTAAGGAAAGAAGAAAAGTTAATTTATTTCTTTGATGTAACGGAACAAACAGAGATTGAAAAGATGTACGAGGATCAACGGACTGTTTTAGCTGTCATTTATTTAGATAATTATGATGAAGTTACACAAGGGTTAGATGATCAATTACGTACGAATATAACAAGTCTTGTAACGTCACGACTAAATGAATGGGCCGTTAAGTATGGGGCATATTTAAAACGTGCATCTTCAGAAAGATTCTTCGTTGTACTAAATGAAAGTATTTTAGCACAAATGGAGAAAGGGAAATTTAGCATTTTAGATCAAGTGCGTGAAGAAACATCCAAAAGGAATATACCACTCACCTTAAGTGTAGGTGTTGGATCAGGTGATTTACCTTTATCAGAGCTTGGAGCAATGGCTCAGTCCGGTTTAGACCTTGCACTCGGCCGTGGTGGAGATCAAGTAGCTATTAAACAAGCGACAGGTAAAGTTAAGTTTTATGGTGGTAAGACAAATCCGGTTGAAAAACGTACTCGTGTACGTGCTAGAGTTATTTCGCATGCATTAAAGGATTTAGTATTAGAAAGTAGCAATGTCATTATAATGGGGCATAGAGCTCCTGATATGGACGCAATCGGTGCTGCGATTGGTATTTTAAAGGTAGCGCAATTAAATGAGCGCAAAGGATATATTGTGCTAGATGAAAATGATTCTGATAAGGGAATTAAGCGTTTAATGGATAAAGTGAAACAAAACGAAGAGTTATGGTCTCACTTTATTACACCAGGACAAGCGATGGAATTTGCAAATGATGATTCTTTACTTGTTGTTGTTGATACGCATAAACCTTCAATGGTGATGGAAGAAAAGCTGTTACACAAAATTGAAAATGTAGTTGTTATTGACCATCATCGCCGAGGAGAAGATTTTATTGAAGATCCATTGCTTGTTTACATGGAGCCATATGCTTCTTCCACGGCAGAACTTGTTACAGAATTACTTGAATACCAACCGAAAAATTTAAAAATGACAATGTTAGAAGCGACAGCATTGTTAGCGGGTATTATTGTTGATACGAAAAGCTTTACATTCCGGACGGGTGCTCGTACGTTTGATGCCGCTTCTTATTTACGCTCACATGGTGCAGATACTGTACTTGTACAAGAGCTTTTAAAAGAAGATATGGATCAGTACCTACGGGTTGCAAAAGCTATTAAAAATGCGTACATTTATACAAATGGAATTGCGATTGCAAAAGTGGATAGTGATGATTACTACGATCAGGTGCTTATTGCGCAATCAGCGGACACATTATTAACAATGACAGGAATTATTGCATCATTTGTTATTGCAAAACGTGGCGAGAATTTTATTGGAATTAGCGGCAGGTCTTTAGGTGAAGTGAATGTGCAGCTAATTATGGAGAATTTAGGCGGTGGCGGGCATTTAACGAATGCAGCGACACAAATGAAAAATGTTACAGTAGATGAAGCTGAGGAGAAGCTTCGATTTGTTATTGATGACTATTTACAGGGAGGCACACAATCATGAAAGTAATTTTTCTAAAAGACGTAAAAGGTAAAGGGAAAAAAGGGGAAGTAAAAAACGTACCAGATGGCTATGCAAATAACTTCTTACTAAAACAAGGATTAGCTGCTGAGGCGACAAATAGCAGTATGAAAACTTTAGAAGCTCAAAAACGCAAAGAAGAAAAAGATGCAGAAGCAGAGCTTGAAAGTGCAAAAGAGTTAAAAGAAACGTTAGAGAAATTAACTGTAGAAGTAAAGGCTAAATCTGGAGAAGGTGGCCGTCTATTTGGTTCAATCACAAGTAAACAAATCGTAGATGCAATGCAAAAATCACACAAGATTAAACTTGATAAGCGTAAATTTGAAATGGATGATGCAATTCGTGCATTAGGCTATACAAACGTTACTGTGAAATTGCATCCGCAAGTAACAGCAACAGTAAAAGTTCATGTTAGTGAACAATAAAAATAAGTTGAGCAAGGAGGATTGCGTATGAGTGATGTAATGGCTGATCGTACCCCTCCGCATAATATAGAGGCTGAGCAGGCTGTTTTAGGGGCCATATTAATTGATCAAGATGCATTAACGGCAGCATCGGAATTATTGGTGCCTGACTCATTTTATCGAACGAAACATCAAAAGATTTTTGAAGTCATGCTTGGGTTATCTGATAAGGGAGAACCGATTGACTTAGTAATAATGACATCAGCAATGGCTGATCAAGGGTTATTAGAAGAAGTTGGTGGGGTTTCTTACTTAGCAGAACTAGCAGAAGTCGTTCCAACTGCTGCTAACGTAGAATATTATGCACGAATCATCGCTGAAAAGGCGCTCTTACGTCGTTTGATTCGAACGGCGACTCATATCGTGTCTGATGGGTATGAGAGAGAAGATGATGTGGATGGCCTTTTAAATGAGGCTGAGAAAAAAATATTAGAAGTATCTCACCAAACGAATGCAAAAGCATTCCAAAACATTAAAGATGTTCTTGTAGATGCTTACGATAAAATTGAACTTTTGCATAATCAAAAAGGTGAAGTTACTGGGATACCAACTGGATTTACTGAATTAGATAAGATGACCGCAGGTTTCCAGCGAAATGATTTAATCATCGTAGCGGCACGTCCATCAGTAGGGAAAACTGCATTTTCATTAAATATCGCACAAAACGTAGCGACGAAAACGGATGAAAATGTAGCGATTTTTAGTCTTGAGATGGGTTCTGATCAGCTTGTTATGCGTATGCTTTGTGCAGAAGGAAATATCGATGCACAAAGACTTCGTACCG
Source organism: Bacillus cereus group sp. BfR-BA-01309 (assembly GCF_022664315.1). NCBI lineage: Bacteria > Bacillati > Bacillota > Bacilli > Caryophanales > Bacillaceae > Bacillus > Bacillus cereus group sp. BfR-BA-01309. The sequence goes on from NZ_JAKUHE010000003.1 coordinate 27,359, forward strand.
GTTCATTAACTTCTGATGATTGGGCGAAATTAACGATGGCGATGGGTAGTCTTTCTAATGCCGGCATCTATATTGATGATACACCAGGGATTAAAGTAAATGAGATTCGAGCGAAATGTCGCAGATTAAAACAAGAACAAGGTCTTGGGATGGTTTTGATTGACTATTTGCAGCTTATTCAAGGAAGCGGGAAATCAGGAGAAAACCGTCAGCAGGAAGTATCTGAGATCTCTCGTACATTAAAAGGGATTGCGCGTGAATTGCAAGTGCCTGTTATTGCCTTGTCACAGTTATCTCGTGGTGTAGAATCTCGTCAAGATAAACGTCCGATGATGTCTGATATTCGTGAATCGGGAAGTATTGAGCAGGATGCTGATATTGTAGCCTTCTTATATCGTGAGGATTACTATGACCGAGAAACGGAAAATAAAAATACGATTGAAATTATTATTGCAAAGCAGCGTAACGGTCCTGTAGGCTCAGTAGAGCTTGCATTCGTTAAAGAGTTCAATAAGTTCGTTAACTTAGAACGTCGCTTCGAGGATGGACATGCGCCGCCTGCATAAAGATAGTATAAAAAAGAAACGCATTTCTTATAATAAGATGTGTTTCTTTTTTTTTTATAGGAAAGATAAGGCTTTCATAATGTAAAAATATAATTCTTACGAACGAAAATGTTTTTTTATAAAAAAATGTTCGCTTTTTGGTTGACTTCTTTTTCGGTTTTGGTACAATTATATTGTTTGAATAGATCGTTTGAAAATCGCGGAGGTGCTTTAATAATGTCTTCAGTAGTAGTTGTAGGAACACAATGGGGCGACGAAGGAAAAGGTAAAATCACTGATTTTCTTTCTGAGCATGCGGAAGTAGTTGCAAGATATCAAGGTGGAAATAACGCGGGACATACAATTGTTTTCGGCGGAGTTAAATATAAATTACACTTAATTCCATCTGGTATTTTCTATAAAGAGAAAATTTGTGTAATCGGAAATGGCTTAGTAGTAGATCCGAAAGCATTACTTGAAGAGTTAAAATACTTACACGATCGTGGTGTAAGTACTGATAATTTACGTGTAAGTAACCGTGCGCACGTTATTTTACCTTATCACTTAAAACAAGATGAGTTAGAAGAAGCAAGTAAAGGTGATAACAAAATCGGTACAACGAAAAAAGGTATCGGTCCTGCATATATGGATAAAGCTGCTCGTATTGGTATTCGTATGGCTGATCTTTTAGACCGTGAAGCATTTAAAGAAAAGCTTGAGCGCAATTTAGTAGAAAAAAATCGTTTATTTGAAAAAATGTACGATACAGAAGGTTTCAGTGTAGAAGAAATCTTCGAGGAGTACTTCGAGTACGGACAACAAATCGCACAATATGTATGTGATACGTCTGTTGTATTAAATGATGCACTAGATAACAATCACCGTGTATTATTTGAAGGTGCACAAGGTGTTATGCTTGATATCGACCACGGTACGTACCCGTTCGTTACATCGTCTAACCCGATTGCTGGTGGTGTAACAGTTGGAACTGGAGTTGGTCCTGCGAAAGTTACTCGCGTTGTAGGTGTATGTAAAGCATATACAAGCCGCGTAGGTGATGGTCCGTTCCCTACTGAGCTTAATGATGAAATTGGTCATCAAATTCGTGAAGTTGGTCGTGAGTATGGAACGACAACTGGTCGTCCACGCCGCGTAGGTTGGTTCGATAGCGTTGTTGTAAGACATGCACGTCGTGTTAGTGGTTTAACAGATCTATCATTAAATTCTATCGACGTTCTAACAGGTATTCCGACTCTTAAAATTTGTGTTGCTTACAAATACAATGGCGAAGTTATCGATGAAGTTCCAGCAAACTTAAACATTTTAGCAAAATGTGAGCCTGTATACGAAGAGCTTTCAGGTTGGACAGAAGATATTACTGGTGTAAAATCATTAGACGAGCTTCCTGAAAATGCAAGAAAATACGTAGAACGTGTTTCTGAGTTAACAGGAATTCAATTATCTATGTTCTCAGTTGGACCAGATCGTAACCAAACAAATATCGTTCGTAACGTATACGAAGCTTAATTGATATTTTTGAGAAAAAACTCATGTCCGCATGAGTTTTTTCTTATCTTTTATAAAAAAATGAAAAAAGGTATTGCAAAAAATAAAGAAAACATGTTATGATACATCTTGTCGTCACGAAAATATGACGTTGGTGAGTATGAGCCATTAGCTCAGTTGGTAGAGCATCTGACTTTTAATCAGAGGGTCGAAGGTTCGAATCCTTCATGGCTCACCATTTTATTTTTCGTGGCCCGTTGGTCAAGTGGTTAAGACACCGCCCTTTCACGGCGGTAACACGGGTTCGAATCCCGTACGGGTCATGTTTTTTTTATGTTCATTTTTGGTCCCGTGGTGTAGTGGTTAACATGCCTGCCTGTCACGCAGGAGATCGCCGGTTCGACCCCGGTCGGGACCGCCACTTTTGTTTATACCACCATTAGTGGTTTTATATATAGTTTTGGCTCGGTAGCTCAGTCGGTAGAGCAGAGGACTGAAAATCCTCGTGTCGGCGGTTCGATTCCGTCCCGAGCCACTCTCAGGATATTAAGTGGGCCCACTTAATATCCTTTTTATTTGTGTAATTTTACAAAATTGAGTAGTTATTTTAAAATAGAATGAGGAGCCTCTAGCAGTTGAAGCTAGAGGTTTTTCTATAGATCGTATAGGATTCCGTGTAAAAGTGGATCATACATGAGTCTGTGAGAATAGAGGAGAAAGTACTTAAGCAAAAGATGCGGTCATATAGGGACATACTATGTAGACATCAATGTGTTTAGGGATATTGACCATATTTTTACCCGCTATTTACCGGGCAGTAAGCCCCACCTTAAAATTCAACGAAAGCAAAGAAGTTAGGTGTGGGATCAACTTCCCGTAAAAGCCCGATTAGTGAGGGCTAATAATCAGTGGATGATGAAGAAAACACCCACTGATTAAAGTTTCACTTTATAAGGAGGAAATAGACGATGATGGGAAAGAAAATTTTAGTAGTTGATGATGAAAAGCCGATTGCGGATATTTTGAAGTTCAACCTAGAAAAAGAAGGTTTTGAAATTGTAATGGCGCATGACGGTGATGAAGCGATTGAAAAAGCGAATGAAGAGCAGCCAGATATGGTTTTATTAGATATTATGCTACCAGGTAAGGATGGCTTAGAGGTTTGTCGTGAAATACGTAAAAGCTCAGAAATGCCGATTATTATGCTTACAGCAAAGGATTCTGAAATTGATAAAGTATTAGGGCTTGAGCTTGGTGCAGATGATTATGTAACGAAGCCATTTAGTACGAGGGAATTACTTGCTCGTGTGAAGGCGAATTTACGCCGCCATCAACAAGGTGGTGCTGCAGAAAAAGAAGAAAATACGGAAATGGTTATTGGACCAATTGTTATCAATCCAAATGCGTATAGTGTAACGAAACGTGAGGAAAATATTGAACTTACACATCGTGAATTTGAGCTACTACATTATTTAGCAAAACATTTAGGTCAAGTTATGACTCGCGAACATTTATTGCAAACGGTTTGGGGTTATGACTATTTTGGAGATGTACGTACAGTGGATGTAACAGTACGTCGTTTACGTGAAAAAATTGAAGATAATCCGAGTCATCCTACTTTAATTGTAACTAGACGTGGAGTAGGGTATTACTTGCGTGACCCAGAGCAGGAATAGTATATGAAGAAAGTTGGTTTTTTTCAATCTATTCATTTAAAATTTGTACTCATATATATGCTATTAATATTAATAGCTATGCAAGTTATTGGGGTATATTTCGTAAGGGAATTAGAAAAGAGTCTTGTACAGGGCTTTAGAGATTCTTTAACGCAGCAAACGAACTTATTAGCGTATAACTTGAAACAAGAGTTTAAAAAAAGTCATACAAAAGCAGAAACAGAATCAACAGATGAAACGATTAAAACTTCAATTCGAAAATTTGCTTCTGATCGAAAGAAAGATATCCAAGAAGTAAGAGTATTTGATTCGAATAGAAAGTTACTTGCTATTTCAGATGAGTCAAAGCAAAACAAGGTAAATAGAACATCAACTGATATAGCTGTTCAGCGGGTATTGGTACAGAAAAAGCCAGAAGTGAAAATTGAGAAGGATGGTCGTACAGGCCATCGTGTACAAGTTATGATTACTCCTATTCTAGATGATAACGGCAAAGATGCACTTGGTGTTATTTACATTGTTGCATCTATGGAAGATGTTTATAAACAGATGAAGGATATTAATCAAATTTTTGCGACTGGAACCGTTATTGCATTACTCGTAACAGCTGTACTTGGAATTTTGTTAGCTCAAACGATTACGAGACCAATCTCAGATATGCGAAGACAAGCGATTGAAATGGCAAAAGGGAACTATTCAAGAAAAGTAAAAGTGCATAGCCATGATGAAATTGGACAATTAGCATTATCTTTCAATAATTTATCAAAAAAATTACAACAAGCTCGTTCTTCAACGGAAAGTGAGAGACGTAAATTATCATCCGTTTTATCACATATGACAGATGGAGTAATTGCTACTGACCGAAAAGGGGACATTATTTTATTAAATGATCCTGCGGAAAAGATGCTAAATGTTTCGCGTGAAACGGCGCTTGATCAATCTGTTTTAGAAGTATTAGGGATACAAGAGGAATTTACGCTTGATCATTTATACGAAGAGCCTGATTCTGTGTTATTAGATTTTAGTACGAGAAATGAACCATATATTTTACGTGCTAGTTTCTCTGTTATTCAAAAAGAGACAGGGAAAGCAAATGGTTTAATAGCCGTATTATATGACGTAACTGAGCAGGAGCGTATAGAAAGGGAACGCCGTGAGTTTGTAGCAAACGTTTCCCATGAATTAAGAACGCCATTAACAACGATGCGCAGTTACTTAGAGGCACTTACGGATGGCGCGTGGCAAGATCCGAATATTGCACCGCAATTTTTAACAGTTACACAAGAAGAAACAGAAAGAATGATTAGACTTGTAAATGCGTTATTGCAACTTTCTAAACTCGATAGTACAGAGCATCGTTTAATGAAAGAATGGGTCGACTTTACTGACTTCTTTAATAACATTATTGATCGTTTTGAAATGTCTAAAGAGCAAAACGTAAGTTTCAAACGATCTTTCTCTAAGAAATCCCGATTTATTGATATGGATACGGATAAAATTACGCAAGTTTTGTATAACATTATTTCGAATGCATTAAAGTATTCACCAGAAGGTGGAACAGTAACATATCGCTTACGTGATCGCGGGGAATTATTAGAGATTAGCGTAAGTGACCAAGGAATGGGTATTCCAAAAGAAAACGTCGATAAAATCTTTGAACGTTTTTATCGCGTAGATAAAGCACGTTCAAGACAAATGGGTGGTACAGGACTTGGATTAGCAATTGCGAAAGAAATGATTGAGGCACATGGTGGCTCGATTTGGGCGAAGAGTGAGGAAGGAAAAGGGACAACTATTTACTTCACATTGCCAATGGCAGCGGATGAAGAGGACGATTGGGAATGAGTATGGAAAATGTTAAAACGATAGTTTTAATTAATTTAGTTGTAATTAGTCTATTTCTTACTTTTAACTTATGGACGTATGTGCCAGATTCCACGTCTATGCAAAACGCAAAATTTGTGCAGGGTAATGAAGGAACTACTCAAACTAAAATCGCTGATGTTGTCCGTCCTACTTCTATCATCGTGCATAAAGATAAAAATCATTACGGGAGCAAAAGAGAGGGAGATATAGAATCAATCTATAAACCTTTGGAAGCAGGGGAATTATATGATTTCAAAGAGATATCGATTGCTAAAGCTGATTTCCTTTCTTATGTGCATGGTGAAGGGAAAATTGAACTTATTTTTCCTACCAACATTCCATTTGATGCCGTTAAATCTATGTTTAATATGAAAGGAAAAAGTATAGATAAACCTAAACATTTTAATCGAATTATTCTTGATCCGTCTAGAAGTAGAGATCAAGAAATTAAAATTAATTTTGTTTCTGATGGTGATAACTCTAGAATATATGAAGCAAAATTAAGTGGTGTGTATTTAAAAGATATTGTAAATGCACAAAATCAATTTATAGTATCGGCAAAACCTTATTTTGACTATCAAATTAATGATATGAAAAAGCTATTTTTACCAGATGGAACGACAGAATTAAGTAATATAACATATATTTCATCTAATTTAGCGGTGGATACATTTAAGAATGCCCTTTTTAGTGACCCACGTTATTTAAGCCCTATTACTGAGAAATCAAAAGAAACATTTACAGATGGTATTAGGTCCATGGAGATTGAAAACGATCAACATATGTTAAAGTATAAAAATTCTTCTGTTTCAAGTGAGAAAACGACAGATAATTTAATGCTTTTACAAAAAAGCTTTGATTTTGTAAATGGTCACAGTGGGAGTTTGGATTCATATCGTTTGGACTATATGAATAAAGGACAGACCGTATTCCGTTTACACGAAGATGGATACTCCGTATTCAATACAGATGGATTAGCTGAACTGAGACAAGTATGGGGATCAGAAGAAGTAATGGAATATGAAAGACCGTTGTTGTCTTTAAATACGAAAGGCATAGAACAGAAGGTTACTCTTCCATCAGGTCACGTTGTAATAGCATCCTTAGAAAATAATGACGCGGTAGATAAACGATTTATTAAAGACGTTGGTATTGGATACAAATTATCACTAGATGGGCAAGTGGCTCGACTACAGCCAATTTGGTATGTAAAGTTTGTTGAAGATGAAGCTGGCAAACAAAAAATATATGAGTGGAGTGAGGGAGGACTAAATGGATTGGGATCGGATTAAAACCATATTTATTGTGACCTTTTTTGTTTTGGACCTCTTTCTCATTTTTCAATTCATTCAAAAGCAAGATAGTAATCAATTGGAGCTTATTGCAGAAACAAAGATAGATCAAGAATTAAAAGCAAACAAAATTACTATGGGTAATTTCCCTAAAGAACCGAAAAAAGAGTCATTTATTAGGGCGGAAAACAAGGCATTTAAAGAAGAAGATGTACAGTCTTTAAAAAATCAAACAGCGCATATACAAAATATGTACAAGATAGAAAGTAAGCTAAAAGAGCCCTTTTTGAACACAAAATCATTATCCAAAGATAAGTATAGTGATTTTTTGAAGAACTATGTATTGGATGGACAAAAGTATGAGTATGGGGCGATGAAAGACTCTAAAATCTACTTCTTCCAAAAGTATAAAGATAAGCCTATTTTCTATAACGATCAGGCAATGATTGTTGTAGAATTAAATGAAAAAAATGAACTTGTGTCGTACACACAGACGATGCTAACTGATTTAAAAGAAATGGGCGAAAGTGAAAAAACGAAACAGCAAGAAATTATTACTGCTCAAACGGCTTTAGAGAATCTGTATTTAAAAAATAAAGTTCATGGGAATACACATGTAAAAGAAGCACAAATTGGTTATGCCACCCTTACCGCAGCTACTTCTAATAACCAAGTACTTGCTCCGACGTGGAATTTAAAAACGGAGCAGAAGCAGGACTTCTTTGTAAATGCAATTGAAGGACAAGTTATGGAATTAGGGGAAAGGGAAAATCAAGTGGTTGATGAACATACTGGAGTGAGAAAGAATGGGGTTGCATTTTAGCGTACTTGCAAGTGGAAGTACAGGGAATATGCTATATGTAGGAACAGATGAAAAAAAATTACTCGTCGATGCAGGTTTAAGTGGTAAAGCAACAGAGGCTTTATTTAAACAGGCAGAACTAAATATAAATGATGTATCAGGTATCCTTGTAACGCATGAACATAGTGACCATATTAAAGGGTTAGGTGTATTGGCACGTAAATATGATTTACCTGTTTATGCAAATGAGAAAACATGGAATGCAATGGAACATTTAATTGGAAATATCCCAACTGAGCAAAAATTTATTTTCTCAGTTGGGGATGTGAAAACATTCGGTGATATTGAGGTCGAGTCATTTGGTGTTTCTCATGATGCGGCAGAGCCGATGTTCTATGCTTTTCATAACAATAATAGAAAGTTAGCCCTTATTACAGATACGGGATACGTGAGTGACCGTATGAAAGGTGTTATTAAGGGTGCGAATGCTTTCGTGTTCGAAAGTAATCATGACGTGGAAATGCTTCGTATGGGACGTTATCCATGGAGTATTAAGCGACGTATTTTAAGTGATGTGGGGCACGTTTGTAATGAGGATGCTGCATTAGCGATGGCGGATGTCATTACAGATGAGACAAAACATATTTATTTAGCCCATTTAAGTTTAGATAATAACATGAAAGAACTAGCACGTATGTCAGTATCACAAGTATTAGAGGAAAAAGGATTTGGAGTGGGAGAAGCCTTCGAAATTCATGATACAGATCCGAAAATGCCTACAAAAATTCAATACGTATAATTCTTCATTTTAGTAAACAATAAAGGTGAATATAGTTGTTTTCAGGAAGATGGGTGAACAAATATGTCCTTTATTGATGAAGAAAATTATCGTATGAAACGTGCAAGAAAAAAGAAGCATAAAGGCATTGTTATTTCAAGCATAGCAGGAACAATTGTAGGAGCTTCGTTATTTGCATTTGGAGCTCCTTTATTTGCGAATGATGCAGGTGCGCTCCCGCAAGCTGAAGCAAGTGGAAGTAATATGGCCGAAGCTCAAGGAATTAAACAGATTAGCTTTGTTGATGCTGTTGATCGTGCGTCTGAAGCTGTTGTTGGCGTTATTAATATTCAACGAGATAATTTTTCAGAGGCAGATTCAGAAGCTGGTACAGGATCGGGTGTCATTTATAAAAAAGCAGATGGCCAAGCTTATATTGTAACGAATAATCATGTTGTTGCTGGAGCAAATCGCATTGAAGTAAGTTTAAGTGATGGTAAGAAGGTTCCGGGAAAAGTATTAGGAACGGATGTAGTCACAGATTTAGCTGTACTAGAAATAGATGCAAAGCATGTGAAAAAAGTAATTGAGATTGGCGATTCTAATACTGTTCGTAGAGGAGAACCGGTCATTGCGATTGGAAACCCACTCGGGCTGCAATTTTCTGGAACCGTCACACAAGGTATTATTTCGGCTACGGAACGTATTGTTCCAGTAGATTTGGATCAAGATGGACATTACGATTGGCAAGTAGAAGTATTGCAAACAGACGCAGCAATTAATCCGGGTAATAGTGGTGGTGCGCTTGTAAATGCGGCAGGTCAATTAATTGGCATTAACTCAATGAAAATTGCAGCAAAAGAAGTAGAAGGAATTGGACTAGCTATTCCAGTTACTAGAGCTGTTCCAATTATGAATGAATTAGAGAAGCACGGAAAAGTAAGGAGACCGTATGTTGGAATTGAACTTAGATCGTTAAATGAGATTCCAAACTACCATTGGTCAAAAACATTGCATTTACCAGGCAATGTAACAGAGGGAGTTTGCATTTTAGATGTGAAAAGTCCTTCGCCAGGTGTAGATGCTGGTTTACGAGAACACGATGTGATTGTAGCAGTAGATGGAAAACCGGTTCGCGATATTATCGGATTCCGTACGGCCTTATATGATAAAAAAATTAATGATAAAATGACTCTTACGTTTTATCGTGGTACAAAACGAGCAACAACAACGGTTAAACTAGGCGTTCAAAAGTATTAAAAACAGGAGGGCCTACCTCCTGTTTTCTATTGTAGAAAAGTGAGGTGAAGAATATGAATTTACCTTGTTGTTTAGAACATGTTGAATTAGCTTTAGATATTATTGTGGATGAGTGTGAAGTTGCACCGGTTATCAACAATGTGGATAACTCGGAAAAAGAGAAAAAAACATGTGAATTTTGTCAAAACGAGGCGACATATGTTGTATCGAACACAGATTCTCACACAATATGTGGGTAACATTTGTGGATATGTGGATAAGTTATGTGGATAACATGTTTGTAAGGTGGGGAATACGTGTGAATATCTCGATTATTTCAATTGGGAAATTAAAAGAAAAATATTTAAAACAAGGTATAGCAGAATACTTAAAACGATTATCTGCATACGCAAAAGTAGAAGTAATTGAATTGCCAGATGAAAAGGCACCAGAAAATTTAAGTGAAGCAGAAATGTTAATTGTAAAAGAAAAAGAAGGTATACGTATACTGGATAAAATTTCTGATGATACGCACGTCATTGCGTTAGCGATAGAAGGAAAGCAAAAATCATCAGAAGAATTTGCTGTAAGCTTAGATCGTCTTGCTACATATGGAAAGAGTAAAGTTGCCTTTGTAATTGGTGGATCACTTGGACTAAGTTCAGAAGTAATGAAGCGTTCAAATGAATCTCTTTCTTTTTCAAAGATGACATTACCACACCAATTAATGCGATTAGTATTGCTTGAGCAAGTGTATAGAGCGTTTCGTATTAATCGTGGTGAACCGTATCACAAGTAACTGCAAACCAATCTCAAAAAACAATAAATTTAGTATGTATTTTATAAAATAGGTTAATAATGAGTGTGTAATCAATAATAACTTATTAAACATTTGGACGAAGTCATCAAGGAAGTATATAAAGAAATAGTTGAATAGTAATTGTATTGGAATCAGATTTCCTAATACAAGATACAAATTCATTGTTTTCTTTAATCTTTCTTGTTTGCCTTCGTCTTTTTTTGTTAAAAAGGAGGGAAATGTATGATAAAAAGTATTCCAAAAGTAGTTGTTAAAATCATCGTAAAAAAAGTAATTAAAGAATTATTAAAGTAAAATCTAGGGAGGTAATAAAGTGAGTTTTTTACCTGACAATGGTGATTATGAAGAGATTATAGAAGAGGTAATTGAATTTATTTGGGATATTCTGTTTAAAGGAAAAGGTTGAAATTATTTAATCCGTTATTTAGCCACTACGTTTAATTTCACTAGTGGCTAGATAATGAAAATATAGAAATTACATTTATATATTATAAGGTTAGATGCCTATGCCGATAGGCAGTCCATATATGAGGCTAGGAACATAAAAAGATGTATTAAAGTAAAGGGTTTATATTTTTGAATTTATACTTCTTATTAAACAATCCACTTATTATTCAGCGGGAATTAAATTTTAATTTTATATTTTGTATATTATATTTTATGATTTTTAAGCTAAATAAGTCGGATCAATTAGGTATAATATATTTAATATTAAATGAAGATCCACATTTTTAAATTCTTAATAAATACGCATAGAATATTTTTTGATAGATGATTCGTGTAAGTAGATAGTTAAATATATTGGAGGAGGAGAAATAATATTGAATGCTTTTTTAGTAATTATAGTATCTTTAGCAATTATTATTATAATATTCAAAAATAAAATCAGACTTAGAAGAGAGATTAGAAAAATTATTAATGAGAATCCGAATACAATAAGGCATCTAAAAAACAAAACTTTTAAAGAACATGAGCTTATAAAGAGCTTAAAAGGGAAGATTTATGATGCACTGAGTGGGAGTAAGCATCTAATAAATAGAACGAGTCTGGATAAAATAATTGATCAAGAAATTAGTAAGGAAATTAAAGGGTGGAAAAAAAGATTATTTAAGTATATAGGAGTTACTGGTATTACATTTTGTATTTGTGTTATTGTAATGCTAGTTTTATCTGAGGATTATTCAGATAAAAAAGTATCAGGAAAAGAAGTAACAATGAGCAAAATAAATAGTTTTATTGAAGGTGCTAAATCATACATTAAAAAATATGAATTCTCAGAGGTCAAACAAGATCTAGAGCAAGTTACAGGGAAGATTAATGAAGAAAATAGAAGAAAAAATGAGGAGTACTTTAATACTGGTATTACATATATGAAAAATGGTCAATTTCAAAGTGCAATAAGCCTATTAGAAAAAATAGATAAGGATTCTGGAAATTATGAGGAAGCCCAGGAACATCTTAAAATTATTAAAAGAAATTTATATATGAAAGAATCAAAGGATATTGATTATAAAGAACTACAGAAGAAACCAGAAGAATTTAAAGGTAAAATAATTCATCTATATGGTAGAATTTACAATATACAAGAGGTTAATGGAAAAACAATCTTATCTCTATCAACTACTCAGGATAAGGATGAGGTTCATATAGGTAAGGAAGCACTTATACTTTTTCAAAAAGTAACGCCTTTAAATGAAGGAGATTATATTCAAATATATGGTGAAATGTTAGGGAATTACTCAAAGAATTATAATGAAATTAGTAATTTTATTAAATCAAATAAACATAATATTTATTTTGATCAACGGACTTTTATTGAACAGGTACCAGTAATAAAAGTAAAAATAATTCAAGATTTAAAACAAAATATACATGAGGGATAAATAACGAATGAATACATTTGATGAATTATTGGAATCTTTAGGTATAAGGGAGAAAAAAGAGATAGGTAAAGAATTATTTGAATCAATTATGTTTGGTAATCATTTTAAAGGCTTATGTGAATCTTTAGGTTTGGATTCTAAAATTGTAGAGAAACATATATTAGAATACTCAAGTTTTAAGTTGTTTCAAGAGCAATGCTTGTTTTCTGATGATGATATTAAGTTAATGGAAAAATATAATGAAGAAGTAATAGTGAATTTAACATTTGGGGAAGTGTTAGATAAGGAGTTTTGTAATTCTTTCGAAACATATTATGAAAGTTTTGGATGTGTTTTAAATAATAAAGTTGAAGCAATTGCTTTTAAAGAAAAGGAAAAAATAATTCAAGCAATTAAGAATGTGAATCAAGTAAAAAAATCACTAAATTACATAAAAAATGAAGGTATGTTTTTTAATATATATAAGGACTGGCTAAAACGGCATAAAAAACCTTTTAATAAAGAAGGGGATAAATTAAATGAAGTGAAGGATATTGGAATGTTAAGGGAAAATACCATATCTTATTTGAAAATGCTAAATCAATTAGATGGATTAACATGTAATGAAGATATGTTTAAATTTGAGAATGCTTCCAATATGCTATTTATTTTTAGATGTTATCAATTAGTAAATGAAAATTCACATAAGATCGATTCATCTTATGAAGGGGATTTTTTAAATATATTAGCTTCATTATGTATTATAGAAGACATTAATTTAAAATTATATTTAGTAAAGCAGTTAATAGAAAATGGTAATTTATTTGATGGACGTATATATAAATTACTTAAAGTGTTTTTAAGCAATGTATATATGTTAGGAATTATATACCCGGAATTTGTAAAAAAATATATAGAGATAAAAATATTAAATAAAAATAAAAAAAATTGTTCCATGGTATTGAAGGAAGTCAATCAACAAATAAGTATGAAAGAAGAATTTAGAAATGTTAAGGATTTAAAGCAAAGATTATACATATATGAGCTATTAGGGAAGAAAAGGCTTTTCAATTTTAGTGAAATGATGGATGAATATGAAAAAGTAGAGGTAAATAATCTAAAGCTATATAAGAGTATTTATCTGAGAATCTCTAGTCTTCAATCAACAAAAAAAGAAGCAGATCAATTTCTCATTAGGGATATTACGGATATAGTTAAAATATGCGTAGAATCAGAAATGGATATTGAATCAATTATGTCCATATACTCATTTGAAATAGTGGAGAAAGTTAAACCAAAATGGCGAAATGTGCGGATGTCATATAAATAAAAAAATTTATGAAACGTTATTTCTTTTATGAAATAACGTTTTTTATAGTTTTATCAAGTCTTCCACTAGCATATTTTCCATTTAAGACAATATGTAAGTAAATTTTTTATATGTAATATATGGGTCAAGGGAGGCTGAATGTTTAAGATGAATAATCCTATTGATGAAAAATTATATATAAATATAAATATCGATGATAATAAAGATGAGCAAATTAATATTCAAGAAAAGGTAGAGAAAAATGAAGGTTCCGTTGAAAAATTTAGTAAGAATGTGGGGAATATTAAAGATCTATTTGCTTCTTATACAGCAGGCAATATAGAAGAGTATATAAAAAAACAAAGTAGTGATATGGATAAGATTACTAAAGAATCGGGTAGTAAGAAAAAAATTAAAAATAAGGAAAGTAATAATAAAGAGTTTAAAGAAAGTGAGAATGAAAAAGTAAATAAAACTAATGTGGATTATGATATTTATAAAAAATTATTAGAACGGGCGCAATTTAAAGTACATCAAGATGATGTGTATTTATACATAAATCAGTACGGCTATTTTAAAAAATTAACACCTAGTGAATTAAAGGTAATAATTAGGAAGGGATGGCCAGAATGGATTGAACGACAACTAACTAAGTATAAGGTAGACGATGTAATTGATCGATTAAAGGGAAGTCATGTACTACAAATTAATAGTGATAGTTTTGATAAGTATACAGGTTTAGTTAATTTTGAAAATAATGTGTTGGATGTAAATAACAGTGAATTATATGAACATTCACCCAAATTTAATTTTAAAAGTTATATTAAAGCTAACTATTATACAAATATGAATAAAAATAGAGGAGAAACATTCAGGGGATTTATAAATCAATGTATTGAGGGCGATGAGGAGAAAGAGAAATTACTTCAAGAAATATGTGGATATGTAATCTCTAATTGTTTTAATGCAAAGAAATTTTTTGTTTTTATTGGAAAACCACATACAGGCAAGAGTACATTATTAGACTTATTAAAAGAGATTATAGGCAGTGAATACACATCAGCAATACCATTACATAAGTTAGGTGATCGTTTTATGACAGCTAATCTATTCGAAGCAAAGTTAAATATATCAGGCGAATTGAACGAGGGAGAGCTTAAAGGATTAAATACGATTAAGGCTCTGACTGGTAATGATGACATTATAGGTGAAAGAAAAGGAAGAGATCCATTTGTATTTAAAAATAAGGCAAAATTAGTATTTGCAGGAAACCAGATGCCATTATTAAAGAATTTAGATAGTACTTCTGCATTTTTTGATCGGATAATTTTTGTGACATTTAATAATACAATCCCAGAGCATAAAAGAGATTTAGAGCTAAAAGAAAAAATGCTTAGGGAGAAGGATTATATTGTTTATTGGGCTATAAAAGGATTAAAAAGATTAATTAAAAATAATTTTATATTTACTACATGTAAGAGCTCCACTGATTTTAAAAATAAATATGTAGAAGAAGTAAATACAGTTATCTCATTTATTCAGCAATGTTGTCTATTAGATAGAAATGATTATAGGTTACGAATTCATAAGAAAGATCTATATTATAGTTATTATCAATATTGTACAAATAATTGTTTAGGCGCGGTGGGGAAGGTGGAATTTTTTAATCAAATAAACGGCTTATCATTAGAGAAAAAGAAATTTAGATATAATAAATCCACTCCATTAGAAGGATATTTAGGAATTACCTTAAAGGATAGGATAGAAAAGGATTTTTAAAAATATTGTCTACATCATCTACCTTATAGCCAAAAGCATTGATTTTATGCGGATATTTCGATTCATAACGTAGATTTATAGTCAATTATTTACTACATAAATAGCTACATGTAGAACTTAAGTAAACGTAAATGTATGAAATTTATATATATATTATATTTTTGGATACGTATTTCTATAGTGAAAGGGGGAAGAAAAATGATGGTAGATGATGCAACTAAGTATAGTGATTTAATTGATATCTTGTGTGATGTATTAGGTGATTATATGTATATTGGAAAGGATGAAGAATGTGAAGAAGGTAGCAATATATGCTAGGGTTTCGACAACAGAACAAGCAGAAAAGGGCTATTCTATTGATGCACAAATTGAAACTGTTAAGAAAAAATGTGAATTGGCAGAAAGGAGAGTTATTAGAGAATATGTAGATCGAGGGATAAGTGGAAAATCCATTGAAAAGCGTGTGCAATTGCAACAATTAATAAGGGATGCTAAATCAGGGGAGTTTGAAGAAGTATGGGTTTGGAAAACAAACCGTTTAGCAAGAAATAACTTAGATTTGTTAAAAGTCGTAGATATTCTAGAAAAAAGTAACGTAAGTTTCAAAAGTTGTACGGAAGAGTTTGATACTTCCACAGCAGCTGGAAAATTATTATTAAGTGTGCTTGCTTCTTTAGGGGAATTTGAACGAAAAACAATTGTTGAAAATGTACAAATGGGCATGAAAAAGCGAGCTAGGTTAGGTAAATGGAATGGTGGACAAGTATTGGGATATAGATCTGTTAAGAATAATGGAGATAGCAAAAAATCTAAATTACAAATTGTAGAGGCAGAGGCTGAGCTAGTTCGAATGATTTTTAATTTATATGCAGGTGGAAAAGGCTTAAAAAGTTTAGTAAATCACATAAATAAATTAGGATATAGGAGTAAAAAAGGAAATATGTTTGCAATTGCAACAATAAGGGACATTCTACATAACCCATTGTATATTGGGAAAATTCGTTATAATAAAATGCAGAATTGGAGCGAAAAAAGAAGGAAGGGAAAGAGTGAGGAAATCATATTAGTTGAAGGGGAGCATGAAGCCATTATTGATATAGATTTGTGGGATAAGGTTCAAAGTTTATATAAGAAGAAATCTTGTAAACCAGTTAGAAATTATAGTGGTTCATATCCATTAACAGGTATCTTGAAGTGCCCACAGTGTGGTGGCTCTATGGTAGCTGGAAAAACTAAAAGAAAACTTAAGGATGGAAGCTATAAAATACATCAGTATTATTTTTGTGGTGAATGGAGAAATAAGGGGATTGCCGCTTGTCGTTCCAATGGAGTTAGGAAAAATGAAATTGAGGAATGCGTTTTTAAGAAAATAAGAGAAGTACTATTTACTAAGACTATATTAAAAGATGTCGTAGATCGAATGAATAAAAAAAGACAGAATATTACAAAACCTAAAATGGAGCGTTTAGAATATATAGATCAAAAAATTAAAGAATTGGAATTGAAAAAGAATAAAATATTCGATTTGTACGAAGAAGGTATTTTTGAAAAGGAGGATTTATCTGAGCGAGTGAAAAGCCTTTCTAATCAAATAAAATGTAATTTAGAAGAAAGGGATAAAATTCAGCAAAGTGTTTCAGAAGAGCAGATAGAACCCATTGATTATAAATTAGTTAAAAGGGTTTTGGCTAAATTTAATCAAGTGTTAACTAAAGTAGAGGATGAAAAGAAAAAGTTAATTTTGAATTTAGTAATTCAAAAAATTGAATTGGATGAACAAAGAATGCTAAAGAAGATTACATTTGCATTTGATGATCAAGTTAAAAAATATATATTTAATGAAAAAGAGGGTGAATCCATATATGGAACATCCTCTTTTTGCTTTTCACTAATTGTATAGATGGAATAAAAAGTTTAGCTTTAAGATAGAGATTTTATAAAATTTAATATCAATTTAATGATATTATCATTAGTTAGTTTTATTGCATTGAAAAAAGTATTAAAATTAGATATGTTAAATAATTTGTGATAAAAATATGATAATAAATTTTAAGTTCTAAGGTGCATAATTACCCTTAAGAAGAATGTGCTTATTCTTAGGTTTTAAGTGGTTAATAATATGTACCTAAAAGAACTAACACAGAAATACAAGAGGAGTGACGTTATGGATAAAATGCTAAAGGGTGCAGATTACTTACTTCTTCTTTTTTATTTACCAGGTAAAACCTCAGTGAATTGTGAGCCTATTGAAGGAAGAACTCGTATTACTAAAATGATGTTTTTATTTAATGAAGAGGTGTACAAATATATTGATCTTTATACATTAACACCTAGTGAGTATCTACCTAAATTTGAGGCATATCATTACGGACCGTTTTCAAAAGACGTTCATCAACAATTAGACCTTTTTGTGAAAATAGGCTTCTTAGATGAAAAAGAGCGAGAGATATCTAATGATGAGGAAGTAGATTTAATGGATGATCGTATAGAAATTGAGGAAGATGATGATTTTCTTATTGATAAGTTATATGTGACTGAATATGTTTTAACAGATAAGGGGAAAAATTTTGTGGAAGAGAGAATTTTAAACCAATTAGAGGAGTTTCAAATAGAGTATTTAACTATGTATAAGGAAAAAATAAATTCCATAGCGCTTAGTGAACTTCTTAGTTATGTTTATAATAAATATCCGAACTACGCGGAAAAATCAAGGATTCGTAATAAGGTGAAATGACGTGAGTAAAACACTATTTAATATATCAGAACAACAACTAGTAGAGACATCAGAAATGATTTTGAACAAGAAGGGATTTCAAACTTTTAAGGAAGTACCGTTATTTTCGTCTTCTATAGATATGATTGTAATAAAGGATCAAACCATAAATGCTATTGAATTTAAATTAAGAAATTGGAAAAAAGCAGTGCAACAAGTATTAAGGCACTCAATTTGTGTGGACTACATGTATGTGTGTGTACCAAGATTTAAAAAAGAGGAAACAAGAGAGAATATTGAGCAGACTGTATTATTACATGGCGTAGGATTATTTTATTTTTATTATAATGAAAATGATGAAGCCATTTTAGAAGAGAAAATTAAACCCCAAAAATCAAGAACTGTATGGGAAAAGAAAAAAAGTGATTTAATGACTACATTAATGACATAAAAGTTGGGATGGGGAAAAATGAAAAAAAATATGAAAATTATTAGATATGGGACTGTTGCTGAGCAAAAATATATTAGCGAATTCTCGGATATGTTTGATTTACTAGTGATAAATGCCAATATGATATCATATGCTTCTGCTTCTATTTCAAAGTTTGTTTCAACTCAGAGCAATTTGAATTATATAATTGATCCCATCACACATGCTTTGCAACATAAGATAGAATTAATTACATCAAGTAAAGGGGAAATAAAAAAGTCTTTTGCAAAAATGATTGGTAGCTATGCTGAATTTGTACAAGAAAAAGTTTTGGAAAGAAAAAGTGTTTTAACTCCACTTGATTTTGAAAAAGAGGATAATGTGAGTGAATTTGTTAAAAGTGTAATCGATTTTCAAAAGAATCATGTAATAGAAAATGTAAAGGATCAAGATTTCTATGAGTATTTAGAATATGCGGGTGTTGATTTTCAACCCTTATGGTATATTATCCCTTATTTTAGTATGAATACATTAACGATGAATAAGTGGTTACCGGTTAACTTGAGACTTATTAAGTATGCAATTTCAAAGTACCCGAAAGATAAATTAGCAATGCAAATCGTGATTGAAAAAGATATTTTAAGAGAAAAAAGTAGTATTGAGGAATTAGTGGGTTATTACAGGGATACAGGTGTAGAAAGAGTCTTGGTTTGGATAGATGATTTTTCGGCTTTTGAATCATCAGAGGAATTAATCCATAATTTTTGTTATTTAATTAAACTATTTAATCAAGCTAATGTAGCTGTATATAATTTATATGGAGATTTCTTTTCTGTACTATTGTGCCACGAGGACTCACCTTATCAGCTAAATGGGGTATGTCATGGTATTGAATATGGGGAAAAGCGAGCGGTAGTTCCTGTTGGTGGTGGAATACCGATAAACAAGTATTATTATTATCCATTACATCAGAGAATTTCATATGGAGAGAGTGCCACAGCTTTAACTGTATTAGGATATATTCCAGAGAATAATTATTCAGGTTACTACAGTGATATATGTGGATGTGAAACTTGTAAAAGTGTTATAGGAAAAAATATGAATAACTTTGAGCAATATGGGGGATCAAAAGCAATTGAGATAAAAAGAAAAAATGGAATAGTTAATAGGGAATTTCCGACTACAGAAGCAAAAGGACTCTGTATTAAACATTTTTTAAATTCTAAGAATAATGAGTGGAAAGAACTTAATTTTAAATCTCTAAATGAAATTTTAGCGGAATTGTTAACAACAGGGGAGAAATATAAGGAAATTCGCTATGATACTTCTGTAATATTTGATTTATGGAATCGTAGTTTGAAGAGTGAAGAGTAATAGGGGGATATGGTTATGGGAAAAACCGTGTACGTTTTGGGGGCTGGGTTCTCAACTCTAGCCAAATTGCCTCCACAAGCAGATATTATAAACCGAATCTTTAGTCCTACTACTGAGCAGTTTATGTCAAATAAGATATTAATTAAAACTATTACTAGATTTGAAAATGCTAGGAAAAATATCGCAAAATTTTTATTGACACTTTTCTCCAATAAAAGTATAGAGAAATTTGCTACTGAAAAAATAGGGACTAGTCTAGATGAGTTAAATCTCACAGAAAAAGAAGAGATTTTTAATGCTTTGGCAGAGGATTTATCGTTTTGGCAGGAAATTTATAAATTTATTAGAGAGAAATTAAGTGGGGTTACATTAGAAGATATATTCACTATTTTAGATAAAGCAGTTGTATCTAATGAACATATACAAGGTTATAATTTATCAAAAATTATAGCTCTTAGGGAAGATATTATCTTTTGTATAATTAGGTTATTTGTAGCTGAACTAAGTGATTATAAATACGATACGTCTGTATATACAGAATTCGTGAAGAAAATTTTGAATTTAAGATTTAAGGAAGGACAGGAAAAAGATCCAGTTTCTATTATTACACTTAATTGGGATGCACTTTTAGATATATATTTCAATGAGGTAATTAAAACAGATAAAAAGTATGAAAATGCCAGATTGGATTACTGCATATATGATTATGAATATAATCATTTTTGTGAAAAAAAAGGTGAAGAAAAGCCAGTTCCTTCAACTTTACTCAAAAATTTAAACTATTTTAATATTAAATATATTAAACTTCATGGATCAATGAATTGGTTAATTTGTAAAAATTGTAGGCGTCTTTTTTATTCAGCAGATGAGTATATAGCGTTAAAGGAGTTTGAAAAAAATTCCCCTCAGTGTCCATTTTGTAAAGAAAATTACTCCTCTATAAGTAATGATGATCAAACAAACTTAAAAAGTGAGTTAATAACACCGACATTAATAAAAAATTTGGATAATGTAAACTTTAAAAGTATGTGGAAAAATGCTTTTGTAGAACTCTCAGAGGCAGACAAAATTGTATTTATAGGATATTCTTTACCACAAGCAGATTTTGAATTGAGATATATGTTGAAAAAATCCATAAAGCCTAATACGGAGATTGAGGTAGTATTATATTTGTATGATGATCCTGATAGATTAAATACATATTTGAAAGGTGAAGATGGTATTAGGTTATATAACTCGTTAGCAGGAAATTTTGCTGGGACAAGGTTTACATCATTTTTCGGAGGCGAACAGATTAAATTTTATTATGAGGGGTTAGAAAGTTATGTTAATGATTATATGGAATAAGGATAGAGTCTATTATAAGAAATCAGATGCAATATCCTTATAGTTTGCAGTTTGATATGATACGGTGAACCGTATCATAAATAGTAATAGTACATTCAAACGGCTACAGATGTGGCCGTTTTCTATATTTCCTGAAATAAGTATGTTTCTATTTCTAACAAAGTGTGATGTAATATGAAGAGGAAAAAAGTATAAGTAGTCATAGAAGTGAGGAATTAAAGGTGAAGAAGTTTAAAAAGTTTTACTTGGAGATTACGAGTGTATGTAATCTTGCGTGCAGCTTTTGTCCGCCGACGGAAAGGCAGAAGCAATTCATTTCTGTGGAGGATTTTGCGAAAAGATTAGACCAAATTAAACCTCACACAGACTACATTTATTTGCACGTGAAGGGTGAGCCATTGCTCCATCCAAAAATAGATCAATTATTAGATTTAAGCCATGAAAAAGGGTTTAAAGTTAATATTACAACGAACGGAACGTTAATTAATAAGAGAAGGCATAGACTGTTAAATAAACCTGCGTTAAGACAAATGAATTTTTCATTACACAGTTTTGATGGACATCCAGGTTCGCAAGATAAAGAGGGTTATGTAAGAAGTATACTTTCCTTTATTAGAGAGGCGACAAGTCAATCGGATTTAATTGTTTCACTACGATTATGGAATTTAACTCAGGATAATAAAACGAATGCTGAAATCCAGAAGAATAGAGATTTATTATCCATTATTGAAAATGAGTTTGGTCTATCTTATCAAATCGAAGAGAAGCTTACACCAGGAAAAGGTATAAAAATTGCGGAACGTGTCTTTATTAATCAAGACTATGAATTCCAGTGGCCGGCATTACATGAAGAAGAGGATGATGGAAAAGGATTCTGTCATGGTCTTCGAAATCAAGCTGGTATTTTAGCGAACGGAACGGTTATTCCTTGTTGTTTAGATGGTGAGGGGATTATTAACCTTGGGAATATTAATAATGACTCATTTTCTAACATTATAGAAGGTGAAAGAGCAACAAACATTGTCGATGGATTTTCGAAAAGGGTTGCGGTCGAAGAGCTATGCAGGAAATGTGGATACCGTAAAAGATTTGGAAAATAAATATGAAACAAGCCCTCATCAAGCGAGGGCTTATTTTTTATCCCATTATTTGCCGGGCAGTAAGACCCCCACCCCGAAATTCAGCGGAGGCAAAGAAGTTAGGTGGGGAATCAACTGCCCGTAAAAGCCTGATTAGTGAGGGCTAATAATCAGTAGGGGATGGCCTCCCACTGATTAAAGTTTCACTTTATTCTTGATAAGAGCGTTCTAATTCATCAATTAAGGAACCGACGTAAGAAACAGCTTTACGGATTGCATCTGGTTTTGACATATCTACTCCAGCATGTTTCATTAATTCAAGTGGTTTCATCGTACCACCAGCGCGAAGTACATCTAACCAGCGATTAACAGCAGGTTGCCCTTCCTCTTTAATCATTTGAGCTACTGCAGTAGATGCAGTGAGGCCTGCAGAATAGGTGTAAGAATACAAGCCCATATAATAATGAGGTTGACGCATCCAAGTTAAGCCAGCGCCTTCGTCAATTTCTACAGAATTTCCCCAGAATGTCGAAAGTACATTTGTTTTTATTTCAGTTAAAGTTGTAGCTGTAAGTGCTCCTCCTTCTTCTGCTAGCGTGTATACTCTTCTTTGATATGCTCCCTCAAGTAAGTGAGTAACAAAGTTATGATAATATGTGCCGAGTAGTTGCAGAATTACCCATCTGCGCATTCTCTTATCGTCAGTCGTCGCTAATAAATGCTGGGCTAATAGTAATTCGTTCATCGTAGATGGTGCTTCGACGAAGTACATAGATGGACGTACATTCATAATACGCTGGTTTTTATTTGCTAAATAAAAATGTCCAGCATGCCCAAATTCATGGGCTAATGTGAAGCATCCACGCATCGTATTTTGCCATGTAATTAAAATGTATGGATGAGAACCATATGGACTTGAGCAAAATGCCCCTGTTGATTTCCCTACATTATCTGCAAGATCGACCCATCTCTCTTTAAATCCTTTTTCGATAATGGAACCATATTCATCGCCCAATACTTGTAAAGAGTCTTGAATGAGTTTTCCGGCTTCTTCGTATGTGATGCTTGGATTAAATTCGGGATCTAAAGGTGCATGTAAGTCGCAGAACAGCATTTGATCGAGTCCTAGTACTTTCTTTTTTAAATCTGCAAAACGGCGCATATGAGGTGCTAATTCCTTGTATATAATATCAAGTTGATTGTCATACATTTCAAGTGGAACTTTTTGAGGTTCCAAAAGCATATGAGTAACAGATTCAAATTTGCGTAAACGAGAGAGTGTTACTTGTTTTTTTACTTCAGTCGCATATGTTGTTGCCACTGTATTTTTATATCGTTTCAAGGTGGAAACAAATGATGAGTACGCTTTTCTACGTACGTCTACGTTTGGAGAGAACTCATATTTGCTTTCAAATAATGCAAATGATACAGGGAGTTCGTTTCCTTGTTCGTCTTGTATGGAGGTAAAATCCATATCGGCTAATTTAGTCATACCGTAAATTTTGTATGGAGAACTATGTACTTCGCCAAGTGCAGCAAGAGCTTCTTCTGTTTCAGGAGAGAGCGTGTGCGGCCTTTTTCGTAGGATGTCTAGTAATGATTTACGGAAAGGTTCGAGTTTTGTTTCTTCAGCTAAATATTTTTCAATTGTGCCTTCGTCGAATGAGAGGATTTCATTATGGATAAAGGATAATGCAGTATGTACTTTCGTCCATAAAGCAGCAATTTTGGAAGAGTTCGCTTGAACAACTGGATTGGTACGATCAGTAGATTCTTTTAAATTTGCGTAGGAGTATAATTTTGTTAACTTCATTAAAAGCTCTTCTTCTAAAAGTAGAACATGTAATAAGGTAGTGGAGCTAGTGTGTAAGTGTCCTTTAAACGCATCAAGTTTTTTTATATCGTCTGTTAATACACGTAATGCAGTTTCCCACTCTTTATCAGATTGATATAAATCAGAGAGGTCCCATGTTAGTTCGGTAGGGACTTCCGCGCGAATATGGCGTTTCTCAATTATATTTTTCATTTATTATATCCCCCTTATTATAAGTATCTAAAAACATAATACTAGAAAATTCAGTAAAATAAAAATATTTTACATTTCTATATATATAAAAGAAGGACAAGCATAAAAATGCTTGTCCTTCGAGTCAAATTTAAAAATTAATATACTTTATCGCCGTTGAAAATAGAGTTTTTCACGACTACATAATCTACAGTACGAATTGAGTCTAATTTTGTTCCACCAGCGTAAGAGATAGAAGATTGAAGATCTTGTTCCATTTCGATTAAAGTGTCTTCTAAAGAACCTTTATGCTCAACGAACATTTTCTTACCTTCAACGTTTTTCTTCTCGCCTTTTTGGAATTCAGAAGCTGAACCGAAATACTCTTTATAAAGTTTGCCGTCTTTTTCGATTGTTTCCCCTGGAGACTCTTCATGACCAGCGAATAGAGAACCGACCATAACCATAGTCGCCCCAAATCGAATAGATTTAGCTACGTCGCCGTGTGTACGAATACCACCGTCAGCGATAATAGGCTTACTTGCAGCTTTTGCACACCAGCGAAGTGCAGCTAGTTGCCAACCGCCAGTTCCAAAGCCTGTTTTAATTTTAGTAATACAAACTTTACCAGGTCCAATACCAACTTTTGTTGCGTCAGCACCAGCGTTTTCTAATTCTCTTACCGCTTCTGGAGTTCCAACGTTTCCAGCAATAACGAAGCTTTCTGGTAAATGCTTTTTAATATGCTGAATCATGTTGATTACAGCATTGGAATGTCCGTGTGCGATATCAATCGTGATATATTCAGGTGTAAGTTGCTCAGCAGCTAATTGTTGTACGAATTCATACTCGTCCTCTTTTACACCAACGCTAATAGAAGCGATTAATCCACGTGATTGCATATCTCTAATAAATGAGATACGTTTTTCTGGTTGGAAACGATGCATGATATAGAAGTAATTGTTTTCAGCTAAATAAGTTGCGATTCTTTCATCGATAATCGTTTGCATATTTGCAGGTACGACAGGTAATTTAAATTTATGTTTACCTAAAGTGACAGTTGTATCACATTCAGAGCGGCTGTTTACAATACATTTTGCAGGAATTAATTGAATATCTTCATAGTCGAATACGTTTTCCATCATTTACACCCCTAAAATACGAATATTTTATTTAGTTTTTTAAAAAATGTTCGTCCAAAGGATAATTTACATTATTTTTATGAAGAAGTCAAAGTATTTCTTAACATTTTTTTAAAAAACAGAGTATATATATGATGGAATAGTGTTAAAAGCGAATTTAAGACATTTTTATATCCTTATTGTTCGTTTATTAGAATCTAGATAGGAGTGTTGTCAGTGATAACAACTATTTTATTGAAGGCAAACATTAAAAAGAAAAGGCATTATCATTTAGTTGAACATTAGATGGAATGACGGAGGTTATTTTTATTCTGAAATAATATTTCTAAAATTTTTTTCGGAATAAAGAAACCTTTTGTTTATTCCTATATAAAAAGATGAATCTTGCACGATTTGCCTTTTTATGTGAGCTTTCAAGTATAATGAATAAGGTGATAGTGTATCTACATGATAATTCAGTGATAGGAAACGATAAAGAAGAAAATAATACAGAATAAAATGAGGTTAATATATGAATAAAAAAAGCTTTACCAATTATGCATTAAGTAAAGAAATTGTAAGAGCACTTACTGGTTTAGGCTACGAAAATCCAACAGAAGTGCAAGGAGAGGTTATTCCAGTTGCATTGGAAAAGAGGGATCTTGTTGTAAAATCGCAAACTGGAAGTGGAAAAACAGCTTCATTCGGTATTCCACTTTGTGAAATGGTGGAATGGGAAGAGAATAAGCCACAAGCATTAGTTTTGACGCCGACGAGAGAACTTGCTGTTCAAGTGAAAGAAGATATTACGAATATAGGCCGCTTCAAAAGAATTAAGGCAGCGGCCGTTTATGGTAAGTCTCCATTTGCACGTCAAAAATTAGAGTTAAAACAAAAGACACATATCGTAGTGGGGACTCCTGGCCGTGTGTTAGATCATATTGAAAAAGGTACCCTTTCTTTAGAATGTCTGAAGTATTTAGTCATTGATGAAGCAGATGAAATGCTAAATATGGGCTTTATTGATCAAGTAGAGGCAATTATTGATGAATTACCTACAAAGCGAATGACAATGCTATTTTCGGCAACACTTCCAGAAGATGTTGAAAAGTTATCCCGTACGTATATGGATTCGCCAACGCATATTGAAATTAAGGCTGCCGGGATTACCACAGACAAAATTGAACATACACTTTTTGAGACGAGAGAAGAGGAGAAGCTTTCACTTCTTAAAGATGTAACAACAATTGAGAATCCAGATAGTTGTATTATTTTTTGCCGTACACAAGAAAATGTAGATCACGTATTTAGACAGTTAAATCGTGTTAACTATCCTTGTGACAAAATACATGGTGGTATGGTGCAAGAAGACCGTTTTGAAGTTATGGACGATTTTAGAAAAGGAAAGTTCCGTTATTTAGTAGCGACAGACGTAGCTGCTAGAGGAATTGATATTGATAATATTACACATGTTATTAACTATGATATTCCGTTAGAGAAAGAAAGTTATGTACATCGTACGGGAAGAACGGGACGAGCTGGCAATAAAGGAAAAGCTATTACATTCGTAACTCCGTATGAAGATAGATTTTTAGAAGAAATTGAGGTGTACATTGGCTTTGAAATTCCAAAGGCATATGCACCTTCAAAAGAAGAGGTTATGAAAGGGAAGGCAGTATTTGAGGAAAAAATACATGCTAAACCAATTATAAAGAAAGATAGAAGTGCAGACTTAAACAAAGGGATTATGAAGCTGTACTTTAATGGTGGGAAGAAAAAGAAAATTAGAGCGGTAGATTTTGTCGGCACAATTGCTAAAATTAAAGGTGTTACAGCAGAAGATATAGGAATTATTACGATACAGGACAATGTTTCTTACGTTGAAATATTAAATGGAAAAGGACCAATTGTTTTAAAGACCATGAAAACTACAACGATTAAAGGGAAACAATTAAAAGTCCATGAAGCAATTAAGTAAATAAAAAAACTATCCACTGTAACAGGTAGATAGTTTTTTTATTTACGATTCTTTTAAATCGTCCACTAACTTCTCTGCCAATCGTCTGTACATATTACTCATCGTCACGAAGGATGTTAGTAATAAAAACTTTTCTAGCTTTTGATCTTCTAAGGAGGAAATCTCATTTACTTCCCTAATACGATTATTTACGTCCTGTTTAAAGGTTTCCACATTGGTTTCAGTAAGAGCAAGATAATCTTTATAGAGAGTATTTAATTCGAATGTATCATCGTTTAGTAAAGGTACATTTATATTTTCTAAGGAACTTTTTATGTCATTAATGGAAAGGGCTCCTTTTAATTGGTAAATCAAGCTAATTAGAATCATATGCTCTTTTGAATACTTTTTATTTTTAATAGGGATGAATAGTTTCCCTTTTGCGTAATTGTTAATCATTGTTTTTGTTAATACTTTTTCATCATCAGTTCTTGTTGAATCCGTAAAAGTATTCTCAAATAGTTGAACAACTTGGTCTACATATAAGTCGACATTTGGGATATCCTCAAGTTTAATATTTTTTTCTAAATGTAATGATTCAAGTAATTTATTTATATTTTCCACGTAAAACCCCTCACTTTTATAACTTAGTGGAACTGAATGTTTAGTATATCTTTAAATATGGTATTACGAAACAAGTGAATTGTAAATGTTGACTAGTATAAATAATGTGTATATAATTACATGTAGTTATAAAAACTACATGTAATTATATGAGGGGTGTTTATATGAATACTTATGTAAGAGAACCGGTTAATGCATTTACTCACTTAGGAGGAGCTGTATTAGCATTTATTGCATTATTAGCTATGCTTGTGAAAGTTTCTGTTAAGATGCCATCTTTTGCTGCAATTACAGCTGTTATTTTATTCGGTATTGGGATGATGGTCCTTTATATGGCATCAGCTGTGTATCATAGTGTTGTAGCCAGTGAACGTGTTATTTATTTCTTTAGGAAGTTAGATCATTCTATGATTTTTATATTAATTGCAGGTACATATGCACCCTTTTGCTTAATTACATTAAGTTCGGCAAATGGTTTACTACTATTTTGTTTAGTTTATGCAACTGCGATTTGTGGTATTGTTTTTAAA
The DNA here is from genome assembly GCF_022664315.1 of Bacillus cereus group sp. BfR-BA-01309. NCBI lineage: Bacteria > Bacillati > Bacillota > Bacilli > Caryophanales > Bacillaceae > Bacillus > Bacillus cereus group sp. BfR-BA-01309. The sequence goes on from NZ_JAKUHE010000003.1 coordinate 56,013, forward strand.
ATGTTTTGGTTTAATTGCCCAAGGTGGTTATCGACAGGAATTTATCTTCTGATGGGTTGGTTAATTGTTCTATTCTTTGCACCGCTAGCTGAGAATTTAAGTACAGGAGGTATCCTTTTCTTAGTACTTGGAGGTATTTTTTATACAATTGGTGGGTTTATTTACGGTGCTAAGCCAAAATGGTTGGAGTTTAAATATATGGGGCACCATGAAATTTTTCATGTTTTCGTATTATTAGGAAGCCTGGCACACTTTTTAAGTGTATATTGTTACGTAATTTAACAAATCAGAACGTTTGGATAGCTTTTACTAAAATTTTTGGGTAATAAAAAATGATATAGAAAAATATAGATGTTGAAGAGCTACATAACTTAAAGGTTATGTAGCTTTTTGTATAAAATAAAATTTAAAATATTTAGAATTTATATCTTGGACTATGGTAGGATAGATATGTATTGAGGTTATAAAATTTTATAATTAATAATTAGTGGGGGACTATATATATGGCGATACTTATAACGGGTGGAGCAGGATATATTGGTAGTCATACGTGTATAGAATTATTAAATAGTAATTATAAAATTATAGTCGTAGATAATCTTTCAAATAGTTCAATCGAGTCTTTAAACCGAGTAAAAGAGATAACAGGAAAACAATTCGAATTTTATAAAGAAAGTGTTTTAAATCGTGAAAAAATGAATGAGATTTTTTTGAGAAATAACATTGAAGCGGTTATACATTTTGCTGGATTTAAAGCGGTGGGGGAATCAACTACAATTCCTCTTACATATTATTATAATAATATAATAAGTACGATCATACTATGTGATGTGATGCAGAAACATAATGTTAAAAAATTTATTTTTAGTTCATCTGCAACTGTATATGGAATTCCAAAAACATCACCAATTACAGAAGAATTTCCGCTGAGTGTGACAAATCCATATGGACAAACAAAATTAATGATTGAGCAAATTATGCGTGATGTAGCAAAAGCTGATGATGAATGGAGTATTGCGTTACTTCGTTATTTCAATCCATTCGGAGCACATAAAAGTGGCCGTATTGGAGAAGATCCAAATGGAGTTCCGAATAATTTAATGCCATATGTAACGCAGGTGGCGGTAGGTAAGTTAAAAGAGCTAAATATATTCGGAAATGATTATCCAACGAAAGATGGGACAGGTGTCCGTGATTATATTCACGTTGTTGATCTTGCAAAAGGACATGTAAAGGCACTTGAGAAAGTACTTGAGACGAAAGGAATCGAGGCATACAATCTTGGCACAGGTAAAGGATATAGTGTATTGGAGATGGTAAAGGCTTTTGAGAAGGTTTCAGGTAAGAAAATACCTTATAAAGTAATAGGGCGTCGTCCTGGTGATGTAGCAATATGTTTTGCTGATGTATCTAAAGCGAAACGAGAATTAGGATGGGAAGCGGAATATGGGTTAGAAGAGATGTGTGTAGATTCTTGGAGATGGCAGGTAAATAACAAAAATGGTTATCAAATGATTTAAGCAAGTTAGTAAAGTATTCTTTTATAGGATACTTTATTTTTATTGTATGTATATAATAAATCCTGTTTTTTATGCTGTTACCTGAGGTCAGTAATATACTTATTTTAGGAAAGAGAAATGAATGAAATATTACTGACCATAGTATTCCAATAGAGTTGTCCCTATTGCCTCTATTGCATATATTTATAGATTGTTGATAGAAAAAAGAGACCTTTAATGAATGCGAACAAGTTGTTTATGATACACTGTATTACTTTCTTGGCTTGTAGAGGGTGGAAGGCTTCGGCCAAAGCAATTTGCAATAATATTAGAATGAGTAGGATAGGAAATACGAATTTCATATAAATCAATAGCTGCATCTAAATTAGCATAAAATACTTCTAGGTTGTTGCCTTGTAAAAGATATGGGAATTGTACCACTGTATCTTCACCGATGAATACAGGTAATTTTACAGGGCTAGAATGGTTAGACCAATCCCATACTTCTATATTTACATAGTGTGCGTAATATGCATCTAAATTTACAACGTTTATTATTGCTGAAACTGTTGCAGGATTTCTTGTTAATGCACCTGTTGAATGAACAACAGATTGATTCGGATAATGATGAGGCATAAATATCAAACCTTTCTAATTGAATATGATTGTACAATATTCTATGCAGATCATTGATAGAATGAGATAGGGAGGATGCACCATTCTATCAATTTTTTATAGAAATAAAAAATGTAATATGGAAGAGTATTCTAATACTTGTATCATTGTTAAAGTACGTTTATAATCAAATAATCCTATTAGCTTTTAATTGAGTTACGCATTATTGAAAGCGTTTTTATAATGTGATACATTTCGATTGACATGATTACTGTATGGTATGTATTGAGGAGATTTTTTTATTGTTTTTTAAGGTAGGAAGTCTGACTTATTTTCGAAAAAACTTTGTATGTAGTTGTAAGTAAGAAGGAGAATAAGGAATAATATAATTTTTACAAGATAGGGAGGGGACAGTGTGAAAATGTAAGGTTTTCACATGAAGATATATGGGTTACGTAGGATTATTACTTTCGGGTGCAGCTTTATTTTTAAATAGTCTTGTTATATTGGGAAAAGCAGAGATGAAAAGTGCGGGTGTTTTTAATTTATTTGTAGGTGCACTACAAATTATTATTCCGTTCTATTTGATCATGATTTCTGACCAAAGCAATTGGACAGTGTATTCATATGCAGCTACTTTCTTATTTGGATTAACCTATTTATATGTAGGTGTTACCTTTATAAAAGGAATGGATAGTAGCGGTCTAGGCTGGTTTTGTATGTGGGTAGCAATTATTGCTTTATTCTATATGGTTGTTTCATTTGTTCAATTCCACGATGTTGTGAATGCATTAACGTGGTTTATGTGGGCATTACTTTGGTATTTATTCTTTGTATTAAATACACAAAAAAAGAATATCAATCAATATCTTGGAAGAATTGCCTTCGTACAATCATGGGTAACATTGACGTTACCTTCACTCTTTTATTTTATGGGAGTATGGGGCGAGGGATTTGTATATGATCTATGGGTTTATGTATCCGTAATTTCTATTTTATACTTCTGTTATTGCATTTATAAATATCGAGTACGTTAATATATTTTCTGTAGAAAAGCATGGAATCGTTAAACGAATTCCATGCTTTTTATATATGAGCAGTTATAATAGATAGGTATTATTTTACATTTTATCAAAATGGGGATGATGAAGTTGAAAAAAATATTGGTACTAGGGGGAACAAGATTTTTTGGTAAACATTTGGTAGAAGCACTTTTGCAAGATGGACATGATGTGACGATTGCGACGAGAGGGATTACAGAAGATTCTTTTGGAAGTACAGTAAAAAGACTTATTGTAGATAGAGAAGATGAAAAACAACTAGCAGAGCGTCTAGAAGATAAAAGTTATGATATCGTATACGATAATTTATGCTATAGCTCGAATGCAGCGAAGGTAATATGTGAAGTGTTACGAGGAAAAACGAAGAAATATGTTATGACATCTTCAATGGCTGTTTACGAGCCAGCAATAGGCTTGTTAGAAGAGAACTTTAATCCGTATGAGTATGCCATTACGTATGGGGATAGGAAGGATTTTAATTATGGTGAAGGCAAGCGATTAGCTGAAGCTGCTGTATTCGAACAAGCAACATTCCCAGTTGTTGCAGTACGTTTTCCAGTTGTTATTGGAGAAAACGATTATACGAAAAGGTTACAATTTTACGTTGAGCATATTGTGAAGCAAGAGCCTGTCGCGGTGAAGCATTTAGATGGAGAGTTGTCATTTATACATGAGAAAGAAGCAGGAGAATTTTTAGTTTGGTGCGGGATGAAGGATATAGAAGGGCCAATTAATGCTTGTAGCAACGGGGTAGTTTCTACTGGCGAAGTTATTCATTTCATAGAAGAAAATACGGGAATAAAAGCACTCGTTCAAGAAGTAGGAGATAATGTAGCGCCTTATAATGAAGTAATTAATTGTACATTACATAATGGAAAAGCTAGTGAATTAGGATTCCCGTTCCGAGAGTTGAAAATAGACATAGAACAAGTATTACGTTATTACATACATGCAATGAAATAATCATAAATCCCCCGGTGGCAATCCGGGGGATTCTGGAGGATTTCGACAATACTAATTTTACATTACCAAACTTACCTTATACGCACGACTAATGTTTTTGTGATTGAATTGCTTGTAAATACTTTTCATTTACCCGGTCCCAGTTCACTGTATGCCACCAATTGGTAACAAATTCTGGACGCCGATTTTGATACTTTAAATAATAGGCGTGTTCCCATACATCGATGACGAGTAATGGAATTTTACCTTCTTGCAAAGGTGTATCTTGATTTGGTGTACTCATAACGGATAGTTCCTCACCGTCCATAACAAGCCATCCATAGCCACTTCCAAAACGACTAATAGCTGCTTTGGAAAGTTGATCTTTTAAGTTGTCAAAGGTATTGAAATAATAATCAATGACTTTTGCAACGTCTCCATTAGGCTCACCGCCACCTCGAGGGCTCATTACTTCCCAAAAAAGACTATGACAATAGTGACCACCGCCGTTATTTCTTACAGCTGTAACAATTTCCTTTGGTAAAACGTCTAAATTACATAGTAACTCTTCTAAAGATTTATTATGTAATTCCGTATAGTTTTCTAAAGCGGCATTCAAGTTATTTACATATGTCGCATGATGTTTTCCATGATGAATAGAAAGTGTGTTGCTGTCGATATATGGCTCTAGTTCATCATAGTCATATGAAAGCTTTGGCAATTGAAATGAAGACATAACATTACCTCCTTTCTCTTTAAAAGTTGGTCTAGGTAAAAAAACTTTACCTGAGTCAAAAATACACCTATTTTTTATGTAAGTCAATAGTAATGTCTTTAATTTTCTGAAAAATATTACAATAAAAGTAACACTTCGACTTTCATTTGTGACTCTTATTCTTTTTGCTTATACTGTAAAGTAGAACGTTTTGTTGAAATAGAAGGAGATCGTTTATGAGTAAAACGAAACAATTAATAGGGGAAGCGAGTCAGTTTATTACGATTTGCTATAAAGAGCTTAATAAAGAGCAATTCATAGAAGAGCGTGTGAAAGAAATTCAAGTTGAGATAGAGAAGACGGGGACGTATGAGCATACATTCGAAGAACTTGTTCATGGATCGCGAATGGCATGGCGCAATAGTAATCGATGTATCGGAAGACTATTTTGGAGTAAGATGCACATATTAGATGCACGTGAAGTAAATGATGAGGAAGGTGTATACAATGCATTAATTCATCATATTAAATATGCGACGAACGATGGAAAAGTGAAACCGACGATTACAATTTTTAAGCAATATCAAGGTGAAGAAAATAATATACGAATTTATAATCACCAATTGATTCGGTATGCAGGATATAAAACGGAAATGGGAGTGATTGGTGACTCTCATTCCACTGTGTTTACGGATTTTTGTCAGGAACTTGGCTGGCAGGGAGAAGGTACGAATTTCGATGTATTGCCACTTGTATTTTCTGTCGATGGAAAAGAACCTGTATATAAAGAGATTCCTAAAAAAGAAGTGAAAGAGGTACCGATTGAACATCCAGAGTACCCAATCTCATCTTTAGGAGCAAAGTGGTATGGGGTTCCAATGATTTCAGATATGCGCTTAGAAATTGGCGGTATTTCTTATACGGCAGCTCCGTTCAATGGATGGTATATGGGAACGGAGATTGGGGCTCGTAACTTAGCGGATCATGATCGTTATAATTTACTGCCGGTTGTTGCGGAGATGATGGAGTTAGATACATCGAGAAACGGTACGTTATGGAAAGACAAGGCGCTAATTGAGTTGAATATTGCCGTATTACATTCCTTCAAAAAACAAGGAGTTAGTATTGTAGATCATCATACAGCTGCACAACAATTTCAACAATTTGAGAAGCAAGAAGCATTATGTGGACGGGTTGTAACAGGGAATTGGGTGTGGCTCATTCCACCACTGTCGCCAGCTACCACTCATATTTATCATAAACCGTATCCGAATGAAATTTTGAAGCCGAATTTCTTTCATAAATGATATGTAGTATAGTTTTTTTATGTAAAATATAATTTTTTTTAATTACTGTTACGTAGCAAATGGAAGCCTTTACTATCGGTTATTTTTGGAAGGGGCTTTTTGAACCAAGGAGTTCCTTATGTTATAATCAAATTTCTGTTTCGAAGACCTTATAGAAATATAAGGTCTTTTGTTTTGCTTTTTTATGTAATAGGAATAGAAATTTTCTTTTAAATAAGGGATTTAGCATATTTTTAGGGACAACATAAGTGTGTAGAAAATCGATGAATTATTATGCTTATATAATCGTTATGTTTTGGTTGTAAACAGTAAAACATAATAAAGTTGTTTTTTTAGATTGCTGAGGAAGGAGGAAGTGTAAATGAGAATGAAGAGTCGAAAAACAGATTGGCCTGTATTTCTTATTAGTGGTGGCTCACTTTTATTATTTGTAATTGCAGTTATTTTAAATAAAAGTTATGTAGAGGGAGTCATTAATAGAAGTTTTGCAGCTTCGATTAAATATTTTGGTGCCTTTTGGCAGGTTTTATTAATTGGTACGTTTATTGTGGCAATGTGTATGGCGTTTTCAAAATATGGAAGAGTTAAACTTGGGGGGCTAGAAAAACCTGAGATTAGTACGACAAAATGGCTCGCTATTATTATGTCTACATTACTTGCCGGAGGTGGCGTTTTTTGGGCAGCCGCAGAGCCGATGTACCACTTGATGACGGTGCCACCAATACATGAAGGTATAACTGCTGGAACGCAAGAAGCAGTCATGCCTGCTTTAGCACAAAGTTATATGCACTGGGGTTTCCTCGCTTGGACGATTTTAGGTACAATTAGTGCGGTAGTTATGATGTACGGACACTATCATAAAGGTATGCCGTTAAAACCTCGAACGCTTTTATATCCTATTTTTGGGGAAAAATTGCGAAAGAGTTGGCTTGGAACAATGATTGACGTATTTGCCATTATTGCGGTAGCTGCAGGGACGATTGGTCCAATCGGATTTTTAGGACTACAAGCAAGTTATGGATTACAAGCATTGTTTGATATTCCTGATGTGTTTACTACTCAATTAGCCATTATTGTTTGTGTAGTAGCTGTTTCTACTATATCTGCGGTAACGGGAATTGATAAAGGGATTCAAATTATAAGTAATTTAAATGTTAGGTTAGCAGTTTTATTAATGGTATTCGTATTACTGTTTGGACCAGGTGGATTTATTATTGATTCATTTGTTTCTTCATTTGGATTTTATATAAATGAATTTATTCCAATGAGCACATATCGTGGTGATACAACTTGGTTAGGATCATGGACAATCTTTTTCTGGGGATGGTTTATTGGATATGGACCGATGATGGCAATTTTAGTGAGCCGTATTTCAAGAGGAAGAACAATCCGAGAAATCATCGTTGCAATTGGAATTATTGCACCTATTATTACAACGTTTTGGTTTACGATTTTGGGAGGATCAGGTGTATTTTACGAGTTAATGAATCCTGGTTCTATTTCGACCGCATTAAGTGAATCTGGTATGCCAGCGGCTATGATTGCAATTACAGAGCAACTGCCACTCTCTCATATTATTGGACCTGCATTTCTTTTATTAACAATTTTATTTGTAGTGACAACAGGAGATTCAATGGCTTATTCGATTTCAATGGCAGTGACTGGAGATGGAGATCCTAGAATTAGCTTGCGAGTGTTTTGGTCGCTTATTATGGGAACAGTTGCAACGATTCTTTTATACATGGGTGAGGGAAGTATTAATGCATTGCAATCATTCATCGTAGTAACAGCTGTCCCAGTATCCATTCTGTTATTCCCAATGCTATGGCTAGCGCCTAAAGTTGCAGGGGAATTAGCTTTAAAGCAAGGTATTGTAAAAGAAGAAGAGAAAACTTCCTTCTTGTTTCAAAAAGCTAGTAAATCAAAATAAATAATTGTATTTATATAAAAAGAGGAAGCATCTCATTTGAGATACTTCCTCTTTCTTATTTATCCAACTACTTTTCTTGAAGGATACAGTTTCAATCTATTCTAATACTTTATCTTTCGTCTCTGGGACACATAATAGCATTGTAACTAAACCGATTGGATAGATAATGAAGATGAGAGATAGTGCTCCCATTAAATTGCCACCTGCAGCAAGTAAGCCGATAATAACAGGTCCAAATCCAGCTAACCCACGTCCTGTCCCGAAAATAAAGTTCTCTGCTGTCGAGCGAGCTTCAGCAGGATAGTTTTCAGCTAAAACTGCTCCGAATCCTCCCATCATGCCATTTGCAAAGAATCCAAGCAATGCACTTCCCCATAACAATAATGTTGAGTCTGTGAATAAGAAGAAGTAAATGAGACAGTATATAGTACCACCGACATAATAGATTGTAAAAGTTTTACGGCGGCCAATTTTATCGGCTAGAATACCGAACGTTGCAATTCCAATTAGCATGCCGATCGTAGAGATGAACATCCAACCGCTCGCTTTTGCTAACGTGTAGTTATATTTATTTGCCAAAATAGTTGGCATCCATGTGAAAATTCCATAATATCCGAAGTTTTGGATGAATGACATAATAATAAGACCGATTGTTGTTATCGTTACTTTTTTATTGGCAAATAACTTTCGAAGTGGGAACTTTTTCATTTGCTTTAGTTGTTCTGCCTCGGTAATTGTTAAATTACCTTCAGCTTCTTTTTGTAACAACTCTTTTTTGTATCTTTGTTTTTGTTCCCATATTTTCGGTTCACTTAAACTTTTGCGTACATAGACAGCTAGTAGAGCGGGAATGAGCCCAAATAAGAAAACAGCTCTCCATCCGAAATGCGGGACGATAAATGCTGGAAGGAGTGAAGCGACTAGTACGCCAAATTGCCATCCAAGTGCAACAACGGATGTCGCCTTAGCGCGCATTTCTTTAGACCATGTTTCAGTTACGATGGCCATCCCGATCCCGAATTCACCACCAACTCCCATTCCAACTAAAAAGCGAAGAATTAATAATTGCCAATAATCTGTTGCGAAATAAATAAGTGCTGTTGCTAGTGAGAATAGTAAGATTGTGAAGGCCATCGTACGGATACGCCCAAATAAATCAGCAATAAATCCAAATAAATAAGACCCAATTAGCATTCCTATTGTGGTAGCTAAAGTTAAGTTTCCACCTTCAACAGGGCTTAAATGAAATTCTTTTAAAATGTAGACGAGTACGAAAGATAAGAGCAACATATCTAAACCTTCTGCTGCATATCCTAGCGCAGAACCAAACAATGTTTTATATCTTTTCTCTTTCGTCTCCTCTGTTGTTGATTGTACATCAGTAGTAATGTTCATCATTACTCCTCCTTATTTTCTTCTACAGTCGCTATGGAAGAATAACAAAAGGCCTTCTCACCTGATATGATGAGAAGGCCAAAAAAGCATACGTATCCCTAAAAAAGACCATACGTATAGTATATTCCGACTTCCTTCTCAACCTCACGGGGTTGGGTTAAAGGACTGTATTATATTACCTTATTTTTAGCACTCTTCTATTAGATTGTCAAATAAAGAGTGAATTGTTATGTGTAAAATATTTCAAAAGATACTTCATTCTCCTTGACGCCCACTTCATTATTTTCCCATAATAAAACTAACTCATATAAAAAGGAATGAATCACAGATGCTAAATTTAGTACTTATGATGATTGAACGTGTCGGACTTATTGTTATTTTAGGATTTTTACTGTCTCATATTAAAACGTTCAGGCGCCTTCTTCATAGACAAGATGGGTATGTAGATAAGCTTAAGCTTATTTGTATTTTTTCAGTGTTTACAATTGTAAGTAATTACACGGGAATTGAAATTGCAGGGAATACAATTATGAATGAAAATTGGCTACAAGGTGTTTCGTCATCTAGTACAATTGCGAATACACGTATTATGGGTGTTGGAATTAGTGGATTACTTGGTGGTCCTATCGTCGGAATTGGAGTAGGATCGATTGCTGGTATTCACCGTTATATGCTTGGCGGGACGACAGCGCTAAGTTGTGCAATCTCGTCAATTTTAGCAGGTGTTATAACGGGTTATATTGGATACATTTTCAAAAAATATAATCGTGCAATTACGCCTAAGTTTTCGGCAGTTTTAAGCGTGTTTATCGTTTCTTTAGAAATGATTATGATCCTATTAATCGTAGAGGATGGAATTAGTATCGTGAAAACAATTGCGATACCAATGATCCTTGTAAATAGTTTCGGAAGTTTTATTTTACTTTCTATGATACAAGCTATTTTGCGCCAGGAAGAAAATGCGAAAGCTTTACAAACGCATAAAGTATTACGAATTGCTGACAAAACATTGCCGTATTTTCGCAGAGGATTAACAGAGGATTCTTGTAAACATGTGGCACAAATTATTCACCGCTTTACGGGAACAGATGCGGTATCCTTAACAGATACAGAGAAAATATTAGCTCACGTTGGATTAGCATCAGATCACCATATTCCTTCACATAGTTTAATAACGGGTTTATCGAAAGAAGTGTTGAACACAGGAAAAATAATGAAAGCGAAATCGCGTGAGGTTATTAATTGTCAACATGAAGGGTGCCCATTACAAGCGGCAGTTGTTATTCCACTAACTTCACATGGGAATACGATAGGAACATTAAAGCTTTATTTTAAAAACTCTAATCAATTAAGTCGTGTGGAAGAAGAGCTAGCGGAAGGGCTAGCGAAAATATTCTCTACACAGCTTGAGTTAGGTGAAGCAGAGTTACAAAGTAAGTTATTGCAAGATGCCGAAATAAAAGCGTTACAAGCACAAATCAATCCGCATTTTTTATTTAATGCAATTAATACTGTATCGGCTTTATGCCGAACAGATGTAGAAAAAGCGAGAAAATTATTATTGCAGCTTAGCGTGTATTTTCGTTGTAATTTGCAAGGGGCACGCCAATTGCTTATTCCATTAGAACAAGAGTTAAATCATGTACATGCATATTTATCGTTAGAACAAGCGAGGTTTCCGAATAAGTATGAAGTGAAGATGTACATTGAGGAAGAGTTAAAGACGACCTTAGTTCCACCATTTGTACTGCAACTATTAGTTGAAAATGCATTGCGCCATGCTTTTCCAAAAAAGCAGCCGGTGTGCGAAGTTGAAGTACATGTGTTTGAAAAAGAGGGGATGGTGCATTTTGAAGTCCAAGATAATGGACAAGGAATTGAGAGTGAGCGTCTAGGACAATTAGGAAAAATGGTAGTTCCATCAAAGAAAGGGACTGGAACAGCTTTATATAATATTAATGAACGACTTATCGGGTTATTTGGGAAAGAGACAATGCTTCAAATTGAAAGTGAATTAGAGCGAGGGACAAAGTTCCTCTTTGTAATTCCGAAAAAAGTAGGGGAGGAAAAACGGAGTGTTAAAAGTATTAGTAGTTGATGATGAAATGTTAGCGCGTGATGAATTGAAATATCTATTAGAGCAAACGAAAGAAGTAGAGATAATCGGTGAGGCGGATTGTGTAGAAGATGCATTAGAAGAGCTAATGCAAAATAAACCAGATATTGTGTTCTTAGATATTCAGCTATCTGATGATAACGGATTTGAAATCGCAAATATATTAAAGAAGATGAAAAATCCACCTGCAATTGTATTTGCTACTGCCTATGATCAATATGCGCTGCAAGCATTTGAAGTAGATGCGTTAGATTACATTTTAAAGCCGTTCGATGAAGAACGTATCGTACAGACATTAAAGAAATATAAAAAGCAAAAACAAATAAAATTAGAAACAAAACAAGAAGTAAAGAGTGTAGACGTAACAACTGAGATGCATAAATTAGCATTACCAATTGAGGAATCAATTGTACTTGTAAATATTGAAGATATTATATATGTAGGACTTGTGGACGGAAAAGTGACGGTAAAAACGATGAGAGAAACATATGTAACACATGATACACTTGTCATTTTGGAAAAGAAGTTGCCGCAGGCAAGTTTCATGCGTGTCCATCGCAGTTTTATTGCAAATATTAATCATATTACAGAAATACAACCATGGTTCAATTCTACATATAATTTAATTATGAAAGAAGGATCAAAAGTACCTGTTAGCCGTACATATGCAAAAGAACTCAAAAAGCTGCTTCGTATTTAAGAAGTAGCTTTTTGTATTTCATCTGCCTATTTCTGTAATTAATTTTGTATATTTGACGTTCTATTCTGTAAACGCTTACAGTTTTATTTGTATCTTATACAATTAAGGTACCAAATCGAAAGAGGTGGCCAAAATGAGTACGAAAAAAGTATATAGTTTCTTATCACAAGCATTCATATTTTCAGCTATTATGTTAGTTTCTAATATTATTGCAACACATTTACCAATTCCGATGCCTTCATCGGTGATCGGATTAGTTATTTTATTTAGCCTATTATGTTTAAAAGTTATTAAATTGGAACAAGTTGAATCACTTGGAACAGCTTTAACAGGTATTATCGGATTCCTTTTCGTCCCATCAGGTATTTCAGTTATTAATTCTCTTGGTGTAATGGGACAATATTTTGTACAAATTTTAACTGTAATTGTTGTAGCAACAATTATTTTACTTGCTGTAACAGGATTATTTGCACAATTTATCTTAGGAAAAGATGATAAAGAAATAGAAGATACGAAAGAATTGAAAGTAGTAAATAAAGGGCGCAAGCACGGAAAAGTTGCATAACTAATTTAGTATATATTGTTAGGAGGGAATGAACATGGCAAGCACAATGACTCCATATTTCGGAATCGTCGTTTCATTAATCGCATACGGAATCGGAACATTATTATTTAAGCATTCAAAAGGATTCTTCTTATTCACACCATTATTTGTAGCGATGGTGTTAGGGATTGTCTTTCTAAAAGTAGGTAATTTTACTTTTGAAGAATATAATACTGGCGGAAAAATGATTAGCTTCTTCTTAGAACCAGCAACAATCGCGTTTGCAATTCCATTATATAAACAAGTGGATAAGTTGAAAAAATATTGGTGGCAAATTTTATCGGCTATCGTAGTTGGATCCATTTGCTCAGTAATTGTCGTGTTCATTGTCGCCAAAGCAATTGGTCTAGATACAGCGGTAATGAATTCAATGTTACCACAAGCAGCAACAACAGCAATTGCGTTACCAATCTCTGAAAGTATTGGTGGCATACCAGCAATTACATCGTTTGCAGTTATTTTTAACGCAGTTATCGTATACGCATTAGGAGCGTTATTCTTAAAAACATTTAGAGTAAAACATCCAATTGCAAAAGGTTTAGCACTTGGAACAGCAGGTCACGCATTAGGAGTGGCAGTAGGAATTGAAATGGGTGAAGTAGAGGCAGCTATGGCAAGTATTGCTGTAACAGTAGTTGGGGTTGTAACTGTAGTTGTCATACCGATGTTTATGCCATTCATTGGCTAGGAAAACTTACTTAAAAAATGAGAAAAGCAAGCTATTTGTAGGACAGATTTCTACTGATAGCTTGCTTTTTATGTTACAGTAGTGGTAAGACCTATTTAAATAAAATGTAAGTTTCCTTAAATCTTCATTAATACTGTGTAGAATACGTTTTGAATTAGGTCATTGTATTGTAAAATAAGAAGTAAGCTACTATAGGATCTACTAAGGGAGATATATAATAAACTTATAAAGATCTTCATATGAATAAATAATTAAAGGTAGAGAAGAGAGAAAAAATCTACTTATTAACGTTTTACTTTATAGGACAGGAGAGAGTACTCGTCGATTATGCAAATAAAAAACCTGTTTCAAAGCAAAGGATTTCAGAGGTTACTCGTATTAGTAATACTTGCTCTCGTGTTATACGGGCTGCAAAGTATGTTGAATTTAATTTTAATTACGTTTATTCTCACGTATTTAATGGATCGATTCCAAAAGTTTATTTCTCGTAAATTAGATCATTTCATGCCCATTAATCGAAAAATTATTATAGCATTTCTATATGTCATGTTAATTGGTGGAATTGCTATTACGCTATTTAAATATTTACCAGTATTAACGATACAAATTTCACAATTGATTTATCAATTTAACGTATTTTTAAGAAATCCACCAGATAGTGAATTAATTAAGTATGCAGTGAATGCTGTCAATCATATGGAACTTTCGAAATATGTAGGACAAGGCGTCGACATTTTGTACAAATCGATTACGAATGTTGGTAAATTTGGCCTTCAAGTGTTACTTTCTTTAATTTTAAGTTTATTTTTCTTATTGGAAAAAGCTCGTATCGTTGCTTTTACTGCAAAATTTAAAGAAAGCCGACTTGCAATTTTCTATACTGAAATTGAGTACTTCGGTAAGAAATTTGCACGTTCATTCGGAAAAGTAATCGAAGCACAATTTTTAATTGCAGTTGTTAACTGTGTTTTATCCGTTATTGCACTATGGATATTAGGATTCCCGCAGTTATTAGGTTTAGCGTTAATGATCTTCTTACTCGGTTTAATTCCAGTAGCTGGGGTTATCATTTCGTTATTCCCACTTTGTATGATTGCTTACAATATCGGCGGTATTATGTACGTTGTTTATATTTTAATTATCGTAACAGTAATTCATGCGCTTGAAAGTTACGTGTTAAATCCGAAGTTTATGTCGCAAAAAACAAACTTACCGATTTTCTATACATTTATGGTATTAATCTTCTCAGAACACTTCTTAGGTGTATGGGGATTAATTATCGGTATTCCAATCTTCATTTTCTTATTAGATGTCTTAGATGTGACAAGTGATGAAATGGAGAAGGATGTTGGAAAAAAATAAAGTGAAGTAAAGAAAAAGCATCGATGTTCGGTGCTTTTTCTTTTATAACATGATGTTCCTTATGCCATACTGTAAGAAGAACATAGAATAGGGGTGAAAGAATGGCTGTAAATGAAAAGGTAGAGCAAGCTACATTTGCTGGAGGATGCTTCTGGTGTATGGTTTCGCCATTTGAAGAGATGGAAGGGATTATACAGGTTGTTTCTGGCTATACGGGTGGTCATAAAGAGAATCCAACGTATAAAGAAGTATGTTCAGAGACGACGGGACATTATGAGGCAGTACAAATTACATTTGATGCAAATAAAATGCCGTATGAGGAGTTATTAAATATATACTGGAGACAAATTGATCCGACTGATATAGGTGGACAATTCCACGACCGCGGACAGTCTTACAAAACAGTGATTTTTTATCAGAATGAAGAACAACATAAAAAAGCAGAAGCTTCAAAAGAAGAGCTTGCAATGAGCGGACGCTTTTCAAAGCCGATTGCGACAAAAATATTACCAGCTACTACGTTTTATCCGGCTGAAGAATATCATCAAGGATATCATAAGAAAAACACATTCCGCTACGAGTTATACCGTAAAGGCTCAGGACGAGATGCGTTTATTAAACAACATTGGCCAAAAGATAATGCTCATTTAAAAGAAAAACTCAATGAGATGCAATTTTATGTAACGCAGGAAAATGGAACGGAACCACCCTTTCGAAATGAGTATTGGAATCATAAAGAAGAAGGTCTTTATGTAGATATCGTTTCAGGTGAGCCTTTGTTTACTTCTTTAGATAAGTTTGATAGTGGGTGTGGATGGCCTAGTTTTACAAAGCCAGTTATGTCAGCTAGTGTGAAAGAAAAAATGGATGTGAGTCATAATATGACTCGTACAGAAGTGAGAAGTAAGGAAGGAGATTCGCATCTTGGGCACGTATTTCCAGACGGTCCAGGACCAGATGGTCTTCGTTACTGTATTAACTCCGCAGCCCTTCGATTTATTCCAAAAGAGGAATTAGAGAAAGAAGGATATGGTGATTTCCTAATCTTATTCGGAAATAAAAAATAACCTCGCTAACTGCGAGGTTATTTTTTTGTTATTTTGCTTTTTTCTTTTTGAACTTGCTTAATGCTTCATAAACGATTGGAACAATAAGAAGTGTTAATAACGTTGAACTTGTTAATCCACCAATTACCGTTACACCAAGTCCTTTAGAAATTAAGCCGCTACCTTCAAATCCTAATGCAAGCGGGATAAGGGCCCCGATTGTTGCAATTGCAGTCATTAAAATCGGACGAAGGCGTGTTGCACCAGCTTCTAATAAAGCTTCACGTGTTGATAGGCCTTCATTTTCTTTATGAATAACGCGGTCGATAAGCACGATAGCGTTTGTTACGACGATACCAATTAACATAAGCGCCCCGATCATTGCAGATACACTTAATGTCTCGCCAGAGATTAATAAGGCGACAAGAGCCCCGATAATTGTAAATGGTAGCGAGAATAAAATTGCGAATGGTGCAAGGGCACCGCCAAATGTAACGACAAGAACGAAGTATACAATGGCAATCGCAGCTAACATCGCTAAGCCAAGTTGCTTGAATGATTCTTCAATATCTTTTGTAACGCCGCCCATAGAAACATCTACGCCAGAAGGAAGATCCATTTTATCTACTTCTTTTTGAACAGCGGCAGATGCTTTTGAAACGTCATCAGATGTTAGTTTTGCGCTTACTTCCGCATAAACACGGCCATCGCGGTGTTTTACTGTATTCGAAGTTTCACCTTCTTTTACAGTCATAACATCTTTCACAGCCACTTCAGTACCAAGTGGTGTTGTAATTTTTCGATTTGTTAAGTCATCGATTGTTTCATAATTTTGTTTTTCAGCTTCTACATATACATTGACATCTTTACCGTCTTTTTTAATTGTTGTCAGAACAGGGCGATCATGTTGATTAGAAAGTCCCATTCCAATTTGCGCAGCCGTTAGACCCATTTTACTTAGTTTTTCCTGATCTGCGACTAAAGTGTACTCTGCGTACGTTTTTGCAATACTGGAGTCTATATCTTTTAAGTCTTTATTTTTCTTCATGATATTTTGAATATCTTTTACGACAGGCTTAATGTCTTCTGAGCTATCTCCGTAAACGTATAGTTTAATTTCATTACTACCGCCACTTGCTCCGAAATCTTGGTTTTTCCATTCACCTTTTCCAGACATCTTCTGTAAATCTTTAACGACCTGTTCTTTTTCTTTTTCAAAGTTTTTCGTGTCGTTATCATATTGTACGAAGAACATTGCTTGGTTTGATTGACCAGGACTCATTGGGTTTTCTCCACCTAATGAGAATTGAATTGTTTTGACATCTTTATTATCTTGGAAGTGCTTCTCAGCTTTCGTTGCAATTTTTTCAACGTCTTCTAACGTTTGCCCTGGTTCAGGATTGTACGTTGCAATGATCATTTTTTCTTCTTCAGATGGTAAGAAACTTACACCGATAACTGGAACAAGTGCAAGACTACCAACTAATAGAAGGACAGCGATACTTGATGTAATGATTTTATGATTTAAAGCCCATGCAAGTATGCGTTTATAACCATTTGCTAATTTACTTGGTTTTTCTTCATGATGTACTTCTTTTTCTCTCATGCTCTCTTTCTTAAATAAAGAGTGAGCTAGCATCGGCACGATCGTAACTGCCACTAGTAACGATGCTAATAAAGCGAAGACGATAGTTAAGGCAAATGGTAAGAACATTTCACCAATCATACCTTTTACTAGTCCAAGCGGTAAGAATACAGCAATTGTTACAATGGTAGAAGACATAATTGGGATGAACATTTCCTTCGTAGCTTCACGAATTAAATCTTTTCCGCGCAGTTTCTCTTCTGATAACGACATACGTCGGTAAATATTTTCAATAACAACAATGGAGTCATCCACAACACGCCCGATAGCGACTGTCATTGCTCCGAGTGTCATAATGTTAAGTGTAATATCCATTTGCTTTATGACTAATACAGCAATTAATAAAGAAAGTGGTATGGAAACGACAGAGATTAATGTTGTTCGGATATTTCGTAGGAACAGCATAATAATAACAATCGCAAAGATAGCACCAAAAATGGCCTTGCTCAGCATTGTTTCTACTGACTTTTCAATCGGTGCACCTTGGTCGAATGTTGAAATAATCTCTAAGTCTTTATATTTTTTTTCAAGTTCTTTTACTTTATCTTTCGCTGCATTTACAACATCAACTGTATTCGCGTCAGCAGCTTTTACAATTTGAATTCCTATTGCTTCTTTTCCGTTTGTTCGAGAAATTGACTCTGCTTTTCCGACTTCTTTAATGTCAGCAATTTCGTCTAATGTAACTGTCGGAATTCCGTTCATAGCGGCTGGATTCATTTGCGGCGTTTGTGCACCGGCTCCAGCGTTTGGACTACCTTGACCGCTCGGAGATGAAGGTATAGCCGGGATTTTTAATTCTTTTAATGCTTTAATTGTTGTAATATTTCCATCTACAACAACTGATTTTTCTGTGTCTTTAAATGTATATAAGCCAAGTGGCAAAGATACGTCCGATCCTTTAATTACATTTTTTACAGTATCTTCACTTAAACCTAATTCTTTCATCTTATCTTTCTTGAAGACAAGTTGAACTTCATCTACTTGTTGACCTGAAATTTGAACAGATGCAACACCATCAAGTCCTTTTAATCCTGGCACAACATTCTTCTCTACATTTTCAGTTAAGGTAGCTAAAGATTCATTTTTACTTGCTACGCTTAATGAAATAACTGGAAAGGCATTAAAGTTTACACGTGAAACTTTCGGGTCTTTTACACCTTCTGGCAGTTTCAAATTTGCGAGAGCTTCTTTAATTTCTGTTTCAGCCTTTTCCATATTTTTATCAAAGTCATATTCTACCTGAATAGAAGATGCGTTTTGAAAAGATGATGAACTAACAACATTTACACCACTTAAATTTTGCAGTTGCTCTTCCATCGGTTTTGAAACCTTGTCAGCTACTTCTTCTGGTGTAGCACCAGGATAAACCGTGGTTACTGTTACAATCGGTGTTGTAATATCAGGAATTGTTTCCAGCTTCATGTTCAGCCCAGAATAAATACCTGCAATGGTAACAATAATGGTTAGTAGCCAAACTGCGAACTTATTTTTTAACGAGAAATTAATGATTTTGTTCATGTTTGCGCTCCCTTTTGTATTGTATTGACCAACTGGTCAGTCTAATACATAATATAACTGACTGATTGGTCAACCGTCAATGAAAAGGGATGGTATAATAAATTCATAATAAGATGCGAGATTAAATTTAGGAGAGACATGATATGAAAGAAAAAGAGCGTTTAATTATAGAGATGGCTATGAAGTTATTTGCGACTAAGGGTGTAAATGCGACATCAGTACAGGAAATTGTGACCGCTTGTGGCATATCTAAGGGAGCTTTCTATTTATACTTTAAGTCGAAAGATGAGCTTTTATTAGCAACACTTCGATACTACTATGACAAGATTCAAAATAAAATGATGGATATTGAAAAAGAATCGTTATTGCCACGTGAAAAATTTGCAAAACAATTGCATTGCCAGTTTAATGATATACAAAAGCATAAAGAATTTATTATTATGCATGCAAGGGAAAATGCTATTCCTTTTAATAAAGAAGTGGAAGAGTTTATGATGCGGATGAAGTTAGAGTCGCATGCATTTTATCGGAATAGTTTACTTTCTATTTATGGTGAGAAGGTTATGCCTTATTTATTAGATTTAGTCATTATGGTAGAAGGCATATGCCGTGGATACTTAGAACTAATCATTTTACAAGCACCAGAAATTGACTTATCTTATGTTTCTGCTTTTATTTTGAAAAGAGCAGATGATTTAGTAGATGGATTGGTAGAATCTTCGGAAGAACCTGTGTTACATGAAGAAAGGCTGGGAGAATTCCTTTGCAAATCAGAGCTTATTAAAGAGCAGGTTAAGGAACACTTTTTAAAAGAAATTATCGTTTTTAAACGCACATTAGCTGATCAATTAGAAGATGAGGAATTGCTTGTTACATTAGATGTTTTGGAGGCAGAAATGAGATTGCAAAATCCAAGGATCCCGGTCATTCAAGGGATGTTATCTAATTTAGAGGTATATCCAAATTTAAAAGAATTTCGTTTGAGGCTTATGGGGTATTACAATATAAAAAGGTAACAATGATAGTTTTCGTTGTTACCTTTTTTATTAATGAACGAATACTGCTTCCTTATATTGTTGTAAATTATGTAAGGGTGTTATTACGTGAATATTTCAAAGGGCTGATATGGCATTGTGCATGTTTGGTGTACTTTTATATTATTCGATAAGATAATCTGTATTGTGTATATAAAGTTCAATAATCTTTTTATTTTAAACCTTGTATTGAGTTTCTTTTTGTTATTAGGATATGACATATATACAATCCATAGCTTTGAATAATCGTAAAGCTAGGAACGATGAAATAACGATATCTTGTTTGATATTCGATTAAGAAATGAATAGCTACATAACCAATTATTAGTAGTAAAAATAATGTATAAGGAGTTTCATTTTGTTTAGTTATTATAAGATAAAGAAGTGACAATATACCAAATAGCAAGGTGGTAATATAAATATATCTTTCGTATTTTATAAGGTTGTCTTTTAATGTGATTATATCATTGTCTTTATTTTCTAATCCAAATAAACTCCACATCGGAGCTGAATCGTAATCGGCCCACATAAGTATGAACTTGTCTTTAAATAAAGATAAAACTTTTTTCGGATCAGCTATGCGTTCTTGAATAAGTTTTTTTTCAGCGACTGTCCGTTCCTCACCAATTTCAATGGATGTAATATATTCTGCATCTTCCTCAGAATAACCGCCTTTTGTGTCATGATTAAACCCTACTGTGAATTTCCAGAGCGGATCACGATTAGAGAGCGGATATTGTGTAACACCGGTGGATATAAGTATGTAGCTAATAATATAATGTACAAGGTAAAAAATGATGAAAATACCAACAAGTTTTTTTATAGAATGGAAAACACTCTGTTTTGATTTTCCTAATATTCCTTGTAAAAAGGTATAAATAGTTACGGCAATTAAAATTAAGGCACCGAGCGGACGGATGATATCTCCTAGGGATAGGAAGATTCCTATAAAAATCCACATATATTTATGGCTTAATCCCTTTGTAATTAATATATAAAAACCAAGGTAAAAGAAGAAGGTAGCAAGGTGTTGATTTGTTAATACAGAGCTCATTATAATGCTTGGGATATATAGCGAGTATATTACCCCTGCAATACGTCCAGACCATTCATTAAATACCTTTGAAGTAATCATGTAAACCAGTAATGTTGTTCCTGTACAATATGCAACATTTAAAATCTTCAGCAGTGTAGGGGATTCTCCGAATAATTTTATAATAAAAGCTTGATACATTGTAAAACCAAGTTGATACACCCATGAAGTATAGTATGTATTTTGAGCAAAACTAAAGTCGCCTTTAGCGGCTTGGACTGCGCTATAGTACATCATTGCAAAGTCAGATTCGATAGGGGTTGGAATATTGAGAATCCAGATCAATCGAATCGAAAAAGCTAAAGTAATAAGTGAAATAGTAAATACTATTTTTGACATATATTTATTCGCAATGTAACCAATAAGTAAAAGGAGTAAACCTATAATAAGGGGCGGGACTATAACAAGGAAACGAGAACCGGAAGTACTTCCGATTATGGATATGGAATACCATGTTATGGCTGCATAAATAAATAGGCATAGTAGTAATAAACACTTTACAAAAAATGCATTGGCTTTTAGAGAAAATGTATTTTGCATTATATGTTTAAACTCCTTAATGAATTTTATAAGTTATTTCAATGAAAATGGCCCTATGCAAACTTAACTTGGTCTGCATAGGGCTTGTTTTAAGAAATTAAGAGTTTTGTTGAGACCATTCTTCTACGTCCCAAACTTTTGTTATCCAATCTTCATAAAAGTCTGGTTCGTGACATACAAGTAGAATCGTTCCTTTATATGCTTTCATAGCTTTCTTAAGCTCTTCTTTTGCTGTAACATCAAGGTGGTTTGTTGGCTCATCAAATAGTAGCCAGTTGCTTTCTTCTCCCATTAGTTTACATAAACGAACTTTTGCCTGTTCACCACCACTTAATTGATTTAGAGGGCGAGAGATATGTTCATTTTTCAAACCACATTTTGCTAACATTGCACGGATTTGATGTTGGTCCATGCTAGGAAATGTATTCCACACGTCATCAATCGGTGTTATATTATCAGCTTTTACTTCTTGTTCGAAGTATGATGGCGTTAGGAAATCACCAAGGCTTGTTTTACCACTTAATGGTTTGATTTTGCCTAAAATTGTTTTTAGTAATGTTGATTTACCAACACCATTACATCCAACAATTGCAATTTTTTCACCGCGTTCAATTGTCATCGTTAATTTTGGTAATAATGGATGTGTATATCCGATTTCTACATCTTCACCTTCAAAGACGAAACGACTACTTGCGCGACACTCTTTGAAAGAGAATTCTGGCTTAATTGCTGTTTCAGGACGATCAATACGCTCCATGCGATCAAGTTGTTTTTGACGACTCTTTGCACGACCCGTCGTTGAATAACGAGCTTTGTTCTTCGCAATAAAGTCTTCTTGCTTTTTAATAAATTCGCGTTGTTTTTCATAAGCGTTTATATGCTGATTTTTATTGATTTCCGCTAGCTCTAGGAATTTTTCATATGTCGCTGTATAACGCGTCATTTTTGTGAATTCTAGATGGAAAATAACATCAACACATTTATTCATAAATTCCGTATCATGGGAAATTAATAGGAAGGCATGTGGATATTCTTTTAAATAACTTGTTAACCAATGAATATGTTCAACGTCTAGATAGTTGGTAGGTTCGTCTAATAGTAATACTTCTGGTTGTTCAAGTAGTAACTTTGCAAGTAATACTTTTGTACGTTGTCCACCACTTAATGCAGCAACATCACGATCTAAACCGATTGCATCAATTCCAAGACCACGAGCTGCTTCCTCAATTTTAATATCTAATAAATAGAAACCACCTGCTTCAAGAGCATCTTGTATTTCTGCCATTTGCTCAAGAAGTTCCTCTAATTCTTCTGGTGTAGCAGTGCCCATTTTTTCTGTAACTTCATTTAAAGCTTTTTCTTTTTGAAATAGAGGTAGAAATGCATCGGCTAATACATCACGAATTGTACGACCGGGTGTTAAAATTGTATGTTGATCTAAGTAACCGTAATTTGTACCAGGTGTCCATTCTACACGGCCCTCATCATGGATAAGTTGACCAGTAATAATATTCATAAATGTTGATTTGCCAACACCATTTGCACCAACTAATCCAACGTGCTCACCCGCTAGTAATCGCATAGATACATCTTTAAATAATGTACGATCGCCAAATGTATGTCCTAGTTTTTCGACTGTTAATAAGCTCATAATATCCTCCGTCCAACTTGAAATAGTATCTTGAATCATGATACTAAATTCTTTCGTATAATGCTATCATTTCAAAATGTATATTTTTTCAAAAATTATGTTTCATTATTTTGAAAAAAATATATATGATGGTGATAAGTATGAGAGATTTATTGGAGAAGTACCAAAAACGTCGTAGCGTGAAGGGGTAGAAAAGACTATTTTGTCTATAATAGAAAGATAGATAAATAGAAGGTACAATCAGTTTATTAAAAATGATTGCACCTTTTTTAGGGGAAATAAAAATTATTTAAAGTATCCACGGATAATGCCTCTTACCCGATTTGCATGGAATTTACGTTTATTGTTAAATATATTTTGCATCATGCGGAATGTAGCGGCAACGACTGCACGTACAAGGTAAGGAAATCCATAATGTAAACGAATAACTTTACCAAAACCACCAGCGTAAGAAATAGCTCTGTTTAATGATTGTTCATCTATAGTATCCTCTTTTACAGGATGGTACACGAAAAGATTTTTTCTAAATAAACCTATATAATTTTTTTTCATACCTCTTAGTACGAAATCAGTCTCTTCACCGGCGCCATAAATTGTTCCAGATCCAACACCTAAATCTTCATTAAATGTGCCAACGTCTTGTACAAATTGTTTTGTAAAAAACAGAGCGAAAGAGGGGCCCATGAATCCATACTTATTATTTAGAATGATATCTTTATCAGGCGCATGTATTAAAGATCCTGTTTTTTCAACGTTTGTAGTGTTTGTCGATATAAATTGAATATGTGCATTTGAGTTAAACGTTGCTACTATGCTCTCTAAGACATTCGTTTCGTAAATACAATCATCATCTGGAAAAGCAATAACATCGCCATCAGCTACTTGTAAGCCGATATTTCTTGCGCGAGATAGGCCTTTAATAGGTGTATAAATATAGTTAATAGAAAAATTATTGGTATATTCCTCAAAGAGCTCAGAGATTGGAATGTCATTTTGATCTACTACAATAAGTTCGAAGTTTTTATAAGTTTGTTGTTTAAGTGACTTTAGTAGATCTAGAATATCATCACGTCTACCACAAGTGGCCATAATCAAAGAAAATTTCAATTTTAACAGCTCCTTTAAGAGGTTGCGTTTACATCTTTTTGAATCGTACTTGTAGCTTTCCTAGTAGAGCTAATAGAATCTCATCTTTTGTTACAAATAAGATAAGAATGTATGTTGATCCGCATATCAATATTACTAAGGCGAATTGTATGATTTGTCCAGAGACTAACTTTTTTATAATAAACGCTATTGGTAAAAATGTTAGAGAATAAAATAGGTATTTGAGTTTTTGAATATCAAACAATGTATAATTCACTTTTAATTTCTTTTTTATATATATATATTCGAGAGTAATTAATCCAATGTTTGCAATGGTTGTTGTGAAAATTGCTGTTGTGGGAGTGAGTATATCGAAAAATATTAATGCGATATTGGATGCTAAGTTGACGAATCCACAAATAAATAAAAAGCGCACCAAAATATTTTCTTTCTTTTTCACATAAATAATTTGATTCGATAAGATAGACTCAATACCTACTGTGATCATATAAAAAGCAAAAATAATTAAAGTATTACCAGCGGGAGCGAATTCCTTTCCACCATAAATAATGACGGCCTTATGAGCAATGAGCATTAGGCCGATTGCCGCAGGAAATAAGGTAATGAAATATACCTTTGAAATTCTATTTAATAAATATTCATATTCATTTTCAGCTGCGTTTCCAGATAAATACGAAAGCCTTGGAATCGTGACTTGTACAACACTTAACATAAGTGTATTGATGATAGTCATAATTTGGAAAGCCATAACATAGAAAGCGACTTCTATTTTTCCTGCGTATGCGCCTAAGACAAGTCGATCTAATTGTGTATATAAAATATTGGCATTTGAAAAAATAACGACTAATACTAAGGGTTTTAAATGTGGAATAATCGTTAAGTTAGAAAAATCAAATTTAACTTGGCGTTTCACATATATAAAACTAATAAAATGATTTAAGAATGTTGATAGCACTAATAAGCAGGCAAATGTTTTATAATCATTCACTCCATGAACTAGAGAGAAAAGAAGTCCAACATAGATAAGTCGAACAACAATTGTTTTTTTAGTAATGAAATCATAATTTTCATATGCTTCATTGAACCACTCCACATAAAATATATTTGAAATGAAATTGAAGCCGAAGATTAGAAGGACAGGGAATAGGTTTTCGTTACCGTATCCAATGTAACTAAAGAGCAAAAAGGATAGTAAGGCCAAAATACTAGTCGTAAAGTTAATTACATAAAGACTTGTAAATAACTTAGAAACTTTACTTTTATCATTTTTTATTAAACTCATTTCACGTAGTCCGTATTGATATACACCAAATACTGCGAATATGAAAAAATAATTAAAAATAGTTTCAGCATAGTTAACAGTTCCTATTGAATTGGCTCCTAGCATTCGATAAGCGTAAGGACCAACTAAGATTGGGAGTATAATATTAAATGTATTGAGCAGTATTTTATAAAAGATATTAGAAATAATTGATTTTTGCATGATTTCACCTTTTCATTAAAGTAATACGATTTAATCAAAATATCATTTATATCGTATTAAGAACCCTTATTAGAGATAATTATTGGGCTCCATATAAAAATACATTTGAAGTGTGAATAATTTTAGTATAATGAAATACATTTTATATACAGTTTTGAAGGTATAGTTTTTTATATGAGCAATAAATCATCACCTTCATTTGTTAATTACGAGTATAAGTGTACCTTACATAAACTTTGTAAATCAACTATTGCTTGTATAGAAATAAATATAAAATAAATTGTATAAAAAAGAAAATAAGAATGGATATGCGTAGTTAAGATAGATATATATATGTTAAGGGGTGACTATAAAAATCGTAGTGGATGTTTGAATTGTTTACAAAGCAATGAGCGAATATATATACTACATATTCGCTCAGAAGGAAATTGTTTTTTATACGCTCCAAGGTTTATTTAAAGTTAGTACTTCAGCCATTTCTTTACTTTTTAGACGTCCTTTTTTTCGGTCTTCTGCACGTTCTAGACCAGTTTTGTGCAACCAATGTTCTTCTTCAGTTTCTGGCAGTACTTGCGGAACCGAAGAAGGTTTCCCATCTTTTAGAGCTACGAATGTAATAAAGCAAGTAGCAGCGATGCGACGTTCTCCTAATAATAAGCTTTCTGCGATAACCTTCACAAATACTTCCATAGATGATTTACCAGTATAACAAACAAACGCTTCGTAACAAACAGAATCAGCTTGTTGAATTGGTGTTAAAAAATTAACCGAATCAATAGATGCTGTAACGCAATGCTTTCTGCTATGTCTGGCAGCTGCAATAGAAGCAATACTATCAATTTCCGCTAATAATTTTCCACCGAATAAAGTTTGATGATTGTTCAAATCGTTTGGGAAAACACGTGTTGTTTTAATTGCCTTTGATTCTCTCATAAATTTCTTTTCCATATAATCAGCCCCTAGGTTACGTTTTCAATCAGAGTGACATGTTCTTTATGATATAAAAGGAGTATTAGTTCCTATTGGATTTTACCAGATATTCAAATGAGTAAAAGGTATGGATAGAGGGGGAGGAATACTTCTGCAAGTATATTCATGCAACTGAAAGAAAATTTATTTTGTCTAAAATGTAGTGTAAAAGAGGATTCGCTTACATTGCAAGTGAAAAGTGAAGAATACATATTTGTTATATAAATTCCCTATCAGCTGTGTGCCCATTCATGATAGAATCGTTGTGTTATGAATGGAAATAGAGGTGCAATGGACATATGAATCATATACAAACAAATTTTTCATCTTTCTTCAGTAAAATAATGGTTGGTACGATGCTCGCATTTTTTATTTATAGTTGCTGGTCAGCATTTGAAACGAGTAAGCAATTTTTTGAAGGAAGTACAATGAGTTTAACAATTATATTAGTAATTTTTATTATCCTTATTTTGTTAGTAACATCGATTTTACAATATCGTTTTACAGATAAACAATTTCTTATTTTTCTTATAGGCACATCTATAGTTGTGAGACTTAGTATGGTTATATTTATAGATGTTCCAATGATTGGTGATATGAAAGCAATGTATGAATCTGCAAAGCAGGTTGCAATTGGTAATAACGTAGGGAATGTAGCTCAGTTACCTTTTATCATTTATGAGTCGATTATTATTCGTATATTTGGTGATACGGTATTTGCTTTACAGCTATTTAATGTTTTATTTTGTACAGGGACCGCATTCTTCATTTATCGCATTACGTCAATGATTTTTGGGGAAGAGTGTGGTCGTATTGCATCTGTATTTTATGCTTTATATATCCCAAATATATTTATGAGTTCCTTATTAACACAAGAATCGCTCGCAATATTTCTATTTTATTTTGCTTGTTACATACTTTTATATAAAGGATTAGATCATCCTTATATGTGGGTGTTTTCAGCAATCTTCTTTGCATTTAGCAATATGATTTTCCCAATGGGATTATTTCTTCCTATTTTTATCACTGTATATGTGTTGTTAATTGAATTTTTTCAATCAGCAACGAAACAAAAAGTGCTATTAAAGATGATAGGCATACTAATTCTATTTTATAGTGCTCATTTTTGTGTGAATTACGGAATTAAGGCAATGGGAATGTCCCAATACACGATTTCGAATGAGATGTATGTTCAATCTGTTTTAATTGGGAAAAATCAAAGTGAGGAAAAAATAACGAAAAATCAAAGTGTATCAGAGCACATTAATCAAAAGTTAAAAGAGATTGAAGATGAAAGATTTAATCTTTTAAAACCAGTGATTAATCAGTTTTCAGATGAGGGAGTAAATTCTATTCTATTTAAATGTGAAAAACTTATATATATAACGGTAACATTATTTATGGCTATAGCATTATTACATTTCCTTATTAAGACAAAACAAAATGAAGGATATATGTTGTTCTTATTGTTAATTAGTGGATATGTGTTGTTAAGACTTTTCCAAGTACATATGGCATATTACAATATGATTGTGCCAGCCTTGTTTATTTTACAAAGCTTTGGTGTTTATATGAGTTATGTTTACTGTCAAAAAATATTTTTCAGAAAATAAAAAGAATCCATTTTGGATTCTTTTTTTGTAGATGGATGATTAGAGTTCATACAAAGGAGAGATGAAGAATCTCCACCCTTATATTTGTTTGCTTTATCGGTTTAGTTCTAGCTGCAAACTATCCGCTGTTAAGGCCATTTTTGAGGAGTCGTCTTGAATACTCTTCATTACCTGTGAAATAACTTCTAATTCATTTTCAATTTTTTTATTCTGGTCTTTAGAGTTAGACATATCTTTTACGATTTCTTGGAAATATTGATCTGTCGCATGCATACTATCTGTCCCTTCAGATACGAGAGAGTTAATTTGTTCTACGGAGGAAGAGACATGGATAATTTGTTTATTAGTTCTTTCAACGAGCTTTGTAACGTTGTAGATAGATTCTTTCGTTTGCTCTGATAACTTTCGAATTTCTCCCGCTACGACTGAAAAACCTTTACCGAATTCACCAGCACGTGCAGATTCAATAGCAGCATTTAATGCTAGTAAATTTGTTTGCTCAGCGATTGATTTTACGATATCAATGATTTCGTTAATTTTATTAGAAATATCGAGAAGTTCACGAGTATCAGTAATGATAGTTTCCATATTTGTTTGAATGCTTTCCATACGTTTGTTTTGCAGATTTAATTGTTCTTTTCCTTTATTAGCCTTTTCTTCTGATGTTGTGGCTAATGATGTACCTGTTTTTGCAATTCCTACAATATTTTCTGATTTAGATGTTAACTGTTGAATAGAAGAACTTGTCTTTTCAGATACTGCTGCTAGTTCTGTTGCAATATGTGTAATCGTCATAGCTGTCAGTTCTTTTTCTTTTTCATGTTCTTTTTGAATTCTTTCATATTCGGATTCATAAGCCGCAATAACAAGTTCTTGTTCTAATGTAAATAATTTGTTTATTACATTTATAGAATAAGAAAAATCCTCTATTGTTGAAATTTTAGTTTGCAAAATCTTCATGACGGAACGGAATAATTCTTGATAGGCTGCAGTATACCATTTTCTATGTAAACCAATTTGTACATGTCTTCTTGCAATTTTAGCACGTTGTTCAATAAAATCTTCATACATATTACCGCTAAACAATTCTTTAATATGTGTCTTTAACGTTTGTTTTAATTTGGGAATAGAGCTGTAGCGTTCAATAACCGCAATTAAATTAGGCTGTTTTGTGATGTTGGTGTAGAATTTTTCAGTGATCCAATCTATTTCCTCATAAATAAACGGCTGTAATACTTTTACAATTTGTAAATCTTCCTTCGCAATATGTAGCATATCCATTTGAGTTTTTAGTTCAGAATTAGCAGGCACATTAAATATTATTTGTTGGCCTTTACTTAAATCAATTATACTGGTGTTTGTTTTATTTTTTTTAAAAACCCCAAGCATCATTCTTCCCCCTGTTTGTAAAGCGTTTTCAATTTTGTATTCTAATGTAATTATATATTGTTATATAAAATTACTCTACAGTATATGGAATTGTATATAAATTAAGAGAATTCTATGTAGAATCCTCTTAATGGCCTTTATTAATCTTAGCGTGTGTTTTAAAGAAAACCGGGAAATGTACATTATATATTACAGTCACGACACGAATAACGAATGTTACTAATAAACAAACATAGAAGGCTAATACGTGCGCGCCCATTGCATGTGTGATTAGGAAGCTAATTGCTCCTAAGATAGAAGCGATTGCGTAAATTTCTTTTCGGAATACGTAAGGGATATCTTGAGCGCAAATGTCACGCAAAATACCGCCTCCAATACCTGTAATGACGCCCATTGAAACTACTAAAAACGAGGCGTCAACGTGATGTGACATTGCTGCATTTGCACCAATAGCTGTAAATACACCTAAACCAACAGCATCAGAAAGCATAATAACGACTTGAAGTTTATTGATGCGCTCAAAAAACATACAAGTAAATAATGCTGATAATACGCTTACGAAAAAGTAAATGGGTTTTACAAATGCGACAGGAGGCAGGTTACCAATCATAATATCACGAATAATACCGCCGCCGAGCGCAGTAGCTACAGCTAAACAAAGGACACCGAATAAATCTAAATCTTTTTTCAAACCAACTAATGTACCAGAAATGGCAGCGGCGATAATGCCAAGAAACGTAAATATATCGATTAATAACATGGCTCTAATTCCTTCCTTATAAAGATGTTCCAGAGAAAAAATATACACTAAAGTTTTGGAAATAACAATGTATTTTCTTTACGTGTAAAAAAAAAGAATAAATTAGGAAAGAAAGCGTTTGAAAATACAAATTTATTACCTTTTCTATTATAAAAATTGGTATATAAATCGGATAGTTTACCAATAAGGTTATGTTATAATAAACATTTGAGATGAATAAAAAATGTTTATTTTATAGGTTGAAATTATGTAATAGTTATGGAGGCTTTAAATGTTAAAGGAAAACAGTATAAGTAGTAAATTTGAAAATTTCTTACTGATTTTTATAATGTTACAGCCAATTCTAGATTTACTCACGGCATTTTGTATAATGGTTTTAAAAATTGATACAACCATTGGAGTTCTTGCGCGTCTATTTGTCATGGGCCTAGGAGGAATATACATTGTATTCCAAGCTAGGAAAAGAGGGAATCTTAAGTACTTGCTGTATATAATTGGAATGGGTGCTTTTTTCACTATAGGACTAATTAATAATAAATTGGTTAAGGATCCTATCGTATTAGGGGAAGAGATTAAGTTTATAGCGAAATCTTTATATCCGTTTATCATGTTTACTTGCTATATTTTGGTCTTTAAATCACTTAAAGAAAATAGGCGTTTTAAAATGCGAAACAATATTGCCTATGCAGCATTAATTATAAATATAGTAATGGTAGTTTCGGTTGTAACAGGAACAGATTATAACAGTTATGATTGGTTAAAGGTTGGTTCACGTGGATGGTTTTATGCAGGGAATGAATTAGGTTCAATTCTGGCGATTATTTGTCCAATAGTTGTTTTATATTCTATTGAAAAAACAACTAGTATGTCTAAAATATATTGCTGGATTCCTTCTATTTTGATTATTTTTTCATTGTTTGCCGTTGGTACAAAGGTTGGATTTGGAGCGATTTTTGCTACAATGATTATTGCGTTCATCATGTGTTTTATTCAGGCATTTATGCAACGTAAAGATGCAAAGAAAAATGCATATGTATTAAATGGTATGATTGCAATGACTGTTTTTCTAGGGGTAATGGCATACACTCCTTTCTCGCCATTTATGAAAAATATGGGGCTACATTTTCAAGTAATTGAGAAGCTGCAAAATGAGAAGAAGGAAGAAAATGCGAAACAAGTAGAAGAATTGAAAGAACATAAACCTCACGTTATTGAGACGGAAAAAGAGAAAGAAATTGAAAAAGAAAAAGAACAGAAAGAGGAAACACAGGCTATTATTTTTAGTGGCAGGGAATTATTTGAACAGCAGTATAAAGAGTACTATGAAAAAGCTCCTCTTTCTCAAAAAGTATTAGGTATGGGTTATTCAGGTAATTATAAAGGTGAGCCGAAATTAATTGAACGAGATTTCCATGATTGGTTCTATTCATTTGGAATTGGTGGACTTGTGTTACTTTTACTACCTTTTGTATACTTTGGATTTAAAATTATTAGACTTGCATTGACTAAATTTAAACAATTATTCACTGTGAAATATGTATTAATAATGACCGGAATAGGTTTAGCCTTAGGTATTTCATTTATAGCTGGTCATGTTTTAATGGCACCGGGTGTAAGTTTTTATTTAGTCCTTATTAGCGCATACCTACTTGTTGATTTGGAAATTGAATGATTAAAAAATAAAAGCTAGCGCATGTTAGCTTTTATTTTTGTTATAGTAAGTAAAAATAGAAAGTGTGGAGGAAATAGGAAATGAAAGTGTTACATCTAAATGCTGGTGCAGAAGAAGGTGGGGGGAAAACGCATATTATTTCACTTTTATCTCAATTTTCAAAGGAAGAAGTGGAATTAATGGTATTTGAAGAAGGTGCGATTGCTAGAGAGGCGAGAAACCTTGGTATTCAAGTGCATGTTTTTACCCAATCATCTCGGTACGACCTATCAATTCTTTCAAAAATAAAAGCATTTATTAATGAAAATCAATTTGACATTGTGCATACACATGGCGCACGAGCAAATTTCTATCTCTCCCTCTTGAAAAAAGGTATAAAAGCGAAATGGATAATGACTGTCCACAGTGATCCAACTTTGGATTTTATGAAGAAGGGATTAAAAGGATGGGTATTTACAAAGTTAAATTTACGTTCTTTCAGGAAGGTAGATTTATTCTTTGCAATTACGGAAAACTTTAAGAGAAATATAATAAAACTAGGTGTACCAGAAGAAAAGATTTGTACGGTTTATAATGGAATTGAGTATGATAAGACTCCAGCAAAACCTTATGATAAGAGTGAATTTGGCATCGATGAAGGAGTATTTACAGCCGTTCAAGTAGCACGTCTTCATCCTGTTAAAGGTCATGATATTTTATTTGAAGCGTTACAAAAAATTAAAATTCCAAATATAAAGGTGCTCTTGCTTGGTGATGGACCTATAGAAGCAGAATTAAAAGAGATGGTGAAACAAAAGGGCTT
The DNA here is from genome assembly GCF_022664315.1 of Bacillus cereus group sp. BfR-BA-01309. Lineage (NCBI taxonomy): Bacteria > Bacillati > Bacillota > Bacilli > Caryophanales > Bacillaceae > Bacillus > Bacillus cereus group sp. BfR-BA-01309. The sequence continues at coordinate 89,272 of NZ_JAKUHE010000003.1, forward strand.
AGAGGATAAGGTGATTTTTCTAGGTTTTCGTACAGATTCAAAAGAATTATATGCATCTGCACACATTAATTTGTTAACCTCTTATAGCGAAAGCTTCCCTCTTGTTTTATTAGAAGCGGCTAATCAACGCTTAACATCTATTGCAACAAATGTAGGTGATATGAAGAAGTTAATAGTTGATGATACGTATGGATGGATTGTACCGATTGGTGATGCCGATTCGTTAGCAAACGCGTTAGAAAATGCTTATGAAAAATGGTTGAATGGTGAATTAGAAGCGATGGGAAATTGTTTATATACTCATGCATCTACTTATTTCTCGCTAAAGAATTTGTATGAAGATACTTATAATGCATATAAAAAACTTTTACTGAAATAGAGAGGATAGTTAATCATGGAAGTAAAAACGGTTGATATTCTAGGTGTTCCTTTTTCTACAATGACAATGGATGAAACGATCCAATATTTGAAGGGACAACTAGAATTGGAGCGAACTCATACTTTTCAGGTAGTAACAGCAAATCCTGAAATTGTTATGTGTGCAAAAAAGGATGAAACATTCCATAAAACATTATTAAATACAGATTTAATTACACCTGACGGTATTGGAGTTGTAAAAGCAAGTGGTATGTTAGGTACACCTGTAAAGGAACGTGTAGCAGGTTTTGATTTAATGTGTAATCTATTTGCAAAGTTATCAGAGGAGAATAAACCGGTATCTGTTTTCTTACTTGGTGCAAAACCGCATGTTGTACAAGCTGCAGCCGATCATTTAACGAAGACGTATGCAGCTGTATCTATTGTGGGTACACAAGATGGTTATTTTAAACAAGAAGAAGAAGAGAATATCGTTTCTCGTATTCAAGAAGCAAAACCAGATCTATTACTTGTCGCACTGGGTTTCCCGAGACAAGAAAACTTTATCCAAACTAATAAGCATCGTTTAGAAACGAAAATGGCTGTTGGAGTGGGCGGAAGTTTAGATGTATGGGCTGGAGAGGTAAAACGTGCACCAAAATGGATTCAAGCGATTAACTTAGAGTGGTTTTATAGATTGTGTAGTAATCCAACACGCTGGCGTCGTCAGTTAGTATTAGCGGAATTTTTAAAAGAAGTCATGCGTTCAAAAAAGTAGCGGAATATCGCTACTTTTTTATTTGTCCATTTTTGATAAAGTGGGGTTTTACTCATCCACCACTGATTGTTAACCTTCACCAATTGGACGTTTAACGGCAGTTGATTTTCCATCTAACCTCTTTGCTTCAGCTAAATTTTGAAGTGGAAGTCTTACATCCCTCAAATAGTGTGATAAGTATTTTACTTTTGGGGAATGATGAAGGAGAATTTTTTGAACGAAAGTATTTTACTTATACAATTCACACATGTAAAATGATGTGTAAAGACAGCTGTGTAAGGAGGACTTCTTGTGGGCAAGGTGAAAGAAATTTCGAAGCGAAAGCTACTTGGAATAGCGGGGCTTGGATGGTTATTCGATGCAATGGATGTTGGAATGCTTTCATTTGTAATGGTGGCATTGCAAAAAGATTGGGGATTAAGTACGCAAGAAATGGGCTGGATAGGCAGCATTAATTCAATTGGTATGGCAGTCGGAGCGCTCGTTTTTGGAATACTATCAGATAAAATAGGGCGGAAATCAGTCTTTATTATTACATTATTACTATTTTCTATCGGTAGTGGTTTAACTGCTTTAACGACGACACTTGCGATGTTCCTTGTGTTACGATTTTTAATTGGTATGGGGCTTGGTGGAGAACTTCCAGTTGCTTCTACATTAGTATCAGAGAGTGTTGAGGCACATGAACGTGGCAAAATAGTTGTGTTATTAGAAAGCTTTTGGGCGGGTGGATGGCTAATTGCAGCTCTTATCTCGTATTTTGTAATTCCGAAATATGGTTGGGAAGTTGCAATGGTGTTGAGCGCGGTTCCGGCACTATATGCTTTATATTTAAGATGGAATTTACCGGATTCACCGAGATTCCAAAAGGTTGAAAAAAGACCATCCGTTATTGAAAATATAAAGTCAGTTTGGTCTGAAGAATATCGTAGGGCAACAATTATGTTATGGATTCTATGGTTTTCTGTTGTCTTTTCCTATTATGGGATGTTCCTTTGGTTACCTAGTGTAATGGTATTAAAAGGATTTAGTTTAATAAAAAGTTTCCAGTACGTACTTATTATGACGTTAGCTCAATTGCCAGGATATTTCACAGCGGCTTGGTTTATTGAACGGCTTGGTCGTAAGTTTGTTTTAGTTACGTATTTAATCGGTACAGCATGTAGTGCTTACTTGTTTGGAGTGGCGGAGTCATTAACAGTATTAATCGTAGCAGGCATGTTACTATCCTTCTTTAACTTAGGTGCTTGGGGTGCCTTATATGCTTATACACCGGAACAGTATCCAACGGCTATTCGTGGTACAGGTGCAGGGATGGCAGCAGCATTCGGTCGTATTGGTGGTATTCTTGGGCCGCTATTAGTAGGATATTTAGTTGCTTCACAGGCTTCATTATCACTAATATTTACGATTTTCTGTGGATCAATTTTAATTGGTGTAGTTGCTGTAATTGTACTTGGGCAAGAAACGAAGCAACGAGAATTAGTATAAGGTGAGAGGTTATCTCTCACTGATTATTAGCCAGCACCAATTGTGTTTTTGAGGCAGTAAAATTTCGCATTCAGTGAGTTTTACTACCTACAAATAATGGAATAAAAGGGCAGGGGGAACCGTCGTGGTTTCCTTTTTTCTGTTTTTTTAGATAAATAATGGTATAGTAAGAAAAAGGGAATGTTTCTTATAAAAGCGAATGTATACAACAGGACATATGGACAAAAGAATTAGGTGGTTGAAGAAATGAAAATTTTACTGATCATGGAAGAAGTAGAAGAGCGAAGAAGTTTAGCTGAAAAATTCACTGAAAATATAAAGAATGTAGAATGTTTTGAAGCAAATACGGGAACAGAATCATTATTTATCATGAAAAAGCATACACCAGATTTTGTTTTCTTGAATTCAAAATTACTAGATGGAACTGGTTTTGAATATGCGAGTTTATTACGGGAAGTAAATTGTTATACGAAATTGATTTTTATGGGTGAAGATATAGAAGAGTCGATTACGGCATTTCGTTTTCAAGCATTCTATTATTTACTACGCCCATTTCGTGAGGAAGATTTGCAATTCCTTTTATATAGAATGTGTAAAGAGCAAGGCGAGAAGGCAAAGAGTTATTTGCGAAAACTACCGATAGAAGGTCAAGAGGGGATTAGATATATTTTCCCTGAAGATATTGTATATATAAGCAAAAATAAGGAGAACAAAACGGTTTCAATTTATACAACGAATAATCAGTATATTTCAACATATACACTTCAGGAGCTGGAAAATAAGTTAAATGCATATGATTTTTTACGCGTACATAAAAGTTATTTAATTAATATGTCATATGTACAAGAACTAAAACCTTATTATAATGGCACATATAATTTGTATTTAGATAAATATGATGAGCAACCGATTCCAGTTAGTCGGAATTACGTGAAAAAACTTCGAAATAAAATAGAATTATAGTAGATAATGCGAAATTTTTAACATGATAAACTAAAAATCCTTCATGATAAGGAGGATTCAAATAAAATATTCAGAAAATTTAGTACAATCCCACTAAGCAATAGTATTGGGGGGATTGTATGTGAAAACATTGAAGTCGATTTTACTTTGGGGAGTTATTGCAGCAGTAGGAGCAGGTGCTTTTGGTGTAATAGCTTTATCACAAGGTGAAACTATTAATGCCGTGTGGCTCTTAGTAGCTGCGGTATGTGTGTATGCAGTTGCTTATCGCTTTTATAGTAGATTTATAGCGAGAAAGGTATTCGGTTTAGATAATAATCGGCAAACGCCAGCCCATACATTAAATGATGGAAAAGATTATGTTCCGACAAATAAGTGGGTATTATTTGGACATCATTTTGCAGCCATTGCTGGGGCAGGCCCTTTAGTAGGACCGATTTTGGCGGCGCAAATGGGGTATTTACCAGGGACAATATGGATTATTGTTGGGGTAGTTGTCGCTGGAGCTGTGCAAGATTTTGTAATTTTATTTGCTTCAATGAGACGGAATGGTAAATCTTTAGGAGAAATGATTAAAGATGAGATTGGTCCTGTTACAGGGCTTATTGCAATGATAGGTATTTTAGGCATTATGATTATTTTATTAGCGGTATTAGCATTAGTAGTAGTAAAGGCGCTTGTAGGAAGTCCTTGGGGAATGTTTACGATAGCAGCAACGATTCCTATCGCTATTTTAATGGGAGTGTACATGCGCTACATTAGGCCTGGACGGGTTGGTGAAGGGTCAGTAATCGGAATCATTCTACTTATACTGTCTCTTATTGGAGGACAGTATGTAGCAGAACATCCAACACTTGCAAGTATGTTCACATTTAGCGGTGAAACGATTGCTATTATGCTTATTGTATATGGGTTTATCGCATCGGCATTACCAGTTTGGATGCTTTTAGCACCACGTGATTATTTAAGCACATTTTTAAAAGTCGGGACAATTGTTGGATTAGCAATCGGTATTTTAATTGTAGCACCAGATTTACAAATGCCAGCAGTTTCGAAATTTATCGATGGAACAGGTCCTGTTTTCTCTGGAAACTTATTCCCGTTCTTATTTATTACAATTGCTTGTGGTGCGGTGTCTGGATTCCATGCTCTCGTTTCATCAGGTACGACACCAAAGATGATTGAACAAGAGGGACACGCACAACCAATTGGTTATGGAGCAATGTTAATGGAGTCATTTGTAGCCGCGATGGCGATGATTGCAGCTTGTGTATTAACACCAGGAACTTATTTTGCGATTAATAGTCCCGCAGCACTTATCGGTACGGATGTCTCGCAGGCAGCTCAAGTTATTTCTTCATGGGGATTTGCAATTACACCAAATGAACTAAAAGATCTCGCTGTAAACGTTGGAGAGCAAACGATTTTATCACGTACAGGTGGCGCACCGACGTTAGCGATAGGTATGGCATATATTTTCTCACAAGTAATAGGTGGGACGGCCATGATGGCCTTTTGGTATCATTTTGCAATCCTCTTTGAAGCGCTATTCATTTTAACAACAATTGATGCTGGAACGCGTGTAGGCCGATTTATGATTCAAGATATTTTAGGACATGTATATAAGCCATTTGGGAAAACGGATTCTACATTAGCGAATGTAATAGCTACAACATTATGTGTATTAGGATGGGGTTATTTCTTATATCAAGGGGTAGTAGATCCGCTTGGTGGAATTAATACATTATGGCCACTTTTCGGTATTGCAAACCAAATGTTAGCAGGTATTGCATTATTACTTGGAACGACAATTTTGTTCAAAATGGGGAAAAAGGCATATGTTTGGGTGACGCTGATTCCAACTGTCGGATTGCTTATTGTAACGATGACAGCGGGTTATCAAAAGCTATTTCATGAAAATCCTAAAATAGGATTTCTATCTCATGCAAAGGTATTTCAAGGAGCATTAGATGAGGGGAAAGTGTTAGCACCAGCTAAAAATGTCGCCCAAATGAAACAAATTATTTTCAATGATTATATTGATGCAGCACTTTGTGGGATTTTTATGATAGTTGTAATCGCTGTATTAATTTCTGCAATTCGAATTTGGATTCAAGTATTAAGAAATAGGCCGATGCCGTTAAAAGAGGCGCCATATATTTCTAGAGATGAAAGTGAGTCGAGGAACTATTATGCTTAAAAGACTGCGGCAAGTATGGGGAAAAAGGAAGCACTTTATTAGTTTGCTCGTTGGGGTACCAAGCTATGAAACATATGTAGAGCATATGAAAAAGCATCATCCAGAAGAAGAAGTGGTATGTCAAAAACAGTTTTTTGCAGAAGCGCAAGAAGCTAGATTTAATGCAAAGGGTGGAAAGATATCACGATGTTGTTAATGAAAAGGGCGAATTTTCGCTCTTTTATTTTTTTTGCTGTTTCACGTGGAACAGCAAAAAATAAATAAAAAGCTTTGGGAATTATAGGTATCTCGTATACAATAAAATAAGGAAAGGGATAGATAGAAAAGTAGGGAGATTATTTTATGTTAAGGGACTTATTTGTAAACACAACAATTATTCTTTCCTTTATTTTTGTTGGAGGTCAGATTTTAAGAGATAAGCCGTTAAAAGAAGAGTTTTCTCTTTGGCAGAAATGTGTAGTAGGTATGCTTACTGGAATATTAAGTGTACTATTGATGCATTTTGGTGTACATATTGAGAATATTATGCTGGATCTACGTTATTTAGCTGTTATTTTGGCAATTATAATCGGAGGTCCGATAGCTAGTAGTATAACAGTTACTATTATTTTAATTACCCGATTATTTTTTACCGAGTACTCTTTAGCCTCTGAATTGGCTTGTTATAGTATTGTATTGATAGGTGTTGGAGTTGTTTTTATTTGGCGGATGAAAGCTTCTATATTTACAAGATGGATCTGGTTTAATGTATATAGTTTATCTATTTTAGTAGTGCCACTTTCTATTTTATTTAAGGATATGTCTATCGTAGCATTATATGTAGTTTGTAGTGGTTTTGCAGCATATATCACATTTATAAGCGCAAATTATGTATTGCAATCCAATGAGTTATTTCAAACGATGAGGCAATATGCAACGATAGATGCATTGACAGGTTTAGGAAACGTAAGACAGTTTGATTTAGAGATGAATCGTCATATTGGGAGTAAGCGTATGAGAAATGATTCACTTTGTTTACTACTTATAGATATTGATCATTTTAAGTGTGTAAATGATACGTATGGACATCCTGCAGGAGACGAAGTGTTAAAACAAATTGGATGTATTTTAAGAGAAATTTCACCATTTCCAGATTTGGCTTTTCGAAAGGGTGGAGAGGAGTTTGCACTTTTGATACCAAAGAAGGGATTAGCTTATGGAATGCGTACAGGGGAACAAGTTCGCACAGTTGTTGAAAACCATCCATTCCAATTGTTAAATGGAACAAAAATAAAAATTACAGTTTCAGTAGGCATTTCAGTGTATGAAGAATCACCAAAGCAATTTATTCAAGCTGCTGATGATGCATTATACTACTCCAAAAGAAATGGTAGAAATCAGGTTAGTTCTGCATCTTAAAGATACGATGACCAGAAGAGTTTATAAAAAACACCCACAGAGAGAAAATATAAACTCTGTGGGTGTTTTCATTTATAGGTTAGACAAGTTCTTTTGATACAACGAATTTACGATATGCACCGTGATGTGTTGGGCCTACGTATTCATTAATCTTGAACGAATAACGGATAGCGGCTGTGATAAATTCTTTAGCAGTCTTTACTGCTTCTTTCACAGGCTTTCCTTTTGCAAGTTCTGCTGTAATTGCAGCAGAGTATGTACAACCTGCGCCGTGTGTATTTGTTGTATCAATTTTTTCTGATTCTAAAAGATCGAATGTTTGTCCATCATATAGGACGTCGATTGCAGTTTCTGTACCAAGCTTGCTACCGCCTTTAATTAGGACGTATTTCGCGCCTAAAGCGTGGATTTTTTTCGCTGCTTCTTTCATGTCTTCAAGAGAATTGATCTTTACGCCACTTAATTGGTAAGCTTCAAATAAGTTTGGTGTTACAACTAATGCCTTTGGAACAAGAACGTCACGTAAGCAATCATTCGTTTCAGGATGTAATGCTTCATCAGCACCTTTACATACCATAACAGGATCAACTACTACATTTTTAAAATTATGTTTTTCGATTGTTTCTGCAACCATTTCAATAATTTCTACTGATCCTAGCATACCTGTTTTTAAAGCATCTACGCCAACACCGTCAATTGTTGTTTCTAATTGTGGTTTTAATGTAGAAGCCGGGATTGGGAATACGTTATGTGCCCAACCGTTATGTGGATCCATCGTCACGATTGTCGTAAGAGATGTCATTCCGTATACACCAAGTTCTTGGAATGTTTTTAAATCTGCTTGTATACCAGCACCGCCACTTGTATCAGAACCAGCGATAGTAAGTGCTTTATTTAATGTCATTATGAAAGCCCCCTCAAGTGATATAATGAAAACTATGTTTTCACCATTATATCAATGTTACGAATAAGTACAAAGTGAAAAGTAGATGATTTATTTTAGGAGCTATTTAAAATTTTGCGTGTAGGAGACTGATTATGTTTCGAGATAATCGCACAAATGAATTAGTTATATTAAAAGAAATTGCAGAAACACTAAATACATCAAATGATACATACCATGTATTGCAAGCGGTGCTAGAAAAATTGCTTAGTGTAACAGGTTTAAAGACGGGATGGATTTTTCTTGCGGATGAAAATGGGAAATATACGAAGTTGATTGATTACCAGTTGCCAGAGGCACTTACATATGAAAATAAACGTCCGATGTGTGAAGGGGAATGTTGGTGTTTACGTGGCTTTGTAGATGGGAAATTGGAGAGAGCCGTTAATATTATTGAATGTAAAAGAATTAATAATGCAATTGAATATAATTGGGGAGATACAGAAGGCATTCTTCATCATGCTACGGTTCCTTTAAAGGCTGGAGGCGAAAAGTTTGGTGTGTTAAATGTAGCAAGTCCTGGTAAAACGCATTTTTCGGAAGAAGAATTAGTATTACTTCAATCGGTTGCTTTCCAAATTGGGACGGCCTTAAAGCGAACAAAATTATATGAAAATAAAAAGCGAAGAGCACATTATTATGTGAAATTGGAACGTTTTATTCAAGATTTAAAAACGATTCATAAATTTAATGTATTACCTGAAAAAGTGGTAAATCATATAGGTGAAGTATTTCAATGGAATCAAGTGGCTTTTTTTATTAGGGAAGAAAAGGAATTATCTTTGCGAGCGTCCTATAGTCAGGAAGAGTTACAAGAGGATGTAAAAGAAGCGGCAAAGAAGGCGTTAGAACAAGATGAGCCGGTGCTACTAAAACATCAAATTGGGCATAGTGTACATCTAAATAGAGCTGTTATTGCTACACCAATACATATTCAAAATCATATATTTGGTGTTTTATGTGTTAGTTTGAATAATGGAGAATTTGATGTTAACACAATAGATGTAATCCAAGCGCTATCGAATCATGTCTCGTTAATAATCGAGAATTTAAGATTAAATGAGCAGCGCCGTGAACTTGTACGAATGGAAGAAAGGAATCGGTTGGCAAGAGATTTACATGACTCCGTCTCACAAAAGCTATTTTCGTTAACCTTTATGACAAAAGGCGCTGAGGCAGTTTTAAAAGGTCAAAATGAAAAGGTAGATCAATCTTTGCATGAGATGCGTGAATTAGCACAAGGAGCTTTAAAAGAAATGAGGACATTAATTTGGCAGCTTCGTCCGGCAGGATTAGAGAAAGGGTTATTACCTGCTCTAAAGCAGTACGGTGAAAACTTAGGATTGAAGATTAGGGAGCAAGTTACTGGTGTTCGTGACTTACCTCGTGTAGTAGAAGAAGCACTGTGGCGCATTGGACAAGAGGCGCTAAACAATGTGAGTAAGCATGCAGGTGTAAAGGAAGCGACGATTTATTTTAAAGTAACTGAGAACGATGTATCATTAGAAATAGTGGATCAAGGTAATGGGTTTATAGAAAAGGACATAAAAGAGAAGAAGTCACTTGGCATGACAACGATGCGCGAAAGAGTAGAACTAATTGGTGGAACAATTAAAATTGTAAGTGAAAAAAAACGAACAAGTATAAAAATAAATGTACCATTATGATGTGAAAATGAGGGAAGTTTGTGAAAATAAAAGTATTATTAGTTGATGATCATACAGTCGTTTTAAAAGGATTAGCATTTTTCTTAAGTACACAGGAAGATTTAGAGTTAGTTGGAGAAGCAAATAACGGGAAAGAAGCATTAGTGAAAGTAGGAGAAACAAATCCTGATGTTGTACTAATGGATTTATATATGCCCGAAATGGATGGTGTCGAGGCGACAGCGTGTATCAAAAAAGAATATCCTGATGTGAAAGTAATTGTATTAACAAGCTTTTCTGATCAGGCGCATGTTTTACCAACGTTAAGGGCGGGGGCAAGTGGGTATATTTTAAAAGATGTAGAACCGGATCAACTTGTTGAAGCGATTCGAAGCGCATATAAAGGTAATATTCAATTACATCCGGATATAGCAAATACTCTTCTCTCTCAAACATTACCTGTGGAAGAAAAGGAAGAAGAACCTTCTATTCAAGTGGATGTGCTAACAGCGAGAGAAAATGAAGTGTTGCAGCTATTAGCGAAAGGGATGAGTAATAAAGAGATCGCTTCCGTTCTAGTTATTACAGAAAAAACGGTAAAAGCTCATGTAAGTAGTATTTTGAGTAAGTTGAACTTATCTGATCGCACGCAAGCGGCATTATATGCAGTGAAAAACGGAATTGTATAAGACAAAAGTCGTAAGACCTAGTTCGCCTTTAGAAGGTGGACTTTTTTTATGGAAAAATACGTCTATGTGAGGACGAAATTGTCTAGATATAAAGATAAAATATGTTTGTAAGCAACAAAACAACAATTACAAGGGATACCTTTTTTGAAAGCATATAACAACAGAAGAGTGAGTACTAGGAGGAAAAACAATGGCAACAGTTTTATTTGTAAAAGCAAACAACCGCCCAGCGGAACAAGCAGTTAGTGTGAAATTATACGAGGCATTTTTAGCAAACTATAAAGAAGCACATCCAAATGATACAGTAGTAGAACTTGATTTATATAAAGAAGACTTACCATATGTAGGCGTAGATATGATTAATGGTACATTCAAAGCAGGTAAAGGGTTTGATTTAACTGAAGAGGAAGCAAAAGCAGTAGCAGTTGCTGATAAGTATTTAAATCAATTTTTAGAAGCTGATAAAGTCGTTTTCGGTTTCCCATTATGGAACTTAACAATCCCAGCAGTATTGCACACATATATTGATTATTTAAACCGTGCTGGCAAAACGTTTAAATATACGCCAGAAGGTCCAGTTGGTCTAATTGGAGATAAGAAGATTGCATTATTAAACGCGCGCGGTGGCGTATATTCTGAAGGTCCAGCAGCTGAAGTAGAAATGGCTGTTAAATATGTAGCAAGCATGATGGGCTTCTTCGGTGCAACAAATATGGAAACAGTAGTTATTGAAGGACATAACCAATTCCCAGATAAAGCAGAAGAGATCATTACAGCAGGTCTTGAAGAAGCAGCTAAAGTAGCAAGCAAATTTTAATTGAAAATAGAATCGTCACTCGAAAAAAGCGGCATTAACATATAAATGTTAATGCCGCTTTTTTATATTTTAAGTTCATCAGCTAGTGTTTCTAATTGAATTCGATCTTGTATGTAATAGGTTCTTCCGTCTTTTTGTAAGTAATTTTGTTGGCAAAACTGGTTTAATACATATAAAAGATGACGGTAGCTGACATTTAAGTATTCCGAAACTTCGGTGTGTTTCTCTGTATAACTGTTATTTTGTTCTGTTAATAGAATAAATGCCGCTAACCGGTTTTCGAACGGATAACTATTATTTTTGGCGTAACTTTCTGTTCGGATAATTGTTTTTTCGCCGATAAATTTACATAGTTTCTGTAGAAAGATAGGATCTTGCAATAAAAGATGCTGACAATCTTTAAGAGGGAGTGCCAAGCACATACAATCTTCAATCACTTCCACCGTTTTCGTAACGGATTCAACGCCGATTAACCCTAACTCCCCAATGAACGAAGGTTCTTGAATAAAGTTAATTAAGGAGACCCTCCCGTTTTTGTGACTCATATATATTTTTGCTTTCCCGGAAATTAAGTAATAAAGATAAGGAACATCAACGCCTTCATTACATATCCTTTCTTTCTTTTGAAAGGAGTGTAGTTCAACATATGGTAAGACATTAAAAGAAAAAAGGGTATGGAAGTTGGAAGTTTGCATGTAATGAGAGATTTCTTCGCTATTTTTGCTAACTTTCATGTTTTCACCTCCTGTTTAGTATGAGATATCTCCTATTATGTTTACAAGAAGGAATGATACGATTTACGTAAATTTATTTTTGTAGAAAAGAGGGTGTGAAGTGCTTATGAAAAAATATAAAACATTGTTATTCGATGTAGATGATACATTGTTAGATTTTCAAAAGGCGGAGAAAGTGGCGTTACGTATGCTGTTTGAAGAGAGAGGGATTAATCTAACTAGAGAGGTTGAAGCGCAGTATAAAAAAATTAATAAACGCCTTTGGGAGGCTTTTGAAGAAGGGGAAATAAATCGTGATGAAGTCTTAAATACACGATTTTCAATTTTGTTGAAAGAATATGGGGAAGAGGTAGACGGGATATTATTCGAAAATAATTATCGTAGCTACTTAGAAGAAGGAAATCAGCTCATGCAAGGCGCATTTGAATTCATAAGTCAAATTCAAAGTGAGTACGATTTATATATTGTGACAAACGGTATTTCTCAGACGCAAGATAAACGTTTACGTAATGCAGGATTACATGCCTTGTTTCAAGATATTTTTGTTTCTGAGGATACAGGATTCCAAAAACCGATGAAAGAGTATTTTGATTATGTTTTTGAACGAATTCCTAATTTTGCTCCAGAAAAGGGGCTCATTATTGGGGATTCGTTAAGTGCTGATATGAAAGGCGGATATGTAGCGGGAATTGATACTTGTTGGTTTAATCGAGAAAAGAAATCAAATGATAGCGAGGTTGTGCCAACATATGAAGTGCAAAATTTTGAAGAGTTATACGCACTATTGAAGCAACGTGTGTAATAAAAATAGGCAGTGGAACTTTTGTCCCAACTGCCTACTTTTATTCGCTTGTAGCTTCGTTGTTTTTAGGAAGTGGAAATGCATTACCAATCGCTGCCGCTCCAAGCATCGGCAGTAGTAAATTGAGCGGGAAAAACATGAGTAATAGTAATGTTATTGCAATTGGTTTTCTTAATGCATAGCTTGAAATTGCTGTCGTGACGATGGCTACTGAAGCAATTGGATCTATAGGGATAATGGACGCTATAGCATATCCGATACTAGATCCAGCAAATATAATTGGGAAAATGTGTCCACCGCGCCAACCTGTATTTAAACAAACGGCAGTAATGCATAATTTTAAAACCCCTGAAAGAAGTAGTACCCAGAAGGATAAATGGCTCCATTCAACGACTAAATCTTTTAATTGATGTTCTCCTGAGAATAACGTGTACGGGAGAAAAGTTCCTGTAATTCCTAATAAAATACCACCGATAATTCCAAGTGATAGTTTGTATTCCTTTAAGGGATGGATTAATTTTTCTAATGTGAATTCTAATTTGAAATAAAAGAAGCCAACTATAGCACCGATACTAGCAAGTGGTAGAAAGGCAATCCATTCATTAAGAGAAAGGGAACCTTCCCCAAAATCAACGATAAAGGATCCGCGATTATCGAATTTACTAAGTAATAAATAAACGGAAAAACCAGCGAAAGTGGTAGCTAAATATACAATTGCTTTTTTTCCTTTAGAAAATTCGTTAATTTGCTCACCCTCATTTTCATTTGGAGCTAAATAACCGAATAATGGCGCGTTAAAAATTACACTTAAAGTAGCACCAATCCCAACCTCTGTTAGTTCATTCATTCCTTTTAAGGCGAATGTAAAGCGATCCCCTATCCATGTACAAAGTCCACCGATAATGCCAACAAGCGCTGCTTCGGGACCTAAGCTAGCTCCGAATATTAAAACGATAATCGCAGTTAAAGTAGCTTTATGTACGGAACGGTATTCAATTCTACCTGTTTTTTTATATTCACCCATCACTTCCGGCATAAGACGTGGATATGTGCCGAAGTATTTTTGAGTTAAACCGACGAGAATACCACCGATAGTTGTTACACAAATAGTGTAATACGGGGGAGAAGAGAAAATGGTAGGTAAGTATCCCCAAATAAAGTGAATGCCGATATTTATTGTAACTAAAAATAGCCAGACTGTTGCTCCTACTATAGAGCCTAAAAGAATGCCGTATAGGACGAGTATATAATGCATGTCCTTTGTGTTTGTCATGTTATACCTCCATTATGTAAGTTGTAATGTCGAAAGGAGTGAATATGCTACTGAGAAATGAAATGAATATGTATAGTATCTTTTTGAGAGGTTGGCTTATTCAATATGTTGAGGTCTCGTGAGAATTTGAAATGTATACAGTTAAACTACGTACTTAATTCTATATAGTAATCATGGGTTTTAAAAGGTCTTTTTCAAAGGGATATGGAATATATTTCTTTTGTTATGCATGTCAAAGCCTTTGTAATTAATTTAGAACATTCAGAAAAACTGATTGACATTAGGAAATTATTGCTATAAAATCAACGGTAATTGCATAGTCTTATCAAGAAAAGGTGGAGGGACAGGCCCGATGAAACCTTGGCAACAGCCGTATAACGGAATTGTGCCAAATCCTGCAGGTAATAAATCCTGAGAGATAAGAAAGAGCCTTTAGAGCGTGTTTTCAAACTGCTCCTTTCTTGTTTTCAGGAAAGGAGCAGTTTTTTTATTTTGCATAGAAGAAAGGAGAATGAGAGATGGGAGAATCATGGGGAAAAGGAACAATTTGTGTGCAAGGTGGCTATACACCAAAGAATGGTGAACCGCGTGTTTTGCCACTTTATCAAAGTACAACGTATAAATACGATACTTCGGATGATTTAGCAGCACTATTTAATTTAGAGGCAGAAGGATATATATATACGCGTATTGGAAATCCTACTCTAGCTGCATTTGAGCAAAAATTAGCGGAGTTAGAGGGTGGTGTAGGAGCTGTTGCGACGGCTTCTGGGCAGGCTGCTATTATGCTTGCTGTTTTAAATATTTGTAGTAGCGGAGACCACTTGCTTTGTTCTTCCACAGTTTACGGCGGGACGTTTAATTTGTTTGGGGTGAGTTTGCGTAAGCTTGGTATCGATGTTACGTTCTTTAATCCGAATTTAACTGCTGATGAAATCGTGGCTCTTGCTAATGATAAGACGAAGCTTGTTTATGCAGAATCGCTAGGAAATCCAGCGATGAACGTTTTAAATTTCAAAGAATTTTCAGATGCAGCGAAAGAGTTAGAAGTACCTTTTATCGTGGATAATACATTAGCGACACCTTATTTATGCCAAGCATTTGAGCACGGGGCAAATATTATCGTTCATTCTACGACGAAATATATCGATGGTCATGCAAGCTCTTTAGGCGGTATTGTCATTGACGGAGGGAACTTCGATTGGACAAATGGGAAATATCCTGAACTTGTTGAACCGGATCCAAGTTATCACGGCGTAAGTTACGTTCAAAATTTTGGTGCAGCAGCTTATATTGTGAAGGCACGTGTTCAATTATTAAGAGACTACGGAAACTGTATGAGCCCATTCAATGCGTATATTAGCAATATTGGCTTAGAAACGCTGCATTTACGAATGGAGCGTCATAGTGAAAATGCTCTTGCAGTTGCTAAGTGGCTTGCTAACCATGAACGTATTGAATGGGTGAATTATCCGGGACTAGATAGTAATGAAAATTACTCGTTAGCACAAACGTATTTGAAAAAAGGTGCTAGTGGTGTTTTAACATTCGGTATTAAGGGCGGATTAGAATCTGCGAAAGAATTTATCGCAAATGTAAAACTAGCAACTCTCGTAACGCATGTAGCGGATGCACGAACTTGTGTTATACATCCTGCTAGCACGACGCATAGACAATTAAGTGCTGAAGATCAGCGTCTAGCTGGCGTTACATCAGATTTAATTCGTTTATCGGTTGGTATAGAAGATGTTTCTGATATTATTGCAGATTTAGAAGCAGCGCTAGTCGGAGGCAAAGAACATGCCGATCATAATTGATAAAGATTTACCAGCTCGCAAAGTGTTGCAGGAGGAAAATATTTTTGTAATGACGAAGGAGCGAGCAGAAACACAAGATATCCGGGCATTGAAAATTGCTATATTAAATTTAATGCCTACAAAGCAAGACACAGAAGCACAATTACTTCGTTTAATTGGCAACACGCCGTTGCAATTAGATGTTCATTTACTTCATATGGAATCACATTTGTCCCGTAATGTAGCACAGGAACATTTAACGAGCTTCTATAAAACATTCCGTGATATTGAGAATGAGAAATTTGATGGATTGATTATTACGGGAGCACCAGTTGAAACTCTTTCTTTTGAAGAGGTAGATTATTGGGAAGAGCTTAAACGTATTATGGAGTATTCAAAAAAGAATGTAACATCTACGCTTCATATTTGCTGGGGGGCACAGGCTGGTTTGTATCATCATTATGGCGTTCCAAAGTATCCTCTTAAGGAAAAAATGTTCGGTGTATTTGAACATGAAGTCCGTGAGCAACATGTGAAATTGTTACAAGGGTTTGATGAATTGTTTTTTGCCCCGCATTCTCGTCATACAGAAGTACGAGAGAGTGATATTAGAGAGGTGACAGAATTAACATTATTAGCAAACTCTGAGGAAGCGGGTGTTCACCTTGTTATTGGGCAAGAAGGAAGACAAGTGTTTGCGCTCGGCCATAGTGAATATAGTTGTGATACGTTAAAAGAAGAATACGAACGAGACCGCGACAAAGGGTTAAATATTGATGTGCCGAAAAATTACTTTAAGCATAATAACCCAAATGAGAAACCGCTTGTAAGGTGGAGAAGTCATGGGAATCTATTATTCTCTAATTGGCTGAATTATTACGTGTATCAAGAAACCCCTTATGTATTATAAAAAAAGATTGTGTAACACGTGGCAACGTTTTCTTTGTAAAAATTAACTTATATTTTTCCGAATGTTCAAAAAAACATTGTTTTTCAGATTTTTTACTCATATAATTTCATCTAAACACAATTTTTGAGGGGTGGACAGTATTATGAAGGAAATTCAAGTTGGCTTATTAGGTCTTGGGACAGTTGGTAGCGGTGTAGTTCGTATTATTACAGATCATCAAGAGAGACTCATACACCAAGTAGGTTGTCCCGTGAAAGTAACGAAAGTACTAGTACAAAATATTGAAAAAGAGAGAGAAGTAGAGGTACCTTCTACTCTATTAACACAAGATGCAAATGAAATTTTAGATAATCCGAACATTGACGTTGTCATCGAAGTAATGGGTGGCATTGATGATGCAAAAGCATATATTTTGCAAGCTTTACAAAGTGGAAAGCATGTTGTAACTGCCAATAAAGATTTAATGGCGTTACATGGTGCGGAACTCTTAGCGGTAGCAAAAGATAATAAAGCAGACTTGTTTTATGAAGCAAGTGTAGCCGGAGGGATCCCGATTTTACGAAGTATCGTAGAAGGACTTTCTTCAGATCTTATTACGAAAGTAATGGGAATTGTAAATGGAACGACAAATTTTATTTTGACGAAAATGTCAGATGAAGGGAGAGCATATAACGACGTGTTAAAAGAAGCCCAACAACTTGGATTTGCAGAAGCAGATCCAACATCAGATGTGGAAGGTTTAGATGCAGCAAGAAAAATGACGATTTTGGCTACCCTCGGTTTCTCTACAAATGTGGAGCTTGGAGATGTGAAGGTAAAAGGAATTACTTCTATTACAGAGGAAGATATTGAATATAGTAAGAGTTTAGGTTACACGATTAAATTAATCGGTCTTGCGAAGCGAGATGGTGAAAAATTAGAAGTTACAGTTGAACCAACGCTACTTCCAAATACACATCCCCTTGCGGCTGTGCAAAATGAATATAACGCTGTATATGTGTACGGTGAAGCGGTCGGGGAAACGATGTTTTATGGACCAGGTGCAGGAAGTTTACCAACAGCAACAGCTGTTGTTTCGGATTTAGTAGCTGTAATGCAAAATATTCGATTAGGTGTAAACGGAAATAGCGCGGTATCCCCGCAGTATAAAAAGGTATTAAAAGAGCCAGACGAAATTGTTGTGAAGAAATTTTTAAGACTTCATGTAAAAGATGAAATTGGTGTATTTGCAAAAATTACTTCATTGTTCTCTGAGCGTGGTGTTAGCTTTGAAAAGATTATTCAAATGCCACTTGAAGAGAAAGGAAAAGCTGAAATTGTAATTGTAACGCATCGTGCATCTCTTGCTGATTATGATTATATTCTACATACGTTGCAAGGGTATGAAGAAATAGATTGTCTGAAAGCAAATTACCGAATTGAAGGAGATGCAAAGTAGCATCTCCCCTAATAAAAAACCTATTAAGCAGCCTGCTTAATAGGTTTTTTTCTATTTAAAATCTGCGTACCAACTTGAATAAATGCTTGGATAATCCAGCCTGTTGTAAAAGATAAGATGATTGTTCCAAAATAGATAGGTCCATCTAATAGGAAGCTTAATGTTAAAAATAAAAACGCTAACGAAATTTCTGTTCTTCTAAATGTCCACTTCTTTTTCTCAGCAACCGTCAAAACGAAAGCTTCTTGAGGCGCCGCGCAAAGGTTTGTAGAGACGTAAAGGCCAATCCCGGCTCCAACGAATAGATTTCCACAAATAAGTGTTATATATTTTGGAAGAGAGCGGATAGCATCCATAATGGTTGTAATGGAACCAATCCAATCAACAAAAAGCGAAATAAGAATCATTGTTACAATGGTACCGATCGTAATTTGTTTTTTATTCCAAAAGAGTACGATAAGAGTAAAAGCAAAATTAATCATGAAAATCCAAAAACCGATACTTATCCCGAAATTTTGATATAGTGCAATAAAGAAGGAATCATAAGGGCTAAGTCCAAAGGAAGTAATTGTCGTCATCATATTAATACCGATGGCGAGAGTGAGTAGACCGCCAATGAAAAATATATATTCTAATTTGAATCGAAGCATAGTTGTATATCCTTTCAAAATGTATTTGCTAGGAAAGGATATATTGTGGAAAGCTTACCAGGTCAAGGGAGAATTTTTGCAGAGAAGGGGAAAATGAGATGACGAATATAAGAAAGATTGCTGAACTTGCTGGGGTATCTGTTTCAACGGTTTCACGTGTACTGAATAATCATCCATATGTGAATGAACAGAAACGAAAAGAAATTTTAGCAATTATAGAAGAATTAAATTATACGCAAAATGTGAATGCAATTCATTTAGTAAAAGGAAAAACGAATGTCATTGGCGTTTTATTACCGCACGTAAATGATCAATATTATAGTGCTATTATCGAGGGGATATCAAAGGAAACGGCAAAAAATAATTATAATATGATGCTTTGTCAGACGAATTATAGTGAGGAAAGAGAATTAGAAATTTTGAATATGTTAAAAATGAAAAAGCTTGATGGGGTTATTATATGTTCCCGGGCAAATAGTAAGGAAAAGCTTGAAGAATATACGAAATTTGGTCCGATTGTTATGTGTGAAGAAATAGACTCGAATTTCATTTCGAGTGTGCATATTGATTACTATAAGGTGTTTTCACGCGGAATGAAGAGCTTAATAGATGCCGGCCATACAAGTATTGGGTATTGCATTGGAAGAAGTAATAGCATTAATAGCCAGAGAAGAAAACAAGCATATGAGGATTCGCTTCAACCGATTGCTGTAACACCGATAGAGGACTGGAAGTTTAAAGGTTGTTTTACGGTGGAGGATGGGCGTAATGTAATTAGGGAATGGACCCATATGTCAGTAAAACCGACAGCGTTTCTTGTATCTTGCAATCATATTGCAGCGGGAATGGTAACGGAAGCGAAAAAACAAGGCATTCGTATTCCAGAAGATATTACGGTTATTGGTTGTGATGATCAAGATGTGGCAGATATTTTAGGCATTACGACGATTTCGTATTGTAGTAAAAATGTTGGTGTGAAGGCATTCGAATTATTATATGAAAAGATTAATGATGAGAAAATAGATGTAAAGCACGTAGAGTTATTGCCAGAATTAGTACATAGGGAAACAACATAATAGACAAGGTGTGAAAATCGCTTTTCAAAATTGCGTTTGGTATAATTATGGACAATCTATGAGGGCTAAAAGGGGTTTTGATATGAGATCAAAAGTAGTAAAAGTAATTCTACTCATCACAATTGCATCTTTCTGTTTATTTGCATATGGCTTTGTTTCAGGTGTAAATGATGTGTTAAATCCGAAAGCTTCAAATTTAATTAAAAAGACCGATGTAGTGGCAAAAGAGAAAAAGAAAACGGGAACGTTACAAATTGTTAGTCTAGGTGATTCATTAACACGCGGTGTTGGTGATAAAGAAGGAATTGGCTATATTGGACGGATGAAAGAAGATTTACAAAAAGATTATAAGCAAAAGGTTGCTTTAACTAACTTAGCTGTTAGTGGTGCAAAAATGCCCGACTTATTAAAACAAATGGAGAGTAGTGGCGCTCAATATTCAATTAAGCAAGCGGATGTAATCGTTTTAACGATAGGAGGAAATGATTTATTTCCAGGGTGGGAATCGCTCGGAAAGATAGATTTAGAAACATACCGTCCTGATACAGAAACGTTCCAAAATGAAGCGAAGAAAATTATAGAAGAAATTCGTAAGTTCAATACAGATAGTCCTATTTTTTGGCTTGGTTTATACAATCCTTTTGAAGATGTAGAAGATTTAAAAGGATCATCAAACATTGTTGTAGACTGGAATGCATCTCTAGAAAAGTTAGCGCTAAATAATAAAAGTGTTTATATTACACCGACATTTGATTTATTCCAAAACCGCGGGAAAGATTTATTATACTCCGATCATTTCCATCCGAATGAAGTAGGGTATACATATATGGCGGACCGATTAGTTCAAAATATTGCGAGTAAATTAAAACTAGAACAAGGAGGGGTAAAATGACGACGATACTTTCTGTACGAGACGTGAAGAAGGTAATTGGAAAGAAGACTATTGTAGAGAATATATCCTTCGATGTAAAGCAAGGAGAAGTGTTTGGCTTCCTAGGACCAAATGGCGCTGGAAAAACAACTACTATTCGGATGTTAGTTGGATTGATTAAAGAAACAGAAGGTACAATTTCTATCGGTGGTTATTCTATTAAGGAAAATTTCAGAGAAGCGATGCGTCAAATTGGGAGTATCGTTGAAAACCCTGAACTGTATACATATTTAACAGGATGGGAGAATTTAAAACAATTTGCCCGTATGTTAGGTAATATATCAGATGAACGTATTATTGAAATTGCTCAAATGGTTCATTTAGATGAAAGAATTCACGATAAAGTAAAAACGTACTCACTCGGTATGAAACAGCGCCTTGGCATTGCGCAAGCGCTTCTTGGAAATCCAAAATTGCTCATATTAGATGAGCCAACAAATGGTTTAGACCCAGCTGGAATTAGAGAACTTAGGGAATTTATACATAAGCTTGTGAAAGAAGAAAATATGAGTGTGTTTATTTCAAGTCACTTGCTAAGCGAAGTACAAATGATATGCGATCGGGTTGCGATTATTCATAAAGGAAAAATGATAACAGTTGCCAAGATTGAAGAGTTAATTAAAACAGCAAGTGATCGTGTAGAATGGATTGTTACACCGATTTCTAAGGCGAAAGATATGCTAGAAGATGCTGAGGAAGTAAGAGAAGTAGGTATAGAAGGTAATCGATTACTATGCCGTATGGATATCAAATCTATAAGTAATTGGAATAAACATTTTGTAGAACATGGGGTGGATGTGCATAGTGTTAAAGAGCTTGTATTTACGCTAGAAGATTTATTTATTGAACTCACAAGGGGTGAGCAGCATGCGTGAATTTGCGAATCTAGTTTTAAATGAATCGGAGAAAATTTATCGTAAGAAACGCATTTTTGTTGTCATGCTTATTTTAGCAATCTTAATCCCGCTTTTTGTGTATGCGCAGTATCGTGAAGTAGAAACGACACAAAAAAGGCTAGGTACAACGGATTGGAAAGTTTCGCTGCAACAACAAATTGTTGATTCTCAAAACCGCTTGAACAATTCTAGACTACCGGAAGAATGGCGGGATTGGCTGAAGGTAAGAGTGGAGCAACAACAATATTATTTAGATCATGATATTAACCCGATGGCACCGGGCGCACCAACTTTTGTAAGGGCGTTTATTGAGCAAGGAATTACATTGTTTATTCCGCTGCTTGTAATGATTGTCGCCATTGATATTGTTTCAGGAGAACGAAGTGATGGAACGATGAAGATGCTACTTACGCGGCCGATTCGGCGCTGGAAAATACTTCTTAGTAAGTACGTGACGATGTTATTTTTCATTTCACTTATACTGCTCCTTGTCGGTTTGTTTGCTTACGTATTATCAGGGCTTGTATTTGGATACTCGGGATGGAATTTACCTGTTTTAACAGGGTTTGTTATTGATAAGGAAACATTAAATACGAATTTTGTACATCTTATTCCGCAGTGGCAATATATCTTGATGGCATATGGATTAGCTTGGTTTGTTGCTATCGTTGTCGGAACTATCTCGTTTATGGTTTCTGTTTTGATTCGAAATACACCAGCTGGTATGGGCGTTATGTTAGCGGCATTAATCGCAGGTGGTATTTTAAGCTCATTCGCAACATCGTGGGAAGGTGCGAAATATATTTTTAGTGTGAATTTATCATTAACAGATTATCTATCAGGGAAATTACCTGCATTACAAGGGCTATCGATGGGATTTTCTTTAATGAATTTAACTGTTTGGGCCGTTGTGTCCCTTATTATTTCGTTTGTAGTATTTACAAAGCAGGATATGGTGAATTAATTGGACGGGAAGTGAACGCATGAAAAATGTTTTGAAAAATGATTGGGGTTCTTTATTGGCACCAGAATTTGAGAAAGAATATTATCACAAGCTGGCTGATTTTTTGAAAGAAGAGTACAGTACACATGTTGTGTATCCGGAGCTAGAAAATATTTTTAGCGCTCTAGAGTATACAAGTTATGAAAATACAAAGGTCGTTATTTTAGGACAAGATCCATACCACGGACCGGATCAAGCGCATGGTTTAAGCTTCTCGGTACAACCCGGTATTAAAACGCCACCGTCATTGTTAAATATGTATAAAGAACTCCGAGATGAATATGGTTATAAAATTCCGAATAACGGTTATTTAGTAAAGTGGGCAAAGCAAGGGGTTTTACTATTAAATACGGTATTAACAGTTCGTCAAGGTGAGGCGAATTCTCATAAAGGGAAAGGATGGGAGCATTTCACAGATCGTGTAATTGAGCTATTAAATGAACGTGAAAACCCAGTTATTTTCATATTGTGGGGACGTCATGCACAGGCGAAGAAAAAGTTAATTACGAATACGAAGCATCATATTATCGAATCTGTACATCCAAGCCCACTATCAGCAAGACGTGGTTTCTTTGGTAGTAAACCATACTCTAAAGTAAATACGATTTTAGCTAATATGGGTGAGAGAGAAATTGATTGGAAAATTCCAAATCTATAAATAGAAAAGGTAGTTAACAGTTGTTAACTACCTTTTTGTTACTGTTGTTCGTTCTTTAATTTTGCATCTAGTACAAACGTGCCAAATGGAATAATTGATGAAACAAATGCCCCAAGTGCCCATGCAATTGATTTGCGGTGTACGATTGTTACTTGAATTACCGCAAAGATGAATAGAATAAATAAAACACCATGAGCCATACCTGTAATTTTAACGGCTGTTGCAAATCCTGCGAAATATTTTAATGGCATTGCTACAAATAATAGTAATAGGAAAGAAATCCCCTCAATTAAGCCGATTGCTCTTAATCGTCCGATCGGTGTAGATAACATGAAATAGCCTCCTTTAACGTATGCTTGTATATAGTAAATTTGTATTCTTTTTCAAAATAAAATAGTCTATTTTGTTTCATTATATACAAAAAGAAAGTTTACACTACGAGAATAGTGCAAAGTTCAAAATATAGTCACAAAAGCGTGGTAATTTAAATAAAAACCTATTTGAAGTATTTGACTTCAAATAGGTTTTGTGAATGAAAATATTAAACAAGTACCTCGGTTTTTAGTACAAATTTCTCAACTACTTTTGCAACGCCATCGTTCATATTTGTATCTGTTACGTAGTTTGCAATTTCTTTAATATCATCTGGTGCATTGCCCATTGCAACACCAAGACCAGCAAATTCAATCATCGCTTGGTCATTATAGCTATCACCCATTGCGATAACTTCTTCGCGCTTAATGCCAAGTTTTTGGATCAGTTTGTTTAAGCTCGTTCCTTTTGTAACACCGGCTTCAGTAAATTCTAAGAAGAATGGTTTCGAACGCATCACGCTTAATTGGCCTTCTAGTTGTTTTTGTAGTTTCTTTTCAACTTCAACAAGGCGTTCAGCCTCTTTATTCATTAATACTTTTACTACAGGCTCTTGAACAGCAGCTTTAAAGTCATCTACTACAACAATTGGCATACCGGTAATATCGCCCTCAATTTCAGTATAAGGATTATTTTCTTCCGTTACGATATCATCGCCCATATAAGTATGAATCCATATATCTTCAGTTTTACTAATTTCAAATAGGCTGTGAACGATTTCAGGAGATAGCGTACTACTAAAGATTTCTTCGTTTGTTTTACAGTTAATAATTTTTGCACCATTAAAAGATAGAATGAAACTGCCGTATTCTTCTAAACGAAGTTCTTTCGCTACATTGCGCATACCAAAAGTTGGACGTCCAGAAGCAAGTACAACCTTTACACCTTGCTCTTGCGCAGTCATTAGAGCCTCTTTCGTACGAGGTGAAATAGTATGGTCGTCACGTAATAAAGTATCATCTAAATCTAAAACAATCATTTTATAAGTCATATTGAAAATTCCTCTCTTTGTTGAAATAGAAATAAAGTTTTATGAAGATATTGGGGAATATATAGTAAGACATCGAACTTCTTCATATGCAATTAGGAAAAGTTCTATATTGTTAGTATAAATTACCATGAGCATGTTGCCCATGATAATTTATATCGCTAACGCCTGATTAGCTTTCACTTTATCATTATCGTAACAACTCTAAAGATAGAGTGCAATAATGGAAGTTTTCCAATTTACGATGGTTGTTTTTCTGTTGAACGAGAAAATAGTATTTCAAGTAAAATTGCCATTACAGATCCAAGAACGAGACCGTTACTTAAAAACGATGCTAAAAATGGTGGGAGCGTAGAAAATGCCCCTGCTGGAACAAACATAACCCCGACTCCTGTAAAGATTGAAAGACCTGCTACTCTAAACAATCGTTCTTTATCTTGTACTGTTTCGTATTCGCGAAAGGCAAGACCAATCATGCTTGCAAATACAGGATAAATGGCAGCATATCCGACTGCGACAGGGATTGCCGCAAAGAATGAAGTAATCTTTGGGAATATACTAACGAGAATAATAAAGCTTGATCCTAACATAAATGGGAGTCGTTTATAAATATTAGTCGTTGCGATAAAGCCTGCTGATCCAGAAATGGCGACAGGTCCAATAGCTGAAAAAAGACCCCCTAGCAATTGATTGATTCCTGTTATAATGCCGGCTTGTTTGAAGCGATCTGGTGCTGCATTTTTTTCATACTTAGAGACAATCTTTTGCACAACGCGAATACTTGCCAACATATTTGTTAGAAGTAATAGTGTAACGAAAACTACCGTAATTGCCATGTTCCATTCAATACGAGGCATTCCGAAAACAAACAGAGACGGAAAACGGATTATATCGGTCACAGGCGTTACTGGATTAGATAATCCGAAGCATGCGAATAATAT
Source organism: Bacillus cereus group sp. BfR-BA-01309 (assembly GCF_022664315.1). NCBI lineage: Bacteria > Bacillati > Bacillota > Bacilli > Caryophanales > Bacillaceae > Bacillus > Bacillus cereus group sp. BfR-BA-01309. The sequence goes on from NZ_JAKUHE010000003.1 coordinate 115,022, forward strand.
CCAGCCGCAGACGATACTGAAAAGAACGGAATATTGTCCAATAATAGGTAGCTTCATGATGAAAAAGGATAGTAAAATAACAATGAGTGAAAGAATAAATACGTTAGCTTGTACTTCTGTATGTTGGCCGTCAAGACCGAACATTCCTTTTAGGAAGGAACCGCTAAGTTGCGCGACAAGAAGAAATAAATATGTTCCAATGACTGTCGGTGTAAAATAGCGAACTAGTTTATCGATGAGTCCAAAAACGCTAAGAATAATACAAATGATACCACTTAATAGGAAGGCATACTGAAGGACTTTCAGCGTTTCATTGCTGGATCCAAATAATACGACACCTAAACTTGCATAAAGGGAGAAAATCCCCCACCAAAGGCCTGCTGGACCTTCTTGAATAGGAAGTTTATGCCCAAATATAGCTTGCAGTAGGCCAGCAAAGCCAAGAACAAATAATGTTCTTTGTACGAATGCAATAGCTTCAGCGCCATCGAGACCATAATTAGTTGCGACGCTAATTGGTACAATAAGGCTCCCAGCTAAAATAAATAGCGCCCATTGTAAGGCGGAAAGAAATGTTTTCATTATATCAACCTCTTTCATAGATTCCGTATCTAGTATATATGTATTTCATTTGCACTGGCAAAGATTGTAGATAGAGAAAAGAGTTGAAACACGATATGAATGCACGTAAGCAATTATGGATAGCAGTTATATGTATGACCTTTGTTGTAATTCTAGGAACGTTAGGATTTATGGCGATCGAAGAGATTAGTTTGTTTCAAGCATTTTGGATGACGATGATTACTGTATTAACTGTTGGATACGGAGATGCCGTTCCTGTAACACAGGCAGGAAAAGTTTTTGCGCTTCTTATCATACCTGTTGGCGTTGGTATTGTTACGTATGCAATTGGTGTAGTGGCAGCTATGATTGTTGAAGGGAATTTATTTCATGCAGTGCGGAGGAAGAAGATGGATAAGCAAATAGCACAGTTACAAAATCATATTATCGTATGTGGTTGTGGTAGAGTAGGGCTTCAAGTTGTACATGAATTGCAAGAAAAGAAAATTCCATTTGTCGTTGTGGATAAAGATGAAAGCATATTAGAGAAGGAAAAACTTTTATATGTACACGGGGATGCAACGGAAGACGAAGTGTTACATCATGCTGGAATTTCAAAGGCAGCTGGTTTAGTTGCCATCGTAGCAAATGATGCTGAAAATGTATTTATTACATTAACGGCAAGAGGATTAAACGATGCAATTAAAATTGTGGCAAGAGCAGAAAAACCAGAAACTGAAGATAAATTGAAGCGGGCCGGGGCAAATAAGGTGATTAATCCATCTAGCATGGCAGGAATTCATATTGCAAAAGGTATTGCGAATCCGCTAACAGTTCATTATATTGATACAGTACTGTATGGTGTGGAACAGTCATTTGTAATTGAAGAAATTGCAGTCGGCGAGGGCTCTATTTTAGCTAGTAAATCGTTACTAGAGAGCGATGTGAGAAATCAATTTGATGTAACAATTTTAGCGATTTTGAGAAATGGGAATGTTATACATAATCCGACTGGGCAGGAAAAACTACAAGAACATGATATGATAATAGTGTTTGGTTCAGTAGAGAAGCTGGGACAATTTGAGAAAGAACTACAAAGTATGAGGTGACAAGGAATGCAAATATCGAGCGATAAGATTTTAAATAAAATGGCGAATGAAATTGCAAAGGCAAAAAGCAGTGAAGGACAACAATCAAAAGCGCATTTATTAGTTGTGCGAGCGTTATGTGATTTATTATTAGATGAACAAACTGAGCCTTCTATGTATAGAGAACCTGAGATTCTATCGCAAGTAATTGGATCTCAGCCAATGACGACAGTTCAACCAGTTATGCCGGTTTCTGGAGAACCTGTTTATATAAAAGAAGAAGGTGCAAACGGTAATTCTTTATTTGATTTCTAGAAGATAAATCGTTTGGCTTATATGAAAAAATTGCTTATGATAAAGGTAAAAAAAGGGGAATTAAGATGAAGATTTTCTTTTTACTAGGTTGTATTGCAGCGGGATTATCTGTTGCATTAGGGGCTTTTGGAGCACATGGTTTAGAAAATAAAGTTTCTGCAAAAATGTTAGAAGTTTGGAAAACAGGCGTTACATATCAAATGTTTCATGCAGGTGGACTATTCGTAGTTGCTTTATTAATGGATAAAATTCAATCATCACTTTTAACTACTGCTGGCTGGCTTATGGTAGCTGGGATTATTATGTTTTCAGGTAGTTTGTATGCATTAAGTACGACAGGTATTAAGTTCTTTGGCCCAATTACACCTCTTGGTGGTGTAGCTTTTATCGTAGCATGGATCTTAGTCGGAACTGCAGTTGTAAAAGGGTTATAAAAAACAAAAGCTGGCATATGCCAGCTTTTTTTATGGTCTTGGAGCATAGGTTGCTTGTTGCCCGGGTAAATACGCAATTTCTTCTGGGAATTCCACATAATCTAAGTAAATCATTAATAGTAAAAAACGTTTCCCTGATTGTGGCTCACTAATTACAATATGATCACGACCAGCTGCTTCGATAATACCTGTATACGATTGTGTACCGAGTGAGCTACCACGTTCATAAGTCATTACAACTGTGGCTTGCTTGCCTTTGTTCAAGCGGAGAATATTTTCAATATACGACTGTTCTAATGGTAACATGCCTTGAGAAACAGCATATTGAGCTTGCGCAGCTTGTTGTTGCATCGCTTGCTGCTGTTGCTGTTGTTGTGGGGTCATTTGTTGCGGTTGTACATAAGTTCCAGATGGTTGATAAAATCCAGTTCCGTAATACGGGTTTTGTTGCTGTGCCATTCAAAAATCCCTCCTCATTATCAATCCTTAATAAACGCTAGGACAATCTTCGCCAGATGGCTGGAAGAAGCAGTGCTTTTTGAAGCGACCAGAGTTTTGTTGATTATACCAAGTTGACGGACAAGGGCCTTCCGGTCTAAAAAACCATAAGGCAAAATTGGCAGGCCAAAAACGTTGTCCTTGAATCGTTCGTCTTGCTAAAGCGATATCTTGTTCCCTTGCACGTTGATAAAAATACCCTTTTTGTGTTGCCTCAAAACCACCAGGGTTTTGATAAACCATTTGACGTAAATTACGTATTTTTTTAAAATCTAAACAATTTCCGCGGACACGATTTACTCCAACGTTTCCGACCATCAACATCCCCTGTTGACCTTCTCCTTCAGCTTCAGCACGCATCAGTCTAGCTAATAACTTTACATCTTCTTCGTTATAAGCAATAACTCCCATTATGTGTCACCTCTCTTTTTGGAATACCTTGTGGAAAGAGGTTTATCTCTAGATGAAGTGTGTAACAATTACTAGTTCATACGTATGAGAAAAAGGACTCAGATATGACAACCAAACGAAGTTTTACATGGAGGGAGGAAAATAAAAAAAGCTAGCGTGAGCTAGCTTTTCATCATTAAAATACTTTAGACCATAAGTTTGAGAAGAAATCTCCAATAGAGCGCATTGTTAATACGAACCAATTTGCTTTTTCAACTTCTTCTGTCGTTTTTGCAGTAACTTTCATATTTTTATTTCCATCTAAGAATCCGTATTTATCAGTTGGTTCTAGAACGATGGAACCTACCTTTGCATCCTTCTTAACAGGAGCGACTAAATGTCCATCTTCAGCGAGTGATTTATCCGCTTCAGTAGAAATTTTGTAAGGTGATTTGTCACCCTTTTTCGCAATGACTGTTATTTCTTTTTCAGGTGCAACAGTTACTTGATCTTCTTTACCTTTTACTACAGAGATTGTATTGTGCTTATCAACTTTTAATTTTTGTTTTTCAAAGTTATTAAATCCATATTCAATTAATGCACGAGATTCAGTGAAACGCTCGTCCATTGATTTTGTTTTAATAATTACTGAAATAAGGCGTAAGTCACCACGTTTTGCTGTAATAGTGAATCCGTATCCAGCCGTATCAGAACTACCAGTTTTTAAACCATCTGTTCCTTCATAAGAGAAAGCAGCACCTGGTAACATCCAGTTCCAGTTTTCCATACGAATTGGTTTCGGATGATTATCTGGAAAGTTTCTAAATCTTTGTTTTGTATCCTCTAGCATTTCTGGATACTTTGTAATCATTGCTTTTGAAAGCATACCCATATCGCGAGCTGACATGGAATTTTCTCCATTCGGATCCGTTCCTTCAGGATGTTTTCCCTTTAAGTCAGCGTTATTTAACCCAGTAGCGTTTACAAATTTATATTTCTTTAACCCTAGTTTCTTTGCATGTTCATTTGCAAGATTTAAGAAGTTTTTCTCACTTCCTGCAAGAAGTTCTGCTAAGGCAATACTAGATCCGTTTGCAGAGAAGATAACGATAGAATGATATAATTCTCTTACAGTATACTGACGTCCCTTTTCAAACGGAACGTTAGAGAATTCATTATTACGTGAAACTTCATAAGCGTAATCAGAAATGTTTACCTTTGTATCCCAAGTGATTTTTCCTTCTTTAATTGCTTCTAATACAGCATAAACAACAATTAGTTTTGACATACTAGCGATAGCTAGCAATTCATCTGGATTTTGTTCATGCAGTATTTTTCCTGTATCTGCATCAAATAGAAGTGCAGCAGCGGCCTCAATGTGTATTTTTTCTTCCGCATGGGATGTTGTTACTCCTAAGGAAGAAATTGACAATAAAAACGCTAGTAAAATAGACAAGATTTTCTTCATATAGATTATCACCTTCGCATCGTTATTAGCATGTAGCTCGTACCATTTTAGCATAAATTTGGATATAGAAAGGTTACAATTTTGTAAGGAATTTGAAAGGAATTTGTCGATTTTTGTTCAAATTTGCGGAGAAAAGCAGTTTTTTGAAGAGAAATATAGAGGGTAATAAAAAAGGAACGAATTTCGTTCCTTTTTCACGATTTATATGTGTAAAAACTGCTCTACCTTTTCGTCTGGTAAAATGTTTCCAACGAAAAATGTTCCGAATTCACCATAACGAGCACTTACTTCATCGAAGCGCATTTCATATATAAGTTTTTTAAATTGAAGAACATCGTCAGCGAATAATGTTACGCCCCACTCAAAATCGTCGAATCCAACTGATCCTGAAATAACTTGGCGTACTTTACCTGCGTACTGGCGACCGATTTTACTATGACTGTACATCATTTTTTTACGTTCTTCCATCGGAAGCATGTACCAGTTATCATCACCTTGGCGGCGCTTGTCCATTGGATAGAAGCAAATATGATTTGCTTTTGGTAATTCTGGATATAAGCGAGCTAAGATTTGTGGATTTTGGTATGGATCTTCATCAGCTGGAAGGTAGTTGCTTAGTTCAACAACAGATACGTAAGAGTATGCAGGAACCATATATTCAGCTAATGTTGTTTTATTCAATTCTGTCTCAATTTCATTTAACTCTTCCATTGTTGGACGTAAAATCATAAGCATAATATCAGCTTTTTGGCCAACAACTGTATACATTGCATGACTGCCTTTTTTCGCAGTAGCCACTTCGTTCCATTTTTCAACGACATTTAAAAATTCAGACACAGCTTGTCCGCGTTCGTCGCTAGATAATGTTTTCCATGCAGCCCAATCAATAGAACGTAAATCATGTAAACAATACCAGCCATCTAACGTTGTTGTTGCTTCACTCATTCTATTCACCTCAGTTAATGATAGTTTTACACGTTAACTATAGCATATATAGTTTTAAAATCATCTATATAAAGCCTGGGCGCATAAAATTGTCACATTTAAATTTACTTGAAAATAGGAGGAGATAAGGTTTAAAAGGGATTTATTGTTAGGCTGAATTTTATGAAAATATAATCATTTTTATTTTATCTATTTTTTGGGAGCTATAAGTTTAAAATAGAGAGGAAAAGCAGTATTCTTAAAGATAGAGTTTTTTTAACATAAGTAGGAGGGTTTATTCGTGAGCAACTTATTTACAACAGTAAAAGAAAAAGTTCAAGGAAAAGGCATTTCTATCGTACTTCCTGAAGGAACTGATGAAAGAATTTTAGGCGCTGCAGAGCGTTTAGCAAAAGAAGAGTTAGTACAACCAATCTTAGTTGGTAATAAAGAAGAAATTAGCGCAAAAGCTGCTAGCATGAATTTAACATTAGCAGGCGTTGATATTTACGACCCAGCTACATACGAAGAAATGGATGCAATGGTAGCATCTTTCGTTGAACGCCGTAAAGGTAAAGCAACTGAAGAAGACGCTCGCAAAATCCTTAAAGACGAAAACTACTTCGGTACAATGCTTGTATACATGGGCAAAGCACACGGTTTAGTAAGTGGTGCGGCTCACTCTACAGCTGATACAGTTCGTCCAGCACTTCAAATCATCAAAACAAAACCAGGCGTTACAAAAACTTCTGGCGTATTCATCATGGTACGTGAAGAAGAGAAATATGTATTCGCTGATTGCGCAATTAACATTGCACCAAACAGCCAAGATTTAGCTGAAATTGGTATCGAGAGTGCGAAAACTGCTGAACTATTCGGTATTGATCCACGCGTTGCTATGTTAAGCTTCTCTACAAAAGGTTCTGCGAAATCTCTAGAAACAGAAAAAGTTGTAGAAGCAACTCGCATTGCAAAAGAAATGGCTCCAGAATTAACTTTAGATGGAGAATTCCAATTCGATGCTGCATTCGTACCATCTGTAGCTGAGAAAAAAGCTCCAGGTTCTACAATTAAAGGTGATGCTAACGTATTCGTATTCCCAAGCTTAGAAGCTGGTAATATCGGTTACAAAATCGCTCAACGCTTAGGTAACTTCGAAGCAGTAGGACCAATCTTACAAGGTTTAAACATGCCTGTAAATGACCTATCTCGTGGATGTAACGAAGAAGAAGTGTACAAGTTAGCTTTAATTACAGCAGCTCAAGCACTTTAATTCTATAATGAATTGAAATAAAGACCGTCGCTATAATAGCGACGGTCTTTATTTTTCTAAGCCAAGTGCTTTATTGTTACGATCAATAATACGTTGTAAATTCGTCTCATATAAAGGTATTTCATCTATTGTTAATTGAGATGGTGTTAACTTTGGAGCGAATTGCTGCAATGTTTTTAAAAGGCGCATCATTAAGTCTTGTACTGTAATGGTTTCGCCAAGTAATTCTGAAAGTGAAGCCATCGTGCTCGGTACAATTTCAGGATACGTAAAGCGTGTTTCTTCTCCTTGAATGGCTAGGTTGTAGAAATCACGAACGAGTGCGGCACGCTCAGAGCCACTTCCTGTAGCACATAAATAAATTTGGACAGCGACACCGCCGCGAATACGGCGCTGTGAAATGCCAGCGAATTTTTGATCGCGAATACTTAAATCGTAGCTACCAGGACAGTAAGAACCAACAATTTCTTTTGCCTCGATTGTAACATCGTAATCTTTTAACATTTCTTCAATTAAATGCCACATTGTATCGTATCCAAGATCAATATCGATACCTTTTTCCGTCTCTTGGAATAAAAGCGATACGTTTAAAACACCTTCATCCAGTACGACTGCAAGTCCACCGGAATTACGAACGATAACATTGAAGTTGTTTTCCTTTAAAAAGGAAATACCTTCTTCTAAGTGTGGTAGGCGTGAATCTTGAATGCCAAGAACAATTGTATTGTGATGAACCCAAGAACGCATTGTTGCAGCTGATTGACCGTTTCCAATACTTGTGCATAACGTGTCATCCATTGCGAATGACTGCAATGCATGGAATGTTGGTCCCAGACTAGACTGATCTACAATACGCCACTCTGGCTGAGATAAAATGGAACGGGAATTGCTCATATAACTAACCCCTTATCTTTAAAATGACAATCTCTATTATAGCAAAAATATAAAAAATAGTTTTAAGGAGAAATCTTACTAAATTGTAATGTTGTTGTAAGGAAAGTGAATTGGTAAAACGAGCTACTGTTGTTAAACTAAGAGATGCAATTATGATTTTAGGAGGCATACAAATGAAAAAAGTTAAATTAGGACTCGTAGCGATTATGTCAGCTGCCGTATTTAGTGGCTGTTCGATTATGGATATGATTGCGCCACAAGCAAAGGGCGTTGTTATGTACGGAGATGAAACAGGCGTTCAAAAAACAATGGACCAATATAAAGATAAAATTGAATCCCAAAGTAAATTCGAAGCAAAACTAGGTACGGTTAATGAGAAAAAGGTTTTAATTATGAATAAAACAACAGCTGAAAAAATGGTAAAAGAAAACATGCTGAAAAAGGTAGTAAAAGAAGATGTGGAACCAATTAAAGCATTACCATCTGTTTCAGATGAAGTGGGAATCGTATTCGCTAAAGAGGAACAAAAAGATGTAGTAATTGATGGAAAGAAAATGAAATATGAAGGTAATGTAGTAATCGGTGATGCGCGTAAATATACAGATATGTATGCAGTTGTTAGTGATGCCGAATATACAAAGATAAATGAACCGGTAAAAACGATTGGATTAGCAGCCTTTAAAGAAAATCCAAAGGAAAAAATCTTCCCAGATATAAAGAGAGGTTCTAACGTAGAAGAAGTGCATATGGTTGAAGTGAAATAACAAAAAAGGATGCATGCAATGCATCCTTTTTATTCTGCAATTTTTTCTAAATTACCGTTTCGATCCATTCGGAAAGATGTTTGAGAACGTTCCTCGTCATCCATAACTGCTAACTTACGAGCGCGGTTCATAATATTCATAAGTGTTTCGTAATCTTCTTGTACAGTATGAGATTGTTTTTCTAATTTTTCTAGTTTCTTTTCTAGTTCTTCATTTCGAAGAATTTGTGATTTGATTTCTTGTTTCAATCTCGTATTCTCGTTTTCAAGAGCTGTCACTTTTATATTTGAAGATCCGACTGTTTGTAAAAAATAAATAACATCTTGCATTGTCATAGAGCCTTTTGCAGCAGGAACAGTAGATTCTTGATATGGAATAGCTTCTTTATATTGTACAATTGCTTCCTCTTGTACGAATTCTTCATAATCAGTTATCGTCTCTGAAGCTGGTGGTGTATAAAGTAAACGTTTTTTCGCTTGTTCACCGCTTGCAGCACGCATTTTATCTTTACGATGTTTTTTTGCTAGTTGAAGAGCTTGTTCATAACTATAGCGAACAACAGCATTCCAACGGAAACCACAGGCAGCCGATGTACGATTTAATTGATCTCCTACTTCTTCAAATGCATTTAATTGAGTACTTCCTTCTCGAACATGACGAAGTACAGTTTCAGCAAGTAATAAATCATCCTCATCTGTCCAAGCATCTTGTCTTACTTTCATAGATTCAACTCCCTTTCTTTTTATGAACTTCCTATTTTTATAATGGGCAAAAAAAGGAGCTTTTATACAAAGCTTTTAAAAATATGGTAGATTTCGATGAAAGGTATAAAGTGAAACTTTAATCAGTGGAGGTTTTCTTCATCCCCCACTGATTATTAGCCCTCACCAATCGGACTTTTATGGGCAGCACGACCCCCACCTAGATTCTTTGCTTTCGCTGCATTTTGAGGTGGAGGTCTTACTGCCCGTTAAAGCGGGATAAATTTTGCCAAGAATGACGGAAACTTCTGTAGGAGAACATATAAATATGTAGCATTATATGAAGAAAGAGCTTTATAGGGAAACTTGCAACGAGCTTCAAAGAGCGGTAAAATACCATTTAGTGTTTATTTTTAAATGTACTTGTGAAAAGTTTAAAATAGAGGAAGTGTTATATATAATGGGAAACGAATTTCGTGTGTGCGATGATTGTCAGGCAACGAACGTTAAAACGTTAATTCCGAAGTTAAAAAAAGTAGATTCATGCGCAACGATTGAAGTTGCATGCCAGTCTTACTGTGGTCCTGGTCGTAAAAAATCATTCGCATTTGTAAATAATCGTCCAGTTGCGGCTCCAACAGAAGATGAATTAATTGTAAAAATTGAAGCAAAATTAAAGAAGTAAGAAAAAGAAGAGTGAACAGATTACTCTTCTTTTTTTATGCCCATAAGAGGAAGGATTTATTCTGTGGAAGCTTAAATGGTGAGGATAATAGTTAACGACTGGTGGTTATTATCTATGTATTAAGGTCTCGACCTATATGAATTTGTATTTCAAAATAATAGTTGACAGTCTTTGGAAGCGATAGGTAGAATAGAAGGTGTCTGATTCTGATAATCATTATCAGGAAAAGGCTGATTCGCTTATTTTTTTATTACTATTTGAGAATAAATTTCATTTCATTAAATATATGTTGTTGGTTAGGATGGTTGAGGGATGGAAGCGAGCGCAAGGAGTATAGAACAGCAAGATGTGAATGTTAAAGAGATTAAGAGCAGACCGCTCGTTGCTTCTATTATTTTAATAGTAGGTACAATTTTGTTAGCTTTAAGCATGGCAGTTTCTATTTCGTTTGGAGCGGCAGATATTAGTTTAAAGACTGTATGGCAAGCTGTGTTTCAGTTTGATGGTTCTATTACGCATCATAATGTAATTCAAGAACTTCGCATGCCTAGAGCAATAGGGGGCGTAGTTGCAGGTGCCTTTTTAGCAGTATCAGGTGCAATTATGCAAGGTATGACGCGAAATCCACTTGCTTCTCCATCGTTAATGGGGATTACAGATGGGGCTGTATTTGGGATTGCGATTATGTATGCATTCTTCCCTAATTCACCTTATTTAATGTTCGTTATCGCATCTTTTATTGGAGCGGCGTTTGGAGCGGCTATTGTATATGGTGTTGGGTCTTCTTCACCAGGTGGATTAACGCCTGTGAAGTTAGCTTTAGCGGGAGCTGCAATTAGTGCTTTATTAGGGGCTATTTCATCTGGAATTGCGTTATATTTCAACCTTGCCCAAGAGGTGAGTATGTGGAATGCAGGCGGAGTTGCTGGAGTGAAATGGGAAAGTATTAATATGTTAGTACCGATTGGTCTTGTTTGTCTCTTTATTGCGATTATAATGTCGAGGTATATTACAATTTTAAGCTTCGGTGAAGAAATTGCGATTGGACTTGGTCAAAATACGACATTAATTAAATTTATCGGAACAGTACTTGTTCTTGTGTTAACAGGTTCTGCAGTTTCTATGGCAGGATCGGTTGGATTTGTTGGTCTTGTAATCCCGCATATGACTCGTTTCCTTGTAGGCTCGGACTATAGATGGGTTATTCCATGTTCTGCGGTCTTAGGCGGACTGTTAATTGAATGTGCAGATATGTTATCTCGCGTTATTAATCCGCCGTTTGAAACGCCAATTGGAGCCATTACAGCGCTAATTGGGGTTCCATTCTTCCTCTACTTAGCACGTAACGAAGGGAGAGGGAAAATGTGAGGACAAGTGTCTTAACAAAAAAGAACGTTTCGGTTTTAACAATTTTAGTAGGATTAATCGTTACTGTATTTTTAGTAAGTTTAAATACAGGGACATTTAAAATACCACCAATGGACGTATTAAAGTCATTGGTTGGACTTGGGGCTGAAGATCAGTCTGTTATTTTATTTGAATTCCGTATGCCACGTATGGTTATTGCTATATTAGTTGGATCTGCTTTAGCAATGTCAGGTGCGATTTTGCAAGGGTTATCACGAAATCCCCTTGCTGATCCAGGTATTATCGGTATTAACGCTGGAGCGGGATTAACAGTTGTTATATTCGTCTACTTTTTCTTCGGGAAAGTTGGGACTGGTACATTTTTATCTGTATTTATCCTTCCATTCTTCGCGTTAGTTGGTGCGATATTAGCAGCAGTTATCATTTATTTACTAGCATGGAAAGACGGCGTGTCATCAACGAGATTAATACTTGTTGGTATCGCTGTTGCAGCTGGGTTTGGTGCTGTTAGTTTAATTTTTTCTATGAAGATGACATCTAACGATTTCCGTTTTGCAACGATTTGGTTAGCAGGAAGTTTGTGGGGCACAGATTGGAAGTTCGTATTAAGTGTACTTCCATGGATGGTTATTTTCTTGCCACTTGCTATTAGTAAGGCGCACATATTAAATGTAATGAACCTAGGCGACTCTACAGCTGTTGGCCTTGGTGTAAATGTAGAAAAAGAAAGACGTAAATTATTATTTATTGCAGTTTGTTTAGCTGGTGCATCTGTCGCTGTTGCCGGAGGAATTGGTTTTATCGGTTTAATGGCTCCGCATTTAGCGAGGCGCCTTGTTGGTGGTAAACATCAAATTATGCTGCCTACGGCTGCACTAATAGGGACGTTTTTACTTTTATTCGCAGACGTAATTTCAAGAAGTGTGTTAACAACTTCAGAAATACCGGTCGGTCTTGTTATTTCTGTAATTGGTGCACCGTATTTCATATACTTACTTATGAGGACAAAATAAAGGGAGGCTTTTTGTATGGCAACTTTAGCAGTTGATGCGGTATCTGTTGGCTATAATGAAGGGTTAATTATTGATGGATTAACAGTTGAAATTCCGGAAGGGAAAATTACAACAATTATTGGACCAAATGGTTGTGGGAAGTCCACATTATTAAAAACGGCTTCTCGTATTTTGAAGGCGAAAAAAGGTACTGTTTATCTTGACGGAAAAGCAATTGAGAAACAACCAACGAAAGAAATCGCAAAGAAAATGGCAATTTTACCACAGACTGCAGAAGTGCCAACTGGCCTTACTGTGTTTGAGCTTGTTTCATATGGACGCTTTCCTCATCAAAAAGGATTTGGAACGTTGAAAGAAGAGGATTATCGTTACATTCATTGGGCACTTGAAGTGACGGGAATGACAGAATTCGCAAATCGTCCAGCAGAGGCGTTATCAGGTGGACAACGTCAACGCGTATGGATTGCGATGGCTCTTGCACAAGGAACAGAATTACTAGTATTAGATGAACCGACGACGTACTTAGATATGGCGCATCAATTAGAAGTATTAAACTTGTTGAAAAAGTTAAATGAAGAAGAAGGTAGAACGATTGTTATGGTTATCCATGACTTAAACCATGCTTCTCGTTTCTCAGATCATATGATTGCATTAAAAGCGGGTAAGTTAATGAAACAAGGAACGCCAGATGAAGTGATGACGAGTGAAACACTTCGTAACGTATTTGAGATTGAAGCTCAAATCGTTCCATGTCCAGTAAACTGTAAACCAATTTGTTTAACATATGATTTAGCGATGATTAGTAATCAATTGCGTAAAAAAGCATAAGTAGAATCCCCCTCGTAAAGAGGGGGGCTTCTAATGGACGTTGAGCTTCTTATTAGTAAATAGGAAGTTGAACACCCGTTAGAACGGGGCATAAGCAACAATTAATCGATATATATTTATTAATTGTTAATCTTGTTTCTTATAGTTCATTGTAACTTATAAGAGAAATACAGCTAGAAGGAGTGGGAACATGAAGAATTTTAAAATGGCACTATTAGCAATGGTACTAGTCGTTACTTCTGTACTATTTGCAGCTTGTTCTAACAAAGAAGAAGAGAAGAAAGCAGATGCGAAGGATGCGAAAACTGAAGAGCGCACTGTACAACACGCAAAAGGGGAAATTAAAATCCCTGCAAATCCAAAGAAAATTGCTGACCTTAGTGGTTCAACAGAAGAATTATTAATTTTTGGTATGAAACCAATTATTACTGCTAATACATCTCAAGAAAAAATTGATGCACATATTGAAAAGAAATTAAAAGACGTAAAACCAGTTGGCTCTGCTTGGGGCGATAAAATTAACATCGAAGCAGTAGCTGCTGCAAAGCCAGACTTAATTCTTGTAAACAATCGTCAAGAAAAGATCTATGATCAATTATCTAAAATTGCACCAACAGTTATGTTAAAAACTCCATTAGACCAATGGCGTCCAAAATTCGAAGAAGTAGGTCAAATCTTCGGTAAAGAGAAAGAAACAAAAGAATGGTTCAAGCAGTATGAAGAAAAAGCAAGCAAATTACATGACAAAATCGTTGCGAAAACTGGCGATGCAACATTCATGAAAATGGCTGCATATCCAAATGCTTTCCGTGTATACGGTGACTACGGTTACGGTAGCGTAATCTTTAATGACTTGAAATTACCAGCAGTTAAAGGTACACCAACGGATAAACCATTAGTACAAGTACAAAAAGAAGCTTTAATCGATTACAACCCAGATTACCTATTTGTATTTACAACTGGTGACGGTTCTCAGCGTCTAAAAGAATTCCAAGAAGAATCAATTTGGAAAAACATGAATGCTGTTAAAAATAACCACGTATTTACAATTAAAAACGAAGACTTAAACAAAGGTTACTTCCCTCTAGGTAAAGAAATGATCTTAGATGAAGTTGCTGAATTCGTTTTAGGTAAATAATGTATAAAAAGAAATCACTTTTACTTCGGTAAAAGTGATTTTTTCTTTATATAAGGGCAATTAATATAGTCTTTCATTTCTTTCTGTTTCCTATTTCGTTTATAATATATAGTAAGAATGCAGTAAAGAAAGGGGGATGTCGGAAGGTGGTATATTTAAACGACAAACTCAGCGAAACAAAAGTGTTTAAAGACCCGGTACATAAATATGTGCACGTACGCGATCGTGTTATTTGGGATTTAATCGGAACGAAAGAATTTCAACGCTTGCGCCGTATTAAGCAGCTTGGAACGACATTTTTTACATTTCACGGTGCAGAGCATAGTCGCTTTACTCATTCGTTAGGTGTATATGAAATTATTCGTCGTATGATTGATGATGTGTTTGATGGCAGACCGAACTGGAATGCTGAAGATAGATTGTTATGTTTATGTGCGTCATTACTTCATGATGTCGGTCACGGCCCATTTTCTCACTCGTTTGAAAAGGTATTTTCATTAGATCATGAGAAATTTACGCAAAAAATTATCGTTGGAGATACGGAAATTAACCGTGTATTAAGCCGCGTGGATAAAGACTTTCCGCAAAAGGTGGCCGATGTAATCGCAAAAACATCTACTAATAAATTAGCGATTAGTATGATTTCCAGCCAAATTGATGCAGATCGTATGGACTATTTATTAAGAGATGCGTATTTCACTGGCGTAAAGTATGGAAACTTTGATATGGAACGTATACTACGTGTCATGCGTCCGTATGGGAATCAAGTAGTCATTAAAAATAGTGGTATGCATGCTGTTGAGCATTATATTATGAGTCGTTATCAAATGTATTGGCAAGTATATTTCCACCCGGTAACGCGCAGTGCCGAAGTCATTTTAACGAAGATTTTACACCGTGCAAAATCATTGCACGAGAAGTATTATACATTTAAAAATCATCCAGTTCATTTCTATTCTTTATTTGAAGAAGAAGTAACAGTAGAGGATTATTTAAAGTTAGACGAGAACGTTATGTATTATTACTTCCAAGTATGGCAAGACGAAGAAGATCCAATTTTAAGTGATTTATGCCGCCGTTTTATGAATCGAAACCTATTTAAATACGTAGAGTTTACAGATAAGCACGGTTTAGATAATTGGATGGAATTAAGTAGCTTATTCAAAAAGATTGGACTTGATCCAGAATACTATTTAGTAGTTGATTCAACATCAGACTTACCGTACGACTTTTACCGTGCTGGTGAAGAAGAAGAGCGTTTACCAATCTTACTTCTTATGCCAAATGGGGAGCTTAGAGAGCTTTCACGTGAATCGGATATTGTTGAGGCGATTACTGGTAAGAAGAGAAGGGATCAAAAATTATTCTATCCGCATGATTTAATCTATGAAGATGGAAGAAAAGGAAAATATAAAGAGAGAATCATCGAGTTACTAGAAGGAAAAAAATAAGAAGCAGCTAAGAGCTGCTTCTTATGAAAGAACTTGAAATTATTTGTCGCTTAAGCGTTTTCCGCCAACTGCATAATGGTTTTTAGACATTTCTTCGATGAAAACAACGATGTTTTCTTCAGGAGCACCAGTTGTTTCGCTTACTGCTGCTGTTACTTTCTCAGCAAGAGCTTTCTTTTGTTCCTCTGTGCGTCCTTCTAACATTTTCACTGTTACGTATGGCATATATAATCGCTCCTTTTATGTAAGTTACACTCTTATTATAGCGGATTATGGGGAAGAACAATCGAAAAAACAAATATTTTCTTTTTTGGACATATTGAAGAGGAGATGAAGCATGGATCAGTTATTTAGATATCCGTTGCACCAAATTCCGTTGGTAGCAATGGCCATTATTATTGCATTATCAGTGCATGAATTTGCGCATGCATATGTTGCATATAAATTTGGAGACGATACAGCAAAGAAGCAAGGCCGTTTAACATTATCACCGATGGCACACTTAGATCCTATCGGGATGATTGCTGTATTAATTCTTGGTTTTGGTTGGGCAAGACCGGTACCAGTTAATCCGTATAATTTTAAAAGACCGCGTCTTGCAGGAATATTAGTTTCGATTGCAGGACCAATTAGTAACTTAATTTTAAGCGCAATCGGTTTAATTATTTGGTATAGCTTATTAAAATTTGGCGTATTGTACTCAATCCCATCTGCAGTAGCAGATACATTAGCTCAATTTTTCCAGATTTTTATTATGTTGAATATCGTTTTACTTGTCTTTAACTTATTACCAATTCCACCACTTGATGGATATCGCGTAGTGGAGGATCTAGCACCAGCAAATATTCGTGCGAAAATGACACAGTATGAAAAGTATGGGGCGATAGCGTTATTAATTCTTGTTATTACACCGCTTAGCAATTACACAATCCAGCCTATTTTTAATGTTGTTATTCCGTATGTATTAATATTTTTACAGAATATCATTGCGCCTATTTTCGGCCTTTAAACGAGGAGGAGCTTACATATGACAGAGAAAAAGAAAAAAATCGGTTTTAATATCGTGAAAAATGATTCAACGGATGGACATGGTGGTTTTGGTGTTGGAGCATTAAGTCTAGAAAATATTTCACCTGTATTTGTCGATGTACTAGAGAAAACAGCATTTGTTGATATCGGTGCAATGCATGCACGTAGTACAGTCGAAAAAGGTATTAAGTTTTTAACAAATAAAGATGAAGTTCCAAACGGAAAACCATTTTGGCTTGTGTGGGTAACGATTGAAAGAACGGCGACAGGTGCTTATTATGCAGGTGTAACAGCTTGTGAAATGACAGTTGACCGTGAAATTCGCCGCGGATATAAATCACTTCCAGAGCACGTAAACAAAATGGATAAATCAATGAAGCGTCACATTATGGTTGACCATATGGATGAATCATCTAAAAAAGTACTTGGTACGTTCTTGAAAGAACATAATGAAGCGATTTGGAACGAATCTAGTGAAGAATTGCGCCGTGCATTATTAAGTGAATAAAAAATAGCTGACGGATGCCCGTCAGCTATTTTTTTTACCAAGGAAGATATTTTTTCCACCAACTTGTTTTTTTCTTTTCTTCAGTTGTTTTTTCAAATTCTTCTTTATCATCAACATGATCCATACAATATTCAGTTGGTTCAGTACCTTTTGCGAAATACATTTTAACTGAAATCGGACAGTTTTTTGTAGCGATTTTTCCGTTTTCAGGGTTAATATCGACTGCAACGACGTCATTTGGTTGTTTAAACTCTTTTTTAGGTTGTCCATCTAAGCCTTTTTCCATCGTATCGGTCCAAATTCTTTTTGCATATCCTTGTTCTGCTACATTTGAAATCGATTTAGGTTGATCGTATCCAACCCATACACCCGTTACGATTTGCGGGGTAAATCCAATCATCCAACTATCCGTTTCAGTAGAACCAGACTTTCCAGCATATGTTCTTGATAGCTTTGATAACATCGATTGACCAGTTACAGCAGCATAACTGCTTAGTTTTTTATTAAACATACCCGTCATCATTTCTTCCATCACAAACGCTTTGCTCTTATCAAGAACTTGCTTACTCTCCAAATGAGCATCGTATAACATATTTCCTTCATGGTCCATAATGCGGCGAATAAATACTGGTTTTACTTCTTTTCCACCGTTTGCGAACATGCTATAAGCGTTAACCATTTCAATTGGTTTTACAGGAGATGTACCGAGAGCGAGAGACGGAACATCCTTTAATGCGGTAGTAATACCGAATTGCTTCGCTGTTTTTGTAAGAATGTCTTCGCCTAAAAATAAATTGGTCTTCACGGCATATACGTTATCAGAGACCGCAAGAGCTTGTGCCATTGTTACAAAATCGTCTGCATAATAGTCTTTATAGTTTTTCGGTTTATACTTTGAAACACCGTCACCTAAAGTGAAAACAGTATATTCGCTTTTTAAGCGCGTAGCAGGGGTGAATCCTCGTTCTAATGCCGCGTAATACAGAAATGGCTTAAACGTAGATCCAGGCTGGCGAGCGGCTTGTGTAGCCCTGTTAAATTGACTTGTATTATAATCAGTTCCACCAACAAGGGCAGCTACTTCACCTGTTTTCGGATTCATAGAGACGAGCGCAGTTTGTATGTTTGTTGTGGCAGGTATATGATCTTTTACAGCTTGCTCTGCGACCGATTGTAATTTAGGGTCTAGCGTTGTATAAATGCGCAAACCACCTTTTTGTAATGCTTGTTCATCTAATCCGATATCACGAAGAAGAGAAGCTTGTACAGCATCTTGGAAATAAGGCGCGATTTCTGCCACTTTTTTCGTATCTAATGAGGCAAAGGTTAATGGCTCTTTCTTCGCTGACGTTGCTTGTTTCTTCGTAATATAACCTTGTTCTACCATTTCGTCTAATATGAGAGATTGTCGTCCTTTCGCACGATCCTCTTTTAAAAAGGGAGAGTAGACACTAGGTCCTTTCGGAATACCTGCGAGCATACTAGCTTCCGCTAATGTTAGTTCTTTTGCTGTTTTATCGAAATATAGACGAGACGCAGCTTCGATTCCGTAAGCGCCATGCCCGTAATAAATTGTATTTAAATATCCTTCTAAAATATGATTTTTATTATAGTTCACTTCAAGGCGAATTGTGTACATCGCTTCTAATAGTTTACGTTTCCACGTTTTATCATGATCTAAGTATAGGTTACGAGCATACTGTTGTGTAATCGTACTAGCACCTTGGACTTTTGCCATCGCTTTTAAATCGGCAACAATAGCGCCAGCAATACGCTTCATATCAAAGCCATGATGTTTGTAGAATCGTTGATCTTCGATAGATAGTGTCGCCTCTTTTACATAAGGAGAAATTTCATTGAGAGATACATTGTAACGTTTTTGCATTTCATTACTTTGTCCGATAACAGTGTCATCATTAGCGTAAAAGACACTTGTTTGCGGGACTGCAACAGGAGGAGGTCCCATAATTTTTGCAACTATAATAATAACAAAAAAGGAAAAAACGAAAAAAAGAACAGAAGAAAACATTACGGTGAAGAAAAGACGTTTATATTTTTTAAGTTTCGGATTCATAGTTTGATCCATCTTTTTCAGCCCCTCAATACTAATACAAACATTATTGTATTAGTATTGAGGGTTTTCGGTTATTTTAAACAATGAAATTTCGAAAACAAAAAGCTCCTTCAATTAAGAAAGGAGCTCAAAGGCACGTGCTGGCCAATCGGTAATAATGACATCTACGCCGTAGTCAATCATAGTTTGTAAATCTTTGTATTCGTTAATTGTGTAAGGACGGAAAGCGTACCCTTGATTTTGTGCAAATTGGACAAATTCTTTTGTTAATAATTGAAAGTTTGGGTGTAAACCAGTTGCGTTTCTATTTTTCGCTTCAGCAATCGGATCAGCAAGTGGTGTATCATATAAAATTGCTCTTGGGATTTTAGGAGCTATTTCTGCTAGTAATGAAACAGAGTCGTGGTTAAATGATGAGAATACAATTTGATTAGATAGATGATATTCACGAACGAGAGCGACAACTTTTTCTTCAATGTTTGGATAGTGAATGACGTCTGTTTTTAACTCAATGTTGAGCTGTAACTTTGTTGTAGATAGCCAAATGAATACTTCGCGTAACGTTGGGATTTTTGCTTCATGGAAAGAAGGGTCTTTATGGCTGCCGGCATCTAAAGCTTGTAATTCCGCTACCGTTTTTTCAGAAACAAGACCTATGCCATTTGTTGTACGATCTACTGTTTCATCGTGAATCACGACAAGTTCACCATCTTTTGATAGGTGGACATCAAGTTCAATTCCATGAGCACCAATGCGTTCAGCTTCTTGGAAGGCAATCATCGTATTTTCTGGATGTGTTCCTTTTACCCCGCGATGAGCGAAAATAAGTGGTTTATTCATACGGAAATCTCCTTATCGTTTCTTTTCTTTTCTTTTCTTTCATTATGAAACTGCTTTTGGAAAAATACAATTGAATAGGATAAACATTTACAAAAGTCTAACAGTTGCACAAAAGTTAACGTTAACGTAAAATGTAATAATTGAGTGAAGGGAGGAATAAACATGTATAAAATTGATGAAGTCACAAAGCAAGTTGGTTTAACAAAACGTACACTTCGTTATTATGAGGAAATTGGTTTAATTCATCCCCCTGAACGTAGTGAGGGGAACATTCGCCTGTATACAGACGAGGATATTGCGAGAATTAAAAGGATTGTGGAAGCGAAAGAAGTGCTAGGGATTACGCTTCAAGAAATGCAACATTTCTTATCATTAAAAGAAAGAATGGAGCAAAGAAGAAATAGTGAGAATCCTCGTGACCGCGAAGTGATTCAAGAAATTAAAGAGATGCTTGAAAAACAAGTGCAAACGTTAGACGAGAAAATGGAGCAAATGCAGCGCGTAAAGGCGGAACTCGAAGATAGCTTACATCGTGCAGCGACATTTTTAGAGAATACAAAAGGAGAGTAATCAAAATGGAGAGCAAACAAAAACTAGGGAGATTGATTACAGTGGTGGCTACCTTCCTTGCCTTTTCAGGTATAGGGGTAGTCGATCCAATCTTGCCGATTATTGCTGAAAAGATTGGTGCATCGCATTGGCAAGTAGAGATGTTATTTACAGCATATATTTTAACGATGGCAATTATGATGTTACCAGCTGGAATATTCGCATCGAGATTTGGTGATAAAAGAATGATGACGATTGGTCTTGCGATCGTAACTGTATTTGCGTTTATATGCGGTATATCGCAAACGATTGCTCAATTATCTCTTTTCCGCGCTGGATGGGGATTAGGGAATGCAATGTTCTTTGCAACGGCAATGACATTATTGATTGCATTAAGTAAAGAAGTTCATGAAGCAGTAGGATTATATGAAGCAGCTATCGGTTTAGGGATGGCAGGCGGACCCTTATTAGGCGGGATATTAGGTGGACATTCTTGGCGGTACCCATTTTTTGCGACGAGTATTTTAATTTTCTTAGCATTTATTTTAGTTTTCTTTTTTGTAAAAGAACCGGAGCGAAAAGTGAAACGTAAAGCGGCAGGCGTGGGAGAATTACTTAACCTAGTGAAATATAAACCGTTTATGCAAGGTGCAATTTCAGGAATGTTATACTACTACGGATTTTTCGTTGTATTAGCATATTCACCACTTATTATGCATTTATCTGCGATTCAATTAGGATTCGTATTTTGCGGATGGGGATTAGCGTTAGCTTACGGTTCTGCAATTTTGGCTCATAAGTTAGAAGGGAAATATGAGCCGAAAGCATTGTTGAAAGGTAGTTTACTCGTATTTGCGCTTTTCTTAATCGCATTATTCTTTGTGAAAATTATGTGGTTACAAATTGTATTAATTGTTCTATCAGGATTAGCATCCGGATTAAATAATGCACTATTTACAAGTTATGTAATGGATATTTCACCTTATGAAAGATCTGTTACATCAGGTGTTTATAACTTCGTTCGTTGGTTAGGTGGCGCAATTGCACCAATCTTATCAGGAATCATCGGTCACACTGTTTCACCGCAAAGTCCGTTTTTAGTCGGTGGAATTGTTGTGCTAGTCGGTTGTGTAATGATTTTAATTCCAGTTCGAAAGCCGGTAGAAGTAGAGACAAAAGCCCTTTCTTAAGAAAGGGTTCCTTTATACATATATGTTAGAACCCTCTGACTAAAATATATTTTCGGTATTTTTGTACTTTTAACTATACTTTTTGGATGTTTTGTTTTATTTTTGTTAGGGGACATTAATGATGTCCCTATTATAAATTTGCATTGAGAGGCGTGATTGTACGATGGAACTATGGTTCACTGAAAAACAAACAAAACATTTTGGGATTACGGCGCGTATTAACCGCACATTACATACGGAGCAAACAGAATTCCAAAAACTTGATATGGTTGAAACGGAAGAGTTCGGAAACATGCTTATTTTAGACGGCATGGTTATGACAACAGAAAAAGATGAGTTCGTTTATCATGAAATGGTAGCGCACGTACCTTTATTTACACATCCAAACCCTGAAAACGTATTAGTTGTAGGTGGTGGCGATGGTGGTGTTATTCGTGAAGTGTTAAAACACCCAAGCGTAAAGAAAGCAACTCTTGTTGAAATCGATGGAAAAGTAATTGAGTACTCTAAACAATACTTACCATCAATTGCAGGCGCATTAGACAATGAGCGTGTAGAAGTAAAAGTAGGAGACGGTTTCCTACACATCGCAGAAAGCGAAAATGAATATGACGTAATTATGGTAGATTCTACTGAGCCAGTAGGACCAGCAGTAAACTTATTTACAAAAGGATTCTACGCTGGAATTTCTAAAGCGTTAAAAGAAGACGGTATTTTCGTTGCACAAACGGACAACCCTTGGTTCACACCAGAACTAATTACAACTGTGTTTAAAGACGTAAAAGAGATCTTCCCAATTACTCGTTTATACACAGCGAACATTCCAACTTACCCAAGTGGTCTTTGGACGTTTACAATTGGATCTAAAAAACATGATCCATTAGAAGTAAGTGAAGAGCGTTTCCACGAAATCGAAACGAAATACTACACAAAAGAATTACACAATGCAGCATTCGCATTACCGAAATTTGTTGGCGATTTAATTAAGTAAGAGAATCGTATTAAATAAATAAAGTGTAAGTAGCTCATTTAAGGTGTTTGTCCAGAAGACTTGAACATGCTAGCTACTTACACTCCTGTAAAGAAAATCGTCTTCTTGTTATGAAACAGAAGACCCGGTAAATCGAGAAAGAGGAGCAGGTCGCTCCAAATTTGAGAAATAGTGAAAGGTTGGGATACCTTAAGTTCCACATAAGGAGGAAAAGAATATGCGTTTTGATGAAGCTTATTCAGGTAAAGTATTTATTAAAAGTCATCCAAGTTTTGAAGAGTCAAAGGTAGTTATTTACGGGATGCCTATGGACTGGACAGTAAGTTACCGTCCAGGTTCTCGTTTTGGCCCTGCACGTATTCGTGAAGTATCAATCGGTCTTGAAGAATATAGCCCATATTTAGATCGTGAACTAGAAGAGGTAAAATATTTTGATGCGGGTGATATCCCATTACCATTCGGAAACGCACAACGCAGTTTAGACATGATTGAAGAGTATGTATCAAAACTTTTAGATGCCGATAAGTTTCCACTAGGTCTCGGCGGTGAGCACTTAGTGTCTTGGCCAATTTTTAAGGCAATGGCAAAAAAATATCCGGATTTAGCAATCATCCATATGGATGCTCATACTGATTTACGTGAATCGTATGAAGGGGAGCCTTTATCCCACTCTACACCTATTCGTAAAGTGTGCGATTTAATTGGTCCGGAAAACGTATATTCTTTCGGTATTCGTTCTGGAATGAAGGAAGAATTCGAATGGGCAAAAGAAGTAGGTATGAACTTATATAAATTTGACGTATTAGAACCGTTAAAAGAAGTACTACCGAAACTTGCAGGACGCCCAGTTTATGTCACAATCGACATTGACGTATTAGACCCAGCTCATGCTCCTGGAACAGGAACGTTAGAAGCTGGAGGTATCACATCTAAAGAATTATTAGATTCCATCGTGGCAATTGCAAATTCAAATATAAATGTAGTTGGAGCAGACTTAGTAGAAGTAGCTCCTGTCTACGACCATAGTGATCAAACACCAGTCGCAGCAAGCAAATTCGTGCGGGAAATGCTGCTCGGTTGGGTGAAGTAAAAGTGAAGCCGACTGTTTAGACCCGGTGACTAAGGTTCTTAGACGCAAGGGTCTAGCCGTTGTAGCTGCATAAAATAAGAGCCCCCTATATGAATAGGGGGCTCTTATTTTGTCGTTATGTGTCGGTAAGTCGATATATTCGAAAAATCGCCGATATAATTTCATTTACCAACATGCGACATAAAAAAGAGCTATTCTCAAACGATGAGAATAGCTCTTTTTTTATGCAACTTTTTCTTCCGAAGTAATGCCGCGAATTTCATCGGCAGAACGAATTGGATATTTGCGGAATATGATTGATCCGATATATCCAACAATAGTGGTAACGATTCCACATAGTACAGCAGCAATTGTTACTTTTACAACGTCATTAAATCCGAATAAGACAAGAAGTCCCGGGATTGGTGATGCTGTTCCTGGCGCATTATTAACGAGCTGGAACAGAGAGGTAATAATACCAGCAATTGCACCGCCAACGAAGTTTGTCGCATAAATAGGAATTGGATTTGCTGAAACAACATCGGCTTGTGTTAAAGGCTCGATTGCTACAGCGATTGTGTCTTTCTTTGAGCAAATTTTTAGTCGCTTAAAGAAAATAAAGTTCATCGGAGCTGAGGCTGCTACGGCAAGACTACCAATTGCCATTGGTAAACCTGTTAATCCAAGCATTGCAGTTAGTGCCATAGAACTTAATGGAGAGGTAGAAATAACTGTTATTAATCCACCAAGCATAATACCCATAATAATAGGACTTTCTGTAGTTGCAACTGAAATCATAGAACCGATTTTACCGAGTGTTGCGTTCACGAGCGGATCCATAAGCATTGCCATTCCACGCGAGATTGGTGCAGCAATAAATAAAATTGCTAAAAATTCTACACCAGCCGGCAATTTCTTTTCGAGAAATTTTACGACGAAAGCGCAAATGTATCCAGCGAAAAATCCTGGTAAAATACCGAAACCACTAGTAGCGATACCGATTAAAACAGCATATACGGGTGAAACACCGATTGCTAGTGCGACTAAAATTGCCGCTGCGACACCGCTCATACTACCGGAAGCTTCTCCTACTGATTGTAAAAAGTCATTATGAAACATTTCTCCACCGATATAACGGTGAAATGCTTCAATAAGAAAACTTGCGATTGCTGCATTAGCTAAAGCACCCATTGCTTTCATGCCGTAAGGAGCACGGTAACTAAAAAGTGTAAATAGACAAAGTACAACAAGTAATAGTGCTAAACCTTGCAAGATAGCCATTTGAAAACTGTCTCCTTTGATTTTTGTAATAAAAATTCGTATCATTCAATAATAATATAAAAGTTTGTTAAACGGAAAAATTTTTTGATGGGAATTTGCTATAAAGGGAAAAACTCTTACAATAATGTAAGGAAAGTGTAAGGCGTTTCGATAGAGTATAGTATGTTGTTTTTCGTATAATACATGTATAGACATAAGGTTAGTGAGAAAGAAGTGCAAACAGGAGGCGCATTTATGAAATTGGTAATTAAAGTTTTAGCTGTGTTCGCCATTATTTTAGGAGGAACAGCATATTATTTAAACACAAAAACAGAAGGTGTACATGCTTTTGTAGACAACTTCTTTTCAAATAAAGAAATACAAGATTATTATGCGGTTATAGATAAAGGTGAGAAAAAAGATGGCGAATACTTATACACCTTTAAAGGGTATACAGAAGACGGAAAGTTACAAGTTGTGAAAAGAATGATGAACCGTGAATTGCATACGGGGGCATTTATAAAAATTTATGCAAAAGGTATGCAAGGAAAAGGATGGGCTGAAATCTCAAAAGAATCAATTCCGCAAAAAGCGTTGGAAAAAATAGAAAAACCATAAAAGGAGCGACTCATTCGCTCCTTTTTTAGTGCGTTAAAATGGTAATCGATGTCTTTTCTTTGTTAGAAATGATTTTTGCACGTCCACCAATTGGGAAAGTGAAAATCGGGGTTGTATGCCCGAAACTTGCGTTTGCAATGATAGGGATATGTGCAAGTTCAGATTTTGAAGCGATCATTTCTTGAATGTCTTCTATCGTACATTCTGCGCCTTTTTGCATCTTTCCTATGACGATGCCCTTTACACACTCAAAATCGGGCTGCTGCATAAGGGAATGTAAATAACGATCAAAAGTTTTAAGAGTAGCTGTTCCAGTTAAACTATCCTCTTCAAGAAATAAAATTGTATCCTGTAAATTTGGCATATACGGTGTACCTTGTAGTAAATTCAATGTGCTCATATTACCACCGATAATCTCTCCAGTTGCTTCGCCTTCGTGAATGGAAACATATCCTTCATTTTTAATGAATTCTCGATTTTCCTGATCAATGTACCAAGAATCATCGCTCCATGTTTCAGATGGCAGGACTTCGATAGGCTCATTAGAAGTTAAGCATTTTAAAAAGTAATCGTTCGTATACTCGAGCCCTTTCTTCATTCCAAATGAAGAGAAATGGGGTCCTGAATATGTAACGAGTCCTGTTTTTGCGTAGATGGCATTATTTAAAGCGGTAATATCAGAATAGCCACAGAAAAACTTTGGATTTTCTCGAATTAAATTATAATCAAGATGTTTCAATAAACCATTAGAGTTGTATCCGCCAAGTGTCGTTAAAATGGCTTTTACATTCGGGTCTCTAAATGCTTCGTGGAGGTCTTGAATGCGTGAAGAAATGGAAGAGGAAGCAAATTGATCGATCTCATCAGCATATGTTGAGAATGTAACTTGAAAGCCCATGTCAGTTAATCTTTTTATAGCAAGCTCTTGGTTCGTATTTGAGACAATACTTAAACTACAAGATGGTGAAATAACTCTAATTTCATCACCTTTTTTCAATTTTGTTGGCAGCACATAATTCACCTCTTTAAATGAAAGAATATTTAGATTTAAAAAATATTTTATCATATGAAATAAAGTGAAAGTGAATTATTTTTTGAAATGGAGTTTTCCTGATTTTTCAGCAGACAGACAGAGGTTTTTTTTGATATGATAGGAAAAGTGATTTATTATAAGTAGTATTTAATATCTATAACATTTGAAAGGTGTGCAAGACGTGGAGAAACAACTTGCAGGCTTGCCGGTACACGTTCATTTCGTAACAGAAATCCGTGAAGGGGCGAGGAAGGAAACCGTTGCTTTTGAAGCAAATGGTCAATACTATGTAAAAGGTCAAGGTACATACGTAACATTCCAAGAGCCGAATGAACAGGGCGAAGTGAAAACAATTATTAAAATTCAAGGTGAACAAGTTCTCATTATGCGTTCAGGTGCTGTTTCAATGCGTCAAACGCATGTGAAAGGTGAATGGACAACTGGTACGTATACGAGTGAACTTGGTACGTTTGCATTGCAAACGAAAACTGATAACGTTCTTTTTAAATGGTCGGATGAAAAGAAAAAAGGACAACTCTTCTTAACGTACGCATTGCTTCTAAGTGAACAAGAAGCTGGCAGATATACAATTACACTTAATTTGAAGGAGGCAAAATAATGAATTCTTTAGAACAAGTAAAAGGATTAATTAAAGAAGAAATTCAAGCTGCTGTATTAAAGGCAGAATTAGCGACAGAAGAACAGATTCCAAACGTTGTATTAGAATCTCCAAAAGATAAAACAAACGGTGACTTCTCTACAAATATGGCAATGCAACTTGCACGCGTTGCAAAAAAAGCACCTCGTATGATTGCAGAAGAATTAGTTGCAAACTTCGATAAAGCAAAAGCTTCTATTGAAAAAATTGAAATCGCAGGTCCTGGTTTCATTAACTTCTATATGGATAATAGCTACTTAACAGACTTAATCCCAACAATCGTTAACGCTGGCGAAGCTTACGGTGAAACGAATACTGGTAAAGGTGAAAAAGTACAAATTGAGTTCGTATCTGCGAACCCAACAGGTGACCTTCACTTAGGACATGCACGTGGTGCGGCAGTGGGTGACACTTTATGTAACGTATTAGCAAAAGCAGGGTACGATGTATCTCGTGAGTACTACATTAATGACGCTGGTAACCAAATTCATAACTTAGCTCTTTCTGTTGAAGCTCGTTACATGCAAGCTTTAGGCCTAGAGAAAGAAATGCCAGAAGACGGATACCATGGTGCGGATATCATTGGAATCGGTAAGCTTTTAGCTGAAGAATTTGGTGATCGTTATGCAAAAGCTGATGCAGAAGAAAGCTATGAGTTCTATCGTTCATACGGTTTAAAATATGAGTTAGCAAAACTTCAAAAAGACTTAGAAAGCTTCCGTGTTAAATTCGATGTATGGTTCTCAGAAACATCATTATACAAAAACGGAAAAATCGATGCTGCACTTGCAGTGTTAAAAGAGCGTGATGAGATCTTTGAAGAAGGCGGCGCAACTTGGTTCCGTTCTATGACTTACGGTGACGACAAAAACCGTGTATTAATTAAAAACGACGGTTCTTACACATACTTAACGCCAGATATCGCTTACCACCGTGATAAATTAGAGCGTGGTTTCGATAAGTTAATCAACATTTGGGGTGCTGACCACCACGGTTACATTCCTCGTATGAAAGCTGCTATTCAAGCGCTTGGTTACGATAAAGAAACACTTGAAGTAGAAATCATCCAAATGGTACAACTGTACCAAAATGGTGAAAAAATGAAGATGAGTAAGCGTACAGGTAAAGCAGTTACACTTCGTGAGCTTATGGAAGAAGTAGGCGTGGACGCAATGCGTTACTTCTTCGCAATGCGTAGCGGTGATTCTCATTTAGACTTCGATATGGACTTAGCTGTATCAAAATCTAATGAAAACCCAGTATACTATGCACAATATGCTCATGCTCGCGTATGCAGTATCCTTCGTCAAGGTGAAGAGTTAGGATTAGCTACAGGCGGAGACGTGAACTACAAACTTGTTACTTCTGAGAAAGAAGTGGAGTTACTGAAAAAACTTGGTGAATTCCCAGCTGTAGTTGCGGATGCAGCGCAAAAACGTCTGCCACACCGCATTACAAGCTATGCATTTGAATTAGCAGCAGCATTACACAGCTTCTACAATGCAGAAAAAGTATTAAACCAAGACAACTTAGAATTAAGTAAAGCTCGCTATGAATTAATGAAGGCAGTACGTACTACACTTCAAAACGCATTAGCAATCGTAGGAGTATCTGCACCAGAAAAAATGTAATAAAGAAAAGCGGAAGCGGCTCGTTCAGAATAGGAGGGGGATGGAGCTCCTGACAAAGAGGTGTACTTTACCTCGGAGGAAGGCGCGAAGCCACCGAGTATTCTAGCCGCTGGAGCTGGACATAAAGAAAAGCGGAAGCCAATTTTTCGCTTTCAGTAAAAGGCAATCACACGATGTTGTGATTGCCTTTTTGTATGGAGATAATAAAAAAATAAAATTTTATCAAACAAAAGGAGAATTTGCGTCGTCTTATATAAATGGCAGGAGGTTTAAGGTGGAAGAAAAGGTAGAAGAATTAATTGATATATATAAGCAGCAAATATACTCCTTATGCTATAAATTAGCGAAAACGAAAGAAGATGCAGAAGATATTTTTCAAGAGACTTGGATAAAAGTTTTTTCCTCTAGGCACCAGCTTTCTTGCGTGGAAAATTATAAAAAATGGATTACTACAATTTGTGTTCGTACGTTTTATGATTTTTATCGTAAAAAGAAAAGGTGGAAAGATCGCGTATTGGATTTGTTTCACAAAGAGGATGGGGGAGAAATCGACTTCGCAGATGAAGTGAATATATCAGAAGAGTTTATTCAAAAAGTGGAAGCGGAAATGATAAGGGAAGTTATACAGTTATTGAATGAAAAATATAAAACTGTGCTCGTACTCTACTATTATGAACAATACTCTTATAAAGAAATGAGCGAAATATTAAATATACCGATTGGTACGGTAAAATACCGCCTTAATTATGCGAAGAAGCAAATGCGGGAACGTTTGGAGGGGTTCGTTTATGACGGAAGATAAGTTTGATCAGAAGATAAAAAGTAGCTTAGCGGGGGAGATGATTCCAAGCGAAGAGCTAATAAATAATACGAAGCAGATTGTGCGAAATGCTCAAAAGATAGAGAAGAGATGGGTTATTTGTATTCATGCCGTTTGGATTGTTTTGTTGACAATTGTTACGGAGCAGTTTGTCACTCATTTGAATCATACAGTCCCTATGTTGATAGCAAGTTTGATTATGATGCATCTATACGTTCCTATATATGTTGTCATACAGTCATTTTTAAAGAAGGAGTATAAATTACATGATAGAGTTCGCTAATCCATTTGTAGTATTTGAGATAGCTGGGATTACAATGCTTTTGACTTTTATAGCACTTTTAGTATGCGTAGCATCATGGGTGTATACAGATGCGAAAACGCGTGGGATAAGTAAGTGGTGGAGTGTTATAGCGATTGTATTACCATTTTTTATTGGAGTTTTGTTATATATGATACGAAGAAGTAACAAGAAAATAGAAGGAGAACATACAATGAAGGCTATGAAAAAACAAAAGATAACATTAGTCGTCATATTTGCAAGTACAATGTTTGTATTGCTGAGCGGCTTTGCTTTCGTTCAAACGTTAGATGATATGTGGAAAGCCGGTGATATATATTTAGAAAGTGAGAAGCAAGGAGAGACAAGTTATGAAGCAAAATTCTCATCATGGGATATTGCTGGGAAAGGTATTGAAATTCAGTACGAGAAAGATACAGAAGTGACATTTTCTTATGAGACAGATGCAAAACGCGGTAATTTATGCTTTAGCTTGTATGAAAGACAAGGGGAAGGGATAAAAGAGTTAAAGGAAATTTGTGAATCGAAAACAGGTACTTTTACAGTTACATTAAAAGCGAATGAAAAATATGTGTTTAATATAAGTGGTGTAATGGTGAAAGATGGATTTGTGAAAGTGAATTGGGAAGCAAAATAAAGAGCCTTGAGAAAGGCCCTTTATTTTATTGGATAGTATAAGTAACAGAAAAGCTAACAGGACTATAGTAAACGAAAGGTGCATGAAATTGAACATACATATTTCCATCTGTTTTTGCAGTGAAAATTCTGCCGTACCCATCAGAATAACGCCCGATAAGGTTATGATTTGAGTCATAAACACTGTAACTAGGAGTTTTGCTATTAGGTTGAATTGTTAACTCTTGTCCCTTTTGAAGGAAAACAGGTTCTTGTTCAGAACTACTTCCAGTTTGCAAGGAATAAAATTTTGTAAAGCTGTTTTCTTGAACGGCAGCAGCGACCTTTGTTTCGGGAATAAGCGCGGTAGCACCAGTAATTCCTGCTAAAGTTAACGCACCGGCTAAAATCATTTTTTTCATAGTAGAAAAAGCCTCCTTATTAGTTGTAATCATTATTGTTACAGTTAATATTGTATATGATAATGAGCAGGAGGAAATATGCTTTTATGCATATATGTATTTTCTCAATAAAAGACCACTGACAAAAATCAGTGGTCTTTTAAATGGTTAAGCAGCTTTCTGTTCAGTTTGAGTAACAGGCTTTTGAAGTGTATTATAAACTCCTGTCCCGATAACCTCTAATGCCATTTTCATACGTTCAGGCGAAATGTTTTCTAACACATTATCTTGAGGTGTATGGTATACCTTCTCAATGTGATAGATTAATGGATTCCAACTATCGACACCCATCCAAATAAATAGAGCGGCAGGAATACCAACTTCAGCAAATGGAACGTGATCACTAGAGCTGAATTTCCCTTGCAGTACGAGGTCATTATTTAATTGTTTACCTGCTTGTAGGGCCGCGTCTGTTACAAGGTTTGGAGAACCATTAGGCGTCATAGCATATAAATTCTTTGCTTTATCGTAATTTGTTGCAACCATGTCTGCATTAAAGACACCTAAAATTCGATCGCGTTCTTTTTGAGGCAGACTATTAACGTAATAATCGGAGCCAAGTAAGCCAGTTTCTTCAGAACCAAAAGCAATAAAACGAATTTCTTTATCAGTTTCTACATTTTGAAAAGCACGAGCTAACTCTAATACTAATCCTGTACCAGAAGCATTGTCGTTTGCTCCAGGTGCTCCAACTACGCTATCATAGTGCGAACTTACAACGACAGCTTTTTCATTACCTGTACTATTTTTTGGTTTCTTTTTAGCGATGACATTTAGTGATGTTAAGTTAGATTCATGTCTCGCCTTTAGAGAAAGAATTGTTGTCCCTTTTTTAGCGATTTCCTCTTTAAATGCATTTCCTTGCGCATAAGCAAGACCAAAGACAGGGATAGACTGCTTTTTCGTTAGGCGGGGATTGAAGGTTTGTCCATAATTTCCGCGTCCGCCAATTAAACTGTATAAAAGGACACCTTTTGCTCCTTTGCTAACAGCATTTTCAACTTGTTTATTATAGTCTGTAACTGTTGTTCCTCTTTCAAATAGAACAATTTTTCCGTTTACTTCATTTGGGATATCCTCTAATTTTGTCCCACCTTGAACAAAGATAAGAGGGGCTGTAACAGCTTCTGTAGAAATTAGTGCGTTAGGGGCAGCGCCAGCTTGCCAATTACGCTTTGTGGATAATGGTGAGCCAATGAATCCAACGTATTGATCAGGCACTTGAAACGGTTGATATTCTACTTCATAGCCCATTGATTTAAGTTGCATACCAACATAGCGAGAAGCCCATTCTTCTGATTTTGTCCCACCAGGGCGAGGACCAATTGTTTCGGATAAGAAACGAATATGTTCGATGGCGCGGCTTGCATCAACTTGTTTTGTGATAGGTGAAGTCTGTGTGATTTCTGACGTGGAATCAGCTTTGGCTTGTCCGATTGGAGCTAAGCTAACAGCGAGTGATACAGCAAGCAAAGAGCTTACTATTTTTTGTTTCAAAGTTTTTTTCATTTTTTCCTCTCCTATTCTTCTATTCTCTCTGCCTGACAAAAGAAGACGAATAACGACTTCATTTTACTGTTATCTTCGCTTATTTTCAATATTCTGACATTGAGAAATAAAAAAACGCTATATGCATATTTGCATATTTTTGATGGAGATATGTATGCTATCATTTTAAATGAAGGTTCGCTTTCTGCTTGGAAAGCTCCTACATTGCATGAATCTAGTGTACCCAAACTTTAGATTATGTAGAGAAAAGAATCCTATAGGATTTCTTTTCTCATGTTTGAATCATGTGATGATAAATATGTTTCCGCATTTCATAATTATCATCAGTGATATATGTAAGGCATCCATATGAAAATACGAGGCTGTTCAAAGGTTTTCCGTACTTTTGGACAGCCTCACCCCGTTAAAAGGACGATACTCTATGTATCGTCCTTTTTTGCATAAAAAAACACCCAATCAAATGTTTACTTGACTGGGTGTGAAAAACTATTAATAATATTTTTTTCGTTTTGTAGCTAAAATACTTAACAATCCAGCTAGTAGAAGTACGATGCCTACTGTTTGAGTAGGATCATTTTTGTGACCTGTATTTGGAAGTTCTTTACCCTTATTTCGGTCATCTTGCTGTTTGTTTATTTGTGTTTCAGGGTTTTCTTTTTCTAGTTCTTCAGAAGTGCCTTTCCCTGTTTCCTCTTCTTTATTAGGAGGAGTAACTGGTTTATCATCTCCACCTGATGAAGAATCGATTTTTTTATTTGAAACTGTAATTTGTAGTGGTGTAGCTTGAGCTTTTTCAATTGTAAAGTTTATCGGTGATGCATCCAATTGATAGCCAGCAGGAGCCTTTGTTTCCACTAATTGATAATTACCAGGTTTCAAATCATTTACAATTAATTTACCATGCCCATCTGTTTGTAAACCTTCTCGTACTACTTTTCCGTCTTGATCTAAAATATTGAAAATGGCACCTTCAAGTGTTCCATGGTGATCCATATCAACTTTAGTTAACTCCATTGAACCTGTCGTTAAACTATTTAAAGCTGTAACAGAAGTAACTTGAGATTGCCCTTTCGTAATTGTGAAAGGAATTGGCTTAGCACTTAAATCGTATCCAGTAGGAGCTTTCGTTTCAACGAACTGATAGTCTCCAGGACGTAAATCAGAAACAGAAATTTTTCCATCTTTATCAGTAGTTAGATCAGAACGAACGTCGTTGCCGTTGTGATCAACGATTTTAAAGATAGCACCTTCAAGAGTAGAGTTGTCAACGTCGTCAAGCTTAATTAATTCAACAGCGCCCTTAGTTAAGCTATTTGTAGCAGTAACAGAAGCTGTAGCCGTTTGACTCTTTTCAACAGTAAACTTGATAGGATTTTGATTTAAGTCGTAATGAGTAGGAGCCTTCGTTTCAACGAATTGATAGTCTCCCGGACGTAAATCAGAAACAGAAATTTTTCCATCTTTATCAGTAGTTAAATTAGAACGAACATCGTGCCCGTTCATATCAACGATTTTAAATACTGCGCCTTTAAGGGTAGTACCGTCGACATCATCTACTTTAGAAAGTTCTACAGCACCTTTCGTTAAGCTATTCGTAGCTGTAACGGAAGCGATTTTCTCTTGCCCTTTTTTAACTGTGAACTTAATAGGTGTTTCGTTTAAGTCATAATGAGTAGGAGCTTTTGTTTCGATAAACTCATAGTCTCCTGGTGGTAATTCATCCACAACTAAACGGCCGTTTTTATCGGTAGTTAAATCAGTACGGACGTCGTGTCCATCCTTATTAACAATTTTAAATACCGCACCCTCAAGTGTTGTGTTTTCTTCAACATCATCCACTTTAATTAACTCCACACTACCTTTTGTTAAGCTGTTCGTAGCTGTAACGAAGACATGTTTTGTTTGACTTCTTTCAATTGTGAACTTAATAGGTGTTTCATTTAAGTCATAATGTTTCGGAGCTTTCGTTTCAATAAATTGATAGTCTCCAGGTTGTAAGTCTTTAGCGACAATTTTGCCGTCTTTATCGGTAACTAAATTCGTACGAATATCGTTACCGTTCATATCAGTAATTTTAAATACCGCACCTTCTAGTATTTCTTTTGCATCTAGAGAGTCAACTTTCGTTAATTCCACGCCACCTTTAGTTAAGCCATTTTTAGCAGTAACAGAAACGTGAGTCGGTTGGCTTTTCTCGATAGTGAAAGGAATCGGTGTTTTATTTAAATCATAATCTTTAGGAGCTTTCGTTTCAACGAATTGATAATCTCCTGGACGTAAATGAGAAGCAGAAACTTTTCCATCTTTATCAGTAGTTAAATTCGTGCGAACAACTTTACCTTTCGCATCAATGATGTTAAATACTGCATCAGAAAGTTTTGTATTTGGATTTATATCATCCACTTTAATTAATTCAACAGCACCTTCAATTAAGCTGTTAGTAGCAGTGACTTGTAGCTTCTCTGCTTGGCTTTTCTTAATTGTAAATTTAAGCGGTGTACTGTCTAATTTGTAGTGTTCAGGAGCTTTCATTTCAACAAACTGATAGTCTCCTGGACGTAAATCTGAAACAGAGATTTTTCCATCTGCATCTGTCGTAAGATTAATGTGAACATCTTTGCCATTACTTAAATCAATGATGTTAAATACTGCGCCTTTAAGGGCAGTGCCATCGACGTCATCCACTTTAGAAAGCTCTACCGCACCTTTAGTTAAACTATTTTTAGCAGTAACAGAAAGCGGTTCGGCTTGTCCTTTTTCAATAGTGAAAGGAATCGGTTCTTTATTTAAATCGTAGTGTTTCGGAGCTTTCGTCTCGACGAATTGATAATCGCCAGGACGTAAGTTAGAAACGCTAATTTTACCTTGTGAATTTGTGGTAAGATTCTCGCGAATTACAGTACCCTTCATATCAATAATGTTAAATACTGCGCCTTCAAGAGTAGTACCATCGACGTCGTCCACTTTAATAAGTTCAACGCCGCCTTTAGTTAAACTATTTTTCATAGTAACAGTAGCAATATCTTTCTGGCTTTTTTCAACTGTAACTACCATTGGCTTTTTGTCTAAATCATAATGTTTAGGAGCCGTTGTTTCGACAAATTGATACGTACCAGGACGTAAGTTTTCAACAATGATTTTTCCTTCACCGTTTGTTTTTAAATCGGTTTTAACTACAGTCCCGCTTTGATCTAGTAAATTAAACACAGCATCGGCAAGTTTTGTTTGATCATTTAAATCATCCACTTTAATTAATTCGATACTACCTTGTTTTAAACTGTTTTTAGCGGTTAAAGAAATAGTTTTCTTCTGTCCTTTTTCAATAGTGAAATTGATTGGTGTTTCATCTAAAACGTAATGCTTAGGAGCTTCTATTTCGATGAATTGGTAATCACCAGGACGTAGGTCGTTAATTTCAATTTTCCCTTTACTATTTGTAACAAGGCCTTTATGAATTACAGTACCCTTCATATCAACAATGTTAAATACTGCGCCTTCAAGTTTAGTGCCATCGATGTCATCTACTTTAGAAAGTTCCACTGCACCTTTTGTTAGAGCGTTTTTAGCCGTAACATGAAGCGTTTCAGTTTGGCTTTTCTTAATTGTAAATTCGATCGGTGTTTTATTTAAATCGTAATGTTCAGGAGCAGCTGTTTCAATAAATTTATACGTACCAGGACGTAGGTTTTCAACAACAATTTTTCCTTCATCATTTGTTTTTAAGCCTTCTTCAACTAGTTCTCCGTCTGCATCTAGTAAATTAAATACAGCATGAGCAAGCTTTGTATCAGTATCAATATCGTCAATCTTTGTTAATTCCACGCTACCTTTTTTTAACGTGTTTTTACCTGTAACAGTAATAGTTTCTGTTTGACTCTTTTTAATTGTAAATGGAATCGCTGTTTCGTCTAACACATAATGTTCAGGAGCCTGAGTTTCAATAAATTGATAGTCTCCAGGGCGTAAGTCAGAAACCAAAATTTCGCCTTTGTCGTCTGTAACAAGGTTTGTGCGAACTTCTTTACCATCCATATCAACAATTTTAAATACTGCATCTTTCAGCATTGTGCGATCGATGTCATCAATTTTAGTTAAAGTGACAGCACCTTTCGTTAAGCTGTTAGTAGCAGTAACAGTAATGTTTTCTTTTTGACTTTTTCCGATAGTGAATGGAATAGGTTCTTTGCTTAAGTCATAGTCTTTTGGAGCTTTTACTTCAATAAATTGATAGTCACCCGGGCGTAAATCAGAAGCGGTAACTATACCTTGCTTATCAGTAGTTAACCCTTTACGAACGACCTTTTTAGTATCATGAGCATCAACAATGATAAATTCTGCACCTTCAAGTGTAATGCCATCAACATCATCAACTTTAGTTAAAGTAACGCCACCTGTAAGTAAACTATTTTTTACAGTGACAGGGACTGGAATATCATCCTTGTTACCTTTTTTAATTGTGAACTTAATAGGTGTTTGATCTAATTTATAATGTTCAGGAGCAGCTGTTTCAATAAATTGATACTCTCCTGGTGCTAAATCAGGAATAACTATTACTCCGTAATCATCTGTTTTTAAATCTTTCGCAATTTCTTTGCCAGTTGCGTCTTTTAATGTGAACACCGCGCCGGCAAGAGCAATACTACTTTCCACATCATCTTCTTTAATAAGTTTAACTTTACCTTTCGTTAAACTATTTTTAAATGTAAGTGGAAGAAGTTTTTGTTGTCCTTTTTCGATTGTAAATTCAATAGGTTCTACATTTACATCGTAATAAGTTGGAGCCTTTGTTTCGATAAGTTTATAGTTACCAGGACGTAAGTCATCTACAACTAACATTCCTTTACTATTTGTAACAAGGTCCATACGAACATCTTCATTCGTATCTCTATTAACGATTTTAAATACGGCACCTTCAAGTGTTTCCTTTTCATCTGCAGCATTCACTTTTGTTAATTCAATACCGCCTTTTGTTAAGCTGTTTTTAGCAGTAACAGTAGCTGATGTTGTTTGACTTTCTTTAATCGTAAACTCGATAGGCTGTGTATTTTTATCGTAATACTTCGGTGCTGTTACTTCGATAAATTTATAATCGCCAGGGCGTAAGCCAGTGGCGATAGCTTTACCATCCGCACCAGTTGTTACATTTTCACGAATGACTTTCTTTTCATCATTAGCATCGACAATTTTAAATACAGCACCTTCAAGAACTGTACCATCGATATCATCAACTTTCGTTAATTCAACATCTCCTGGTTTTAAAGCATTTTCAGCTTTCACAAGTAGAGTTTCTTTCTGACTTCTATCAATTGTAAATTCAATAGGTTCTGCTCGTAAAACGTAATGTTCAGGAGCAGCTGTTTCAATAAATTTATACGTACCAGGACGTAGCTTATCAGCTTTTGTTTTTCCATCAGCATCTGTAGTTAGGTCAGTACGAACATCATTATTATTTACATCGACAATTTTAAATACGGCACCTTTTAGAGGTTTTTTATCACCGAATTCATCAACTTTTAATAATTCAACTTCGCCTGTTTTTAAACTGTTTGTTGCCGTAACGGTAGCAAAAGACTGTTGGCTTTTGTCGATTGTAAACTCGATAGGGTTTGCATTTAACGTATAATCCTTAGGAGCTTCTGTTTCAACAAATTTATACGTACCAGGCTCTAAGTCTTTAACAGTTACTTTACCGTCAGCACCAGTTTTTACATTTTCGCGAATGACTTTCTTTTCATCATTAGCATCGACAATTTTAAATACAGCACCTGCAAGAGCTGTACCATCGATATCGTCAGTTTTTGTTAAAGTGACGCCACCTTTAATGAGGTGATTCGTCGCAGTAACAGTAACGGCTTTCTGTTGACTTTTTACAATTGTAAACTCAATTGGTTTTTTATCTATGTCGTAATCTTTAGGTGCTTTTTCTTCAACGAATTGATATTCCCCAGGACGTAAATCTTTTGCTTCGATTTGACCTTGATCATTTGTCGTTAGTTTTTCATATCCAAGAATTATATTGTTATGTCGATCGCGTACACTGAACTCCGCGCCTGCTAAAGTTTTTCCATCTTTATCGACTTTTGTTAAAATGGCCGATCCTGGAATCAAACTGTTTGTTGCAGTTCGGTTTATTACTGTTGTTTGATCTTCCTCGATTTTAACCTCAATCAGTCGATCGTCTAATTTATAATGTTCAGGAGCCTTTGTTTCTTTTAAGTAGTAAGTCCCTGGTTTTAAATTATCTACAGTAATTTGTCCTTTATCATTTGTTTTTAATTTTTCGTGTTCTGAAATTATTTTTTTGTCTTTATCAAGCAGTGTGAAAACAGCACCTTGCAGTGTTGCGTTTTTATTCAGGTCATCAGACTTTGTTAAAACAACTTTACCGACAAATTTCTTATTTGCAAGTGTATATGTTGTAGTCTCTTGTGAACCAAGTTCAACAATTTTTCCCTGTTTTAAATCCCAGCTAATCACATAGCCTTCAGGAGCTTTTGTTTCTTTTAATAAATATTTATCGCGCTTTAAGTTATTAAACTTAGCGATACCATCTTTGTCTGTTGTTATTTCGCGGATAACGGTTTTTCCTGTACGATCGTATAAAGTAAATTCTGCCCCGGACAATGGTACTTTCTTATTGTCGTTATCTACTTTTATAATTTCCAGGTTTCCGCGCCCTTTAGTAGCAGATCCTCCACCTGAACCGGAAGACATTCTCACTTCAATCGTTTCAACAGTTTCTGTATTCTTAACTGTTAACTGATTGCCAGCGATTTTTGCTTTATTACTCACTTTTTCTTTATCGTCTGCATTAATAAGTGAGCGATATTCTAAAATATAAGCTCGATCAATTTTCTTCAAGAAAGCAATTTCAAACTGTTGCTTTCCAGTATTATTGTCTGTTGTGATCGTTAACTTATAGTCTGTTCCTTGTTTTAATTCATTTGCTGTATCTTTTGTTAAATTTCCATATGGATCAACAGTTGTAGGATATAAGTGGAATGAATCTGCCACAAGTACCTGATTGTCTGTTGGATCGTCTGTTACAACTGCGTCTGCAATGGTTGATTGACTTTCGTTAATTGCAATACTCCAATTAATATAGTTGTCGTCTTGCACAGCCTTTTTAGTAACAAAGCTGCCACCTTTATTTACTTGAGTGTCACCTTTAAGAGTGTTTACAATTTTAGAGCCATCTTTTAACTCTGCCTCGTTTTTGTAGGTGCCTTGGATAAGTTCACCATCGAGGCTTGTTTTAAAGATAATATAGTAAGGTGAATTAATTGATTGTTTGAAATGAACCTGTAGGGTGTTTTTATTTTTATCTGTAGGTTCTTCAAGTTCATACTGCTCAATTGGTACAGCATCACCAGGTCTTGCATTATCTGGGCTTCCATTTAAAATCATATGGCGCACTTCAATGGATCCTGGTACTAACTTTTGTTTATCTTGTATTACGTCTATAACATATGGGTCTTTAATCTCAACATTATTATAATTAAAACCTATTACCCAAGTGATTTCTTTCGTTTGGGCGTTATAAGAACCGTATTTATATCCATTCGCCTTTGTGAAAGTATCAGGATCAAAGTCTGCTTCAACTTTATTTGATTGTGGATTGGACCCTGCATCTATCCAAGATAGGTTACCTGTATTTTTAAATGAAGTTTTACCACTTTCTAATTTTGTATAGTCAAAGTCTGTCGTATATTTTACGACTAATGTCTTTGTCATATTAGACTGATATGTACCTATCAGGGTAATTTTGAAACCTTTATCTGTTACATCTAAAACATAGTCAGTCTTATCTTGAAGGGTATAATCTCCGTCTTTAATTTCTAGTTTATTATCTTTTAATTGTAATCCACCATGGTCAAAGGTATCCGTAATAATCGCGTTGTTTAATGGATAGTTGTTATTATTTACCGTAATTGTCCAGGTTGTTGTTTTGTCTTTATAGTTTGTTTCAGCTTTATTATTAGATTTAATAATATTTTGCTGCTGGAAGCTAGCCTCATTTTCTTTACTTGAGTCATTATCAGCTGTAACTGTATTTTTTACTTTTCCATCTTTTATGACATTATTAGTTGGCTTTGTTTTATAGGTAATTACATAAGCACTATTAATATCCTCATTAAACTGTAAATCGAATCCATTCTTCTTGTTACTTACAGTGTAATTATTAACAGTGTCGCCTGTTACAAGTCTGCCTTTATCATCGTATGAAGCGTTCTTCACAACGATAGAATTTTCATCTAGTTCATGTGTATCGTCAAAAATATCTTTTAAAAGTGCATCTGTTTTTTTGATATTTCTTTGATCACCGTTGTAAGTAACTGTCCATTCAATTGTTTGTGTCTTAGGATCATATTTACTTGTTTTGTTTAAATGTGTACCACGAGAAACCGTTACAGTAGAGCTTGCATTTTGTTGCTTTTGATTATCACTCGTTATCGTAACGTTATTTTGGAAGCTTTTTACGTTTTCATCAGTAATTTTTGTAGCATATTCAATTTGATATGCTTTATTGATAGAATCTTTAAAAGCAATCTCCAATTTTGAACCATCTGATGAAATAATTTTATAATCTGCTGAATCAGCTTCTTTACCACGTGTTGTGTTCCCGTTAACATCAACTTCTAAATAGTAAACTTTAATAGAATCCTTATTTAAACTTGTACCCTGTGGGATGCTATCTTTAAAAACAGCGTTTTTAAGAGTTTCTTTCGTTTTGTTCATCTCTACTGTCCAATTAATTTCATTTGTATTAATTGGTCTATCAGGTAACCCTTTTTTATTCGTAGTTGTTTGTACATTAGGCTTAAAGTCAACTGTAATAGAAACATCTTTATCCTTAATTGGGAAAGGAATTTCTTGTGTTGTTGTACCTTTAATTTCAGCCTTATTAAATTCTGTCTTTAATTGTAGGTTACCAACAACATCTGGATGTTCTTCAATATAATCGTTGAATGTCATCGTGACTTTTCCATCTTTTGTAACAGTAAAATTACCAATGGGATTGTTTTCACTATCGTATAAAGGACTGTTAATTGTATTGTAAATCTTAAAGTGTTTAGGAAGATCAAAAATATAGTAATCTCCGCTTTTCACATTCATTGATTTTAAAAGTTCCCATGTAAACTCAATATTGGCAGGGGAATCTGTACTTGGACGGTTATCCTCTGTAAATGGTTTTCCGTCTTTATCCGTCAACTTTACACTCGTTAAAATATTTGTTGTTAGTTGCTTTGGACCTGAATTTGTATTCTCAGCAGGATCGCTTGCTAGCTTTTGTTCTGGGTTGTCAGTAACAGGTTTAGTTGCTAGGTTTTGTTCTGGATCATCAGTAGCAGGTTTAGTTGCTGAATCTTGCTCTGGATTATCAGTAACAGGTTTAGTTGCTGGGTTTTGTTCCAGATTGTCAGTAGCAGGTTTAGTTGCTGGGTTTTGTTCCGGATTGTCAGTAGCAGGTTTAGTTGCTGAATCTTGCTCCGGGTTATCAGTAACAGGTTTAGCTACTCGATCTTGTACTTGTTTATTAGTATCCTGTTTGGTGCCATCTTTTTTAGAATCTTCTACTTGAATAGGAACTGTTATAGGCTGAACCAGTGTCCCTAAAGGAAAAGCGATTTGAACTGATTTTTCCTCAGTTTTTAAAGTTGGGTTAAACACAGTATCAACTTTAATTTTTCCTTTAGCATCTTTCGAATTTTCTACTTGATCATTAAATATTAGTTTTAATTTATTATCGTTAGCTGTTATAAAATATTGACCAATATTTTTTTGATCTGTTACTAAATCTCCTTGCAAATCTTTAGATACTTTTAACGCAAGTGGTATTTGAATTACTGCTGTATCGTTTGCATGTACAACTTTTTGATCCTTTATTGACCAAGCATATTCTACTTGAATGGTTGATCCTATCTTTATTAAGTTGTTAGGATTTTTTGCTTCGTCAATAATGTGATCCGTTGCATCTTTCATCTCAACAGTGTCAAATAATGAAGTTTCCTTTAAAGTCTCAGCTTTTGCCTGATTGTATGGGAAACTAATAAACTGTGAAAATAGTACAAATACAATTAAACATATATTGAAAAGTTTTTTCATTTTGCCTCCTTTGAACATTCATTTGTTCACTGAGGAATATATTCCACATGAACAAATGGAATATAAAAAAAGTTAATTGTTATAAAGTATTTGTTGCTACTATCCCTCCGTTTCTATGTACGTTCTCTGACAGAATAGATGTTTAATCAAAGGCATATATAAAGTAACGTAAAAATCTGGAATATACATAATTCGACAAAAAATGTCGAAAGTATGCTGATAAAAGGAACAATATCAGACCTTTATATACAAGAGCGTTTTCTTGTGAATGTGTTATGAACTGGATAGTCATAAAGGTAAGTTTTACGATACATGCTAACCAAAGTAATGTATCCCAAGTTAAAAGTTTGTTTTTTGCTTTAAAATTGTGTGGAAAAAATCTGAATAGGGTTGATTTTGGTTAGGTTGAAGACAATATGCACTTTGAAAATATTCATTTATGTAATATGAAATTGGGATAATTGTATCTTAAGAATGTTACTTATTACATTTATGAAAATTAACTTTTTGCCTAGAGAGAGTTGTACAATTTGTGGACCGAAGTTAAGATGGTACAGTTCCTTTTCGGATTTAGTGGAATATAAGTTATTTATAATATTCGACTAAATCATTACTGCGGTCATTTTTGAAGCTGTTTTACATATGAAAAAAGAAGGTATCCCTTTTGATAATAGTGTTATCTTCTCTTGAAGATGATTATGAATAACCTTCGCTAAAGATTATATACTTAAATGATAAAGAGTTCAACAACGGTTTAACAAATATTTTCCAAAAAATAAAAATGACCGTTTTAGTAGAAAAATTCTAAAAAACGGTCATTTTTATTTTTATACTTCTGTTAAAATTATCGGTTCGCCGCGTGTTACGACAACTGTATGTTCACATTGTGCAACAAGGCTCTTGTCAGGTGTAACGAATGTCCAACCATCATCGCCGCGCTCGATAATATGATCAGCTTTCATAGAAATGAATGGCTCTACAGCGATAACAAGACCGTCTTTTAGAAGCGCATTATCCATTGGGTCAAAGTAGCTTAAAATGTGGTTTGGTGCTTCATGTAAGCTAAGACCAATACCGTGACCAGTTAAGTTTTGAATCACATTATATCCATTTTTATGTGCAAAGTTTGAAACAGCACGACCAATTTGGTTTTGTTTTGAACCAGCTTTCACCTTTTTCATTGCTGCCCAAAATGCATCAACAGCTGCTTGGCAAAGCTTCTCTTTTGCTTCATCTTCTCCAAGTACAAATGAAATACCTGTATCTGCATAATAACCATCAAGTGCAGCAGATACGTCGACATTTACTAAGTCACCTTCTTTTAATACGCGATCTCCTGGAATACCGTGAGCAACTTCTTCGTTTACACTAATACAAGTTACACCTGGGAAATCATATTCTTTTTCAGGTGCAGAAATAGCACCATGCTCATCTAATACTTTTTTACCGATCAAATCAAGCTCTTTCGTTGTCATACCTGGCTTCGCTTCTTTTTTCATTTCTTCACGTGCAAGTGCAACGATGCGGCCGATTTTTCGTAAGCCTTCTAAATCTTGTTCATTACGAATAATCATGAAAACCACTGTCCTTCCTCGAATGTATATCTTACCCGATTGTATCATGTTTATTTTCGTCCTGCTACTCGCTTGCGGTATGTAGGTTGATTCCTCTCATAAGGAATACATGACAATTGTCATATCG
The DNA here is from genome assembly GCF_022664315.1 of Bacillus cereus group sp. BfR-BA-01309. NCBI lineage: Bacteria > Bacillati > Bacillota > Bacilli > Caryophanales > Bacillaceae > Bacillus > Bacillus cereus group sp. BfR-BA-01309. The sequence continues at coordinate 159,779 of NZ_JAKUHE010000003.1, forward strand.
ATGTCATGACGCATCATACTGTTTCCTAAGTTTTCCAACACGTACAATGTAAATATGAGAAACAGCGGGGGTGGAGAGATGGAAAAGATTATAGAAGTAAATGGTGTTTCTAAAACATTTAAACATAAAAGGGCAGTAAATAACATTTCATTTCATGTGAATAAAGGAGAAATCGTAGCACTACTTGGACCGAATGGTGCAGGGAAAACGACGACGATGTCAATGATGCTTGGATTAAAGGATCCGACGGAAGGAACGGTTTCTATATTTGGAAAGAGTCCCAAGCATAGAGACGTTCGTAATAGCCTCGGTGCGATGCTACAAGAAGTAAGTGTCATTGATAGTATTACAGTGGAAGAGGCAATTGAGTTATTCCGTAGTTATTATACGAATCCGGTAGCGAAAGAAACGTTACTACAGTTATCAAATTTAGAATCGGAGCGAAAGCAAAGATGTGAGAAATTATCAGGTGGGCAAAAAAGAAGGTTAAACTTTGCGCTTGCACTTGCAGGAAATCCCGAATTGCTATTTTTAGATGAACCGACAGTTGGGATGGATATTACGTCTCGAAGAACGTTTTGGGAAACAATTCGAAAGTTAGCAAGTGAAGGGAAAACAATTATTTTAACAACGCACTATTTAGAAGAAGCGGATGCATTGGCGAATCGTATTTTATTGTTTGCGAATGGAAAGATTATCGCAGATGGTACACCAGATGAGATGAAGGCGACGATTTCACGAAAAACAATCAAGTTTTATTCAAAGGAAAGTATTCCTGCAAAATTACTAAAAGAATTACCAAATGTAACAGAAGTACAGTCAAACGACGGGCACTTCACTTTAACAACTGAAGATACAGATGAAACTTTAAAAGCAATTTATCAAAAGAACTTACCTGTAACAGATGTTTCAGTTGAACGTGGAAGTCTTGATGAAGCATTTGAACAGTTTGTCGCAAATCAGGAGGAGGGAATCGCATGAGAGCGTTATGGATGCAGTGCAAAATAGAGGTTTTACGTACATTTCGTAATAAATTATTTATCTTTTTCTCATTATTAATGCCGGTTATGTTTTACTATATTTTCACAAATGTGGTTCAAGTGCCACAAAACGGAGATGCGTGGAAAGCACATTATTTAATTTCGATGGCGACGTTTAGTATTGTAGGAACCGCACTTTTTAGCTTCGGTGTGAGACTTTCTCAGGAAAAAGGGCAAGGGTGGACACATCTTTTAAAAATCACACCACTTCCAGAGGGTGCGTATATAGCAGCTAAAATTATTGCTCAAACAGTAGTGAATGCATTCTCGATCTTGGTTATTTTTATAGCAGGAATTTTAATTAATGATGTTCAGTTAACATTTGGTCAATGGATTGGTGCAGGGTTATGGTTATTATTAGGCGTGACACCATTTTTAGCGCTCGGAACAGTAATCGGTTCGATTAAGAAGGCTGATGCAGCGGCAGGATTAGCAAATATTTTAAATATGTGTTTAGCAATTCTTGGTGGCCTATGGATGCCAATCGAAATATTTCCGAAAATATTACGATCTATCGGGGAATGGACACCAACATATCATTTCGGAAGCGGTGCATGGGATATTGTAGCCGGAAAATCAATTGGTTGGGAAAATATCGCGGTACTAGGAGGTTATTTCCTTATATTTGTTGTAGTATCAATATATATAAGAAAAAGACAGGAAGCGGTATAAATGATAGAGAAGAAGAGGATTGAGATTTTTCCGAAACATATGGGTTTCTTCCCGTATATGTGGCTTGTGTATCTAGCGTTTCCGATTTATGCACTTGCACAAGAGGAGGGCTCAAGGTTAATGTTTGGGGCTGGCATGCTAATTCTTTTTGTATTAGCATACCGGCAGTTGTATTTTGTTACAAAAATGTTCGCAATGTGGGCTTGTATGCAACTGGTTATAGCCTTGGTATTTAGCTTTTTTTATAGCCCGTATCTTATTTTTTTATGTTTTTTCACATCAAATGCCATAGCATTCGCACCTACGAAAAAAATATTCCGTATATTATTGAGCTTATTAGTTGTAACGCTTATAACATTTGTATATGGTGCGGGTTTTTCATTTACAAGCTTTATAAATACTGTCCCGATGCTTATTTTGATGCTTGTTGCGCCTTTTGGTATGCGTAACTTTAATCAAAAAAAGATATTAAGAAATCAATTAAACGAAGCAAACGAACAAATTAAAGACTTAGTCAAACGTGAAGAGCGGCAACGGATTGCAAGAGATCTTCATGACACATTAGGACATACATTATCTCTTATTACGTTAAAAAGTCAGCTCGTGGAGAAGTTAATTGTTAAAAATCCGGAGCGTGCAAGTGTGGAAGCAAAGGAAATTACGCAAACATCTCGTACCGCTTTAAAGCAGCTAAGGGAATTAATTTCTGATATGCGTATGATTACAGTCGAAGAAGAGCTTGAGCAAATAAAGGCGATCTTACAAGCGGCTAATGTCGAACTAGAAGTGAAGCAGGAAGCAAGTGCGAGTTCGTTATCACCAATTGAGCAAAATATTGTGGGAATGTGTTTACGTGAGGCTGTTACGAATGTTGTAAAGCATAGTAAGGCAACATGTTGTACAGTTTCTGTACGAGAATCACAAGGTGAATTAATTTTGACAGTAGAAGATAACGGAATCGGTTTAGCAGATCAAAGCCACGATGGGAATGGCATTCGTGGTATGAAGGAGCGCATCGCTCTTATTGATGGGTTTGTTGAACTAGGTACGATCAATCCAGGGACACTATTAACAGTAAAAGTTCCAGTTGTTATTCGAACAGGAAAAGATGAGGTGAGGGCATGATTCGAATTATTATTGCAGAAGATCAGCGGATGCTTCGTGGTGCATTGGGGGCCTTACTTGATCTAGAAGATGATATTGAAGTAATTGGGCAAGCTGCGAACGGGGAAGAAGCGCTAAAACTAATTGAATCGCTACAACCTGATGTAAGTATTATGGATATTGAAATGCCAATTCAAAGCGGATTAGATGTTGCAGAAACGTTAAAGAAAGAAAAATCAGCATGTAAGGTAATGATTTTAACAACATTTGCACGCCCTGGATATTTTGAACGAGCTATGAAAGCTGGCGTGCACGGATATTTATTAAAAGATAGCCCAAGTGAAGATTTAGCTGCATCGATTCGTAATGTAATGAAAGGAAAGCGAGAGATCTCTCAAGATTTAATGTTCGGCTTATGGCAGGAGCAAAATCCGTTATCGGATCGTGAAAAAGAAGTATTGTTACTTGCGAAAGAAGGAAAGACGGCAAATGAAATTGCGAAGGCACTTTATCTTTCACCTGGAACAGTACGTAATTACATTTCTGAAGTATTAACGAAGCTTGATGCGAAAAATAGAATTGAGGCAATTACAATTGCGGAAGAAAAGGGATGGATATGAAAAGAAGTTTACCTATGAGTGGTAAACTTCTTTTTTCTCATAAACAAGTATTTCAATAGAGAGTTTCGTCGCAGTCGCATCGCTCAGAATTTGAAGTATATCGCGTAATTTAGATTTTACTTCATTTTTCGACAAAAAATTTGTTATAGTAAGATTAGGTTGTTGGTCTAAATTTTGGACAACTTTACCACTAACAGTTGTAATTACTCCATTTTTATCTACTTTTACAATAAGATCTTGGCAATATACTTTGTAATTTTTGTAAGTTTGTGCAAGGTGAACTTCGGTTTGATTTTCTTTTGTTTCTTTATTGGTAGGTTGGGAATCTACATTCATTTCAGTTGTCACTCACTCTTGTTGAGCTTTAGCCTCGTTTATCTCACCCTTTAAATACTCTTTCGCCATATATTTTTATATCATTTTGAGGTTGTGTTAATTTTTAAATCGTTAAACTAGGCTGAGCGATTTCAACGTTTACTTCATTTCTAACTAGTTCTTGGGTGTGAATAGCTTCTGCTGATAAAGGATAAAGAAGACCGAATGTAACGAAAGCATGGGCAAATTTTCTATAGTTTATCTATGAAATTACTAGTCTATTATATGAGATGGATTGTATGAAAAATTTGCCGAATTTTATATATATTATGCATTATTTCATATCAAAAATTGTCGAATTCACATTATTGTAGTGGTATGACAACTTAACAAATTAAATTGTTACAATGGGATGGTGAGTAAGTATGCACGCAGAAAAATTAGGAAGTGAAATTAAGAAAATTAGGGTAATGAGGGGATTAACGCAAAAACAGTTATCCGAGAACATATGTCATCAATCGGAAGTGAGCCGAATTGAATCAGGCGCAGTATACCCAAGTATGGATATATTGCAAGGTATTGCAGCAAAGTTACAAGTTCCCATTATTCACTTTTATGAGGTACTCATTTATTCGGATATTGAGAGAAAAAAACAGTTTAAAGATCAAGTCATTATGCTTTGTAAGCAAAAAAAATATAAAGAGATTTATAATAGAGTATGGAATGAGCTGAAAAAGGAAGAATATCATCCCGAATTCCAGCAGTTTCTTCAATGGCAATATCATGTAGCAGCTTACATATTGAAGAAAATCGATTACGAATATTGTATTTTAGAATTAAAAAAATTATTAAACCAACAATTAGCTGGAATAGACGTATACCAAAATCTCTATATAGAGAATGCAATTGCAAATATTTATGCCGAAAATAATTATTTTAAGAAAAGTATTGAGTTATTTGAAGATATATTAAAACAATTAGAGTCATTGCATGATAATGAAGAATTTGACGTGAAGGTAAGATATAATCATGCAAAAGCATTATATTTAGACGAGCAATATGAAGGGTCACTTTATCAAGTAAATAAAGCAATTGAAATATCATGCCGAATTAATAGTATGGCATTAATTGGACAGCTGTACTATCAAAGAGGTGAATGTCTAGAAAAGTTGGAGTATGATGAGGCAGAGATTGAAGATACATACAAGAAAGCAAGTTTCTTTTTTGATATATTAGAAATGCATGCATATAAAGAAGCGATCGTAAATAAAATCAACCAATGAATAACCCTAAAAAATGGATATGCATAATTGCATACGGTATGGATAAATTTTCATGATATATTAAAAGAAAAAAATGTGGGTGATGGAATATGAAAAAATTACTTATTGGTAGTTTATTAACGTTAGCAATGGCATGGGGTATTTCATTAACAGATACAGCTTTAGAGAAAAGCCAAGTAATTTCTCATAATGATCAAGAGGTACAATTAGCTTCGGACCTACCTTTTGAATATTAAAAAAACAACCGTCTTACTTAGACGGTTGTTTTTTTGTGGAGTAACCTCCAAACATCTTTACTAGAAACAGGCTTGCTAATAAAGAATCCTTGAATGTGGTCACAGTTTTGTTCATATAAAAACTTCCATTGTTCTTCCGTCTCTACACCTTCTGCAATAACTTCTAAATTTAGTTCTTTTGATAGTGTAATGATGGAAGAGATAATCGCTTCCTCTAAAGGGCTATTTGTAATGCCGCAAATAAACTCTCGAGCAATTTTTAATGTGTTGATTGGATATTTTGTTAAATAAGCTAAAGAACTATAACCAGTTCCAAAGTCATCGATTGAAATTTGAATACCGAGATTTTGAAGCTGTTCTAGTTTTGTAACTACAGATTGATTTTGATTAATTGCAATACTTTCCGTAATTTCAATATCTAGTGCTTCCGGTTTTAGTTCTGTTTCTTCTAAAACCTTTGAAATAGTTGGGATTAAATCTGCATGGTTAAATTGAACAACAGATAAATTCACACCAACTTTCAAGTGAGAAAAACCTTGATTATGCCATCTTTTTGCTTCTAAGCAAGCAGTACGTAAAATCCAATTTCCAAGTTCAATAATAAATCCGGTTTCCTCCGCTAGAGGAATGAATTGGGCAGGAGATACGATGCCGAGTTTTGGATGCTTCCAACGGATTAGTGCTTCAAAACCGATAATTTTTTTTGTTGCTGTGCTTACTTGTGGCTGATACTCAAGGAAAAATTCATTTTGTTGTAACGCTTTAGAAAGTTCCCCTTCTAAAAATTCAATCTCATTTTGTGCGATACTCATTTCTTTTGAGAAGAAAACAAATCTATTTTTTCCATTTGCTTTCGCGCAATACATAGCCATATCGGCATTTTTCATTAATTCAGTAACATCAGTTCCATAATCAGGATACATGGCAATTCCGATACTCGGTGTAATAGATAGTTCTTCATCTTTAATGAAGAATGGTTTGTTTAAAATAATTAAAATCTGTTCAGCTATAAAAGCCGCACTTTTTTCTGAGTACATATCTGGTAATAGAATTGTAAACTCGTCTCCACCTTGGCGAGCAACAACATCCTTTGAACGTAAGCAACCGCGTAATCTTTTTGCTACTTCAATTAATAATAAATCTCCGACGTCATGACCAAGCCTATCGTTAATTTTTTTGAAGCGATCTAAATCAAGAAACATGACGGCAACATCATTTGCGCTAGTTTGAGCTGTATTTAAAATAGTTTTTAAATCTTTTTCAAATTTTCGACGATTTGGTAATCCTGTGAGTGCATCATGAAAGGCTAAATGTTCTACTTGTTTTTGTTTTTCATATAAAGTTGTAATATCACGTGCTATGCCGAACATCCCGACAACTTCTTTATTTATGAAAGTAGGGATGAGTGTAATGTGAAGGTAATAGTAATAGCCTTCTTTTTCTTTCGTGCGAACTTCTAAAGTTTGTGGTCTACCTTCTTTCGTTATTTGTAACGCTCTCTTTAGTAGATCATGGTCTTTTGAGTCAATAAAGTGTAAAAGGGAATAACTTTCTACTTCACAATAGTAGGCGGTAAATAAACTTTCACATGCCTTATTAGAATGTTGGAAAATACCCTTCATATTTAAAGAGAAAACAGCATCGGGATGATCTTCAAATAAAGATTTATAGCGTTGTTCACTTTTGGATAATGCAAATGCACCTTCTTCAACTTCATCTTCTAGTTGTGTAGTCAGCTGTTCATATGTATCGATTAATACTTTATTATCTTTCCACATGTAAAGTTGTCGTAAGAATAATAAAATAAGTGATAATACGAGACCGATTAACATAAACTTATCATCCCAAGGTTGAATGATAATGAAGGAAAAAGTAATGATTATACTAAAATAAGGTAATATAAAGCGTACATAATCGAATCGATAATATTTCGCTTTTGTTTCATGTTGCATTGGTTTATCTAAAATGTATAGTATGGACGATAAACCGATTAATAAAGTTGAAGCGGTATGTATTAAATAAGAGACTTCAGCAGAAGTTTGCATTCCTGTGTTTAACTGGAATAGTTGTATATATCCGTACACGAGTATGATAGTAAAGCCGATAATTAATGAGATTCTACTAGAAGAATATTGTTCTCTTCTATATAGGCTAATAACGGCGTAAATTACTAATGATTGTGCGATAAAGTACCCAATTAAAACCCACGTACCCTTTGTTAGCATACCGAAGCTTGAAAGATCCAAAATAAACGTTAAGGTGAAATAAATATTCATAATAACGATAAAGATGCTATCGAATGAGAATTGAGCAAGGCCTCTAATAGAGTAATGTTTTATGAACTTTATAGCGAAGGCAGAAAAGAGTAAAATATATTGTATGATGAAAAAAGGTAGTGCCCTATATGAGAATATGACTTGATCATATATAGAAAGTGAATGAAGAAATAAAGTTATCTCCATAGCCAATCCGCATAGGCAAGTGCATAATAATAACACCCAAAATAGTTTATCACCGCGCTTCATTTTCTTAATTGCTTTATATGAGCAATAACAAGAAAAGATTGCAGCAAAACAAAATAAGAAAAGGATTCCAATTTCTTTTATATTCCACTCATTTGGAATAAAGGATATCCAAAGAGAAAATATACAAATATAAATTATGACAAATTGTACATACTTTTTTTGATTAATCATATTATGACTCCGTTTCAATAAAGTTGAATCTCAGGGGGAAAATGCTAATTTAAATAATAGCATATAAAATAGGAACATTTTTACTATAAGAATTACTTTTAAAAAAAAATGGCGCAATGTTACAATTTACCATTGTAATATTGCGCCATTTATTCTTTTTATCCCTCTTATAGAGGATAATTCATGTATGAATTGCAGCATTGCTAAATCTTTCTGTTTACTTTCAATCATAATATCGAAATTATGATTGATTTTTTTTGCAATGTGTAAGAAAGGCTTAATAAACTCTAAATCAATATATTCAGCATGGGCCCTAAATTCTTTTTTGGATTTAGGGGAGGAAATGTGAACTTTAGGAGGGATATTTGTATGTGACCAAGTTTCAAAAATTGCAGGAAGTAACAATTCTAGCGGTTCCTCGCAAAGATTTGCTAGGTGATGATGATAATCGAATACGAATGGAATCTTTTCTTTTTTGCAAATAGATAAAGTTTCAGCAGTTGTATATGTTTTATCATCGTTTTCAAGCGTCATTTGCTTTTTTATATGTGTAGGAAGTTTTTTTATATTTTCATGGAAACGTCCAACCGCTTGTTCTTTATTTCCATAGGCACCACCTACATGGATATTAATATAGGAAGAATCTGCAATTCCTATTGCATCTAATACTTTATAATGATAGGTCATATCTGTAATCGCATTAGTTGTAATATGTGGCTTGTCACTTGTAAATAGCGTAAATTGATTTGGATGAAAACTTACTCGTAAATTGTGTTCTTTAATTAATGCCCCAATTTTACGCCAAAGCGGTGTAAATGCCCCGATATAATCGAACTCTACTTCGGGATGTGTTGCAAGTGGGACGATGGAAGAGGATAAACGATATAAAGGAATTTCATGCGCTATATTGTAATGAAGAATACGTATTGTATGCTCAAGATTTTGTCTTGTAACATCGTACAATTTATCTTCTCGTTCTTGTTTGCTGAGCTTTTGAAAGCTTGTAAACGTCATCGTTTTGGCAGGAGAACAGTCCCACAGCGCCATTGCATGTGAGACATATCCAAACCGCATAATCATATGTGATACACCTCTTTTTACTCATTATCTTTCCTACAAGAAGAAAGCAAATACCGTTCCTATCCATTCTTTCCCTCTATCAATAAGAGAAAGGGGGCTAACATCTTTAAAGGAAAGTAATGACGCGTTTTCTAGATCTTCATGGAATTTGTCTTTTACTGTTTGTATAAAATGTTTATCATATAAAAGGCAGTTGATTTCATGATTAATATATAAACTTCTCATATCAAAGTTTGCAGTTCCGATATCACAAATATAATCGTCCGCTATAATAACTTTAGCGTGAAAAAAACCTTGTTGAAATGCGTAAATATTACACCCGGCTTGTATTAACTTTCGGCAATATGGAAATTTTGCTTCTCGAACAAGGGCGTGATCAGCTTTTTCTGGAACGAGAATCGTGATTTGAACTCCACGTTTTCGTGCTTTTAATAATGCGTTCATAATTTTTTTTCCAGGAATGAAATATGGTGTACCGATAAAGAGTTCTTTTTCTGTATTTTCAATTAAGTGTAAAAAGGTATGTTGTAAATAGGCCCCATCTGTCGGAATAAATTGATGTTGGATGGTACCAGGTTGCAGTTTCGGAAAATAAAGAGAAGTATCCAATAAGTTTTGGCTTGTATCATCAAACCAGTCATGTAAAAATTGTTTTTGCAAATCTTGTACACCTTCGTCTGTAAGACGTAAATGATAATCGCGCCATAATCCTAATTTTTGATTATGCCCTAAATATTCTTCTCCAATATTAAATCCACCAATATAACCAATTTTCCCGTCAATAACTGTAATTTTTCTATGGTTTCTTTGATTGGCAGAAAAGAAAAGGAACGGAAATTTCATTTTATGACAAAATGAAAAAGAGACGCCGTGTTTTTGTAGGGAACGAATTGCCTCGTTTGATAAATGATGGCTTCCCAATCGATCGAGTAAAAGTCTTACTTCAATTCCTTCTTGTGCCTTATCGATAAGTAACTTTAAAAATTCACGACTGATTTTATCGTTTTTGACAATGAAGAATAAAACGTGCACATGGTGCCTTGCTTGTTGTATATCAGTAAATAAAGCATCATATAAATCTTGCCCGTATGTATAAAGGTGAAAATTACTTTGACGTAAAGGGAAAGTACGAGAGCGCACACGCTTTAAATGAAGAATCCTCCCATATAAAAGGTCAATTGTGATCCAAAGAGTAACGCATAGTAGCAAGAGAGATAAGAAGAACATAAGTGAATTCCCTCCTTTGCATTCTTTTCACCTTCATTTTGCTGGTTGTCCGGTAAAGCCCGATTGTTGAGACTAATAATCAGTAGGGAATAAATCGCGCTCTACTGATTAAAGTTTCACTTTATAGTTTCACCGAAATAAACAGCTTTATTAAAAAATATGTTGTTGTATAACAAAAAAACTGTTGACTGAATGCTCACTCATTATATAATGAAGATAAGGGAAAAAATTCAGAAAATTATATGTTTTTGAAGATTCTAAAAAAGAAAGAGGGCTTACAAAGAGAGGGGTAGCATAAAAATGAATAGCTTACTGATCATGAATTGGCTGGCTGCCATTGCTGTTATTGCTTATGCGGGATATTTGTTTGTGTATCTTATACGAACGAGGATGGCCTACATACAGTTAGGAAAAAAGATTGAATTTGACCGTCGTTTTAAAGAGCGTTGGGATCTCCTTAAAGTCAATGTTTTCGGTCAGAAAAAGCTGCTGAAAGATAAGAAGAGCGGCATTATTCACGTTATGTTCTTTTACGGATTTATTCTTGTCCAATTTGGAGCAATTGACTTCGTTTGGAAAGGACTCGCACCAGGATCACATCTTCCACTTGGACCACTATACCCTGCATTTACATTCTTCCAGGAAATTGTCACACTTGTTATTTTAATTGCAGTCTTTTGGGCTTTTCATAGACGTTATGTTGAGAAGCTAGTTCGTTTAAAACGTAATTTTAAATCAGGCCTTGTTCTTATCTTTATTGGTGGCTTAATGGTTTCTGTGCTACTCGGTAATGGGATGGGAATTATATGGCATGGCGAGGAGCTTTCATGGAGTGAACCAATCGCTTCTGCAATCGCTTACGTTTTCTCGGGAATAAATGAAACCGTAGCCATTTCTGTGTTCTATTTCTCTTGGTGGGTGCATCTACTAATTTTGTTAACGTTTTTAGTGTATGTTCCACAATCAAAACACGCGCATTTAATTGCGGGACCAGCCAACGTTTTCTTCGGTCGTCTTTCAAATCCAGGGAAACTTGAAAAGATTGACTTTGAAGATGAAACGCAAGAAACATTTGGTGTTGGTAAAATCGAAGACTTTAGACAAAATCAGCTTATTGATTTATACGCTTGCGTAGAGTGTGGTCGCTGTACAAATATGTGCCCGGCAACAGGAACAGGGAAAATGTTATCGCCGATGGATTTAATTTTAAAACTGCGCGATCATTTAACTGATAAAGGAGCAGCAGTGACATCAAAAGCACCGTGGGTTCCAGTAGTTGCTTTTAATAATACACAAGGAAATCAGTTAGCGATGATGGCAGCTGGGAAAGGGCAACAAGAATCAGCAGCTACAACGCTAGCTTACGATCCGAGTTTAATCGGAGATGTTATTACAGAGGAAGAGATTTGGGCTTGTACAACGTGCCGTAACTGTGAAGACCAGTGTCCGGTTATGAATGAGCACGTTGACAAAATTATTGATTTACGCCGCTATCTCGTTTTAACAGAAGGAAAGATGGACGCGGAAGCGCAGCGTGCGATGACAAACATCGAGCGTCAAGGGAATCCATGGGGACTGAACCGTAAAGAGCGTGAAACTTGGCGCCAAGGTGATGATGAAGTAACGGTTCCAACTGTAAAAGAAAAATCGAAAGCTGGCGAGGAGTTCGAATATTTATTCTGGGTTGGTTCAATGGGATCATATGATAATCGTAGTCAGAAGATTGCGATATCATTTGCGAAGTTAATGAACGAAGCAGGCATTTCATTTGCGATACTTGGTAATAAAGAAAAGAATTCTGGGGATACACCGCGACGTCTTGGAAATGAATTTGTCTTCCAAGAGATGGCGACAAAGAACATCGAGGAATTTGAAAAAGCAGGAGTGAAGAAAATCGTTACGATTGATCCTCACGCTTATAACACATTTAAAAATGAGTATCCAGACTTTGGCTTGCAAGCAGAAGTCTATCATCATACAGAATTGTTAGCTCAGTGGGTGAAAGAAGGACGCTTAAAACCTGTTCACGCTATTGAGGAAACAGTTACGTACCATGATTCCTGTTATTTAGGAAGATACAACGAAGTATACGAAGCACCGCGCGACATTTTGAAAGCAATTCCTGGTGTGAATCTTGTAGAAATGGCACGTAACCGTGAAACAGGAATGTGTTGTGGCGCAGGTGGTGGCCTAATGTGGATGGAAGAGACAGCAGGTTCACGTATTAACGTTGCTCGCACAGAACAAGCACTAGCTGTAGAGCCATCCATTATCGGTACAGGTTGTCCATATTGCTTAACGATGATTAGTGATGGGACGAAAGCAAAAGAAGTAGAAGAGAAGGTTCAAACTCTTGACGTAACAGAGATTTTAGAACGCTCTGTTATCGGACAGAAGAAAGAAGCGATGTAATTTGCAAGCATGAATACAACTTTAGAGAGGTGCAATCATTGCACCTCTTCTCAACGTAAGAACACCGAGCGAGCGCTCGGTGCTAAAAAAAGAGATGGGGGAAATAGATATGAGTAAAACAGTTATTTTAAGTGCTGCAAGAACACCGGTTGGGAAATTTGGAGGATCTTTAAAAGACGTGAAAGCAACAGAACTTGGGGGAATTGCAATTAAAGCAGCGCTTGAAAGAGCAAACGTTTCTGCTAATGATGTTGAAGAAGTTATATTCGGAACAGTTATTCAAGGTGGACAGGGACAAATTCCATCACGCCAAGCTGCGAGGGCTGCTGGAATCCCTTGGGAAGTGCAGACGGAAACAGTGAATAAAGTTTGTGCATCAGGGCTTCGTGCGGTTACGTTAGCGGATCAAATTATTCGTACTGGTGATCAATCACTTATTGTAGCTGGCGGTATGGAGTCGATGAGTAATAGTCCTTACATTTTACGCGGAGCAAGATGGGGATACAGAATGGGCAACAACGAAGTGATTGATTTAAACGTTGCTGACGGTTTAACATGCGCATTTTCAGGTATACACATGGGTGTTTATGGCGGAGAAGTTGCGAAGGAAGATGGAATCTCTCGCGAAGCGCAAGATGAATGGGCGTACCGTAGCCATCAACGTGCGGTTTCGGCACATAAAGAAGGACGTTTTGAAGAGGAAATCGTACCAGTAACGATTCCGCAAAGAAAAGGCGATCCTATTGTCGTTGCAAAAGATGAGGCGCCGCGCGCGGATACAACGATTGAAAAATTAGCAAAATTAAAACCTGTATTTGATAAGACATCAGCAGTGACAGCGGGTAATGCACCAGGACTAAATGATGGTGGTGCTGCACTTGTACTAATGAGCGAAGATAGAGCGAAGCAAGAAGGAAGAAAGCCATTAGCGACAATTTTGGCACATACGGCAATTGCAGTGGAGTCTAAAGATTTCCCAAGAACGCCAGGTTATGCAATTAACGAATTGTTGAAAAAAACAGGCAAGACAATTGAAGATATCGATTTATTCGAGATTAATGAAGCATTTGCAGCGGTAGCAATTGCAAGTACAGAGATTGCAGGAATTGACCCAGACAAATTGAATGTAAATGGCGGCGCAGTGGCAATGGGACATCCGATTGGAGCAAGTGGAGCACGTATTATCGTTACACTTATTCACGCACTGAAGCAGCGCGGTGGCGGAATTGGAATTGCTTCGATTTGTAGCGGTGGCGGTCAAGGCGATGCAATTATGATTGAAGTTCGTTAATTTACGTGTAGGTAATTTTTGATTTATTAACAATTTATATTAAGGGGGAAGAAAGAATGGGTGTACAAAAAATAGTTGTAATTGGTGCGGGACAAATGGGATCGGGAATTGCGCAAGTATGTGCAATGGCAGGATATGATGTGAAGGTACAAGATTTAAAACAAGAGCAATTAGACAGAGGATTGGCTATTATTACGAAAAACTTAGCGCGTCAGGTAGAAAAAGGGCGCATGAAGGAAGAAGAGAAGGAAGCAACGTTAAATCGCCTTACAGTAACGCTTGATTTAGATTGTGTGAAGGAAGCGGACCTTATTATTGAAGCAGCTGTTGAGAAAATGGATATTAAAAAGAAAATCTTTGCGAATCTAGATGAAATTGCTCCAGAACACGCAATTTTAGCGACGAATACGTCATCTCTACCAATTACAGAAATTGCAGCGGTAACGAAACGTCCGGAGAAAGTAATCGGTATGCACTTTATGAATCCAGTTCCGGTTATGAAGCTTGTTGAAATTATTCGTGGTTTGGCTACAGATGATGCGGTATATGAAACGATTGAGGATATTACGAAGAAAATTGGTAAAGTACCAGTTGAAGTAAATGATTTCCCAGGGTTTGTATCGAACCGTATTTTATTGCCGATGATTAACGAGGCAATCTATACGTTATATGAAGGTGTAGCGACGAAAGAAGCGATTGATGAAGTAATGAAACTCGGTATGAATCATCCGATGGGGCCTTTAACGCTCGCTGATTTTATCGGTTTAGATACATGTTTATACATTATGGAAGTGTTGCATGAAGGATTAGGTGATAGTAAATATCGCCCATGTCCATTATTACGCAAATATGTGAATGCAGGATGGTTAGGACGTAAAACGGGTCGTGGCTTCTACGTTTACGAATAAAATCCTCCCTTTATTAAAATAGTGGTCTTACCAAATTGTTAAAAAGATATATAGCAAACGGAGGCGAAGTACATGAATTTTCATTTTACTGAAGAGCAACAAATGATGAGGAAAATGGTTCGAGATTTTGCGCAGAAGGAAATAGCTCCCTTTGTTCCTAGTATGGAACAAGGGGTGTTCCCGAAAGAGGTTTTGCAAAAGATGGGTGAGCTTGGACTAATGGGTATTCCAGCGCCTGCAAAATATGGCGGGGCAGAAATGGATTTTATTTCTTATATCTTAGCAATTGAGGAAATTTCAAAGGTAAGTGCAACGGTTGGTGTAATTTTAGCTGTACATACGTCAGTTGGAATGAATCCGATTTTATACTTCGGAACGGAAGACCAGAAGCAGAAATATGTTTCTAAACTTGCGACTGGTGAATATTTAGGTGCATTTGCTCTAACAGAACCGAATGCAGGATCAGATGCAGGGAGTTTGAAATCGAGAGCTGTAAAGAAAGACGATCACTACATTATTAATGGATCGAAAGTATTTATTACAAATGGTGGTGAAGCAAGTACATACATTGTATTCGCTTCTACAAATCCAGAGGCAGGAAAAAGTGGGATTTCTGCATTTATAGTAGAGAAAGATACACCGGGCTTAATTATTGGAAAAGATGAGCATAAAATGGGACTTCTCGGTTCTCGCACAGTACAACTTACGTTCGAAGATATGAAAGTGCCGGCTGAGAATTTACTTGGTGAAGAAGGACAAGGATTTAAGGTAGCGATGGCGAATTTAGATGTTGGACGAATTGGAATTGGTGCACAGGCTTTAGGAATTGCGGAAGCAGCGCTTGCATGTGCAATTGATTACGCGAAAGAACGTGAGCAATTCGGAAAGCCAATTGCAGCGCAGCAAGGAATCGGATTCAAACTTGCAGATATGGCAACTAGTGTAGAAGCAGCGCGATTACTCGTATATAGAGCGGCATCGCTAAGAGCACAAGGATTACCATGTGGTAAAGAGGCATCTATTGCGAAATTATTCGCTTCTAAGACGGCTGTTGAAGTTGCGATTGAAGCGGTGCAAGTATTTGGTGGTTACGGTTATACGAAAGACTATCCAGTAGAACGATTTTTCCGTGATGCGAAAATCACACAAATATATGAAGGAACGAGTGAGATACAGAAACTTGTTATTAGTCGAGCTTTATAAAAGAACAAGGGGGAGACGGGCATGCATTTTAAACTATCAGAAGAACATGAAATGATAAGAAAAATGGTTCGGGATTTTGCTAAGAACGAAGTAGCACCGACGGCAGCTGAGCGTGATGAAGAAGAGAGATTTGATCGCGCGCTATTTGATCAAATGGCAGAGCTTGGTTTAACCGGCATTCCGTGGCCTGAAGAATACGGCGGAATTGGAAGCGATTACTTAGCATATGTAATCGCTATCGAAGAATTATCTCGTGTTTGTGCTTCAACAGGTGTAACGCTGTCTGCACATACTTCACTTGCTGGTTGGCCAATTTTTAAATTTGGAACAGAAGAGCAAAAGCAAAAGTTTTTACGACCGATGGCAGAAGGAACGAAAATTGGCGCATACGGTTTAACGGAGCCAAGTTCTGGTTCAGATGCTGGCGGAATGAGGACAACTGCGAAACGAGATGGAGACCATTACATTTTAAATGGATCGAAAATCTTTATTACAAATGGCGGTATTGCTGATATTTATGTTGTTTTTGCGTTAACTGATCCTGAATCGAAGCAGCGTGGTACGAGCGCGTTTATTGTGGAAAGTGATACACCAGGATTTTCAGTTGGGAAGAAGGAAAGCAAGTTAGGGATTCGCTCTTCACCAACAACTGAAATTATGTTCGAAGATTGCCGTATTCCTGTAGAGAATCTACTAGGGGAAGAGGGCCAAGGATTTAAAGTTGCGATGCAAACATTAGATGGCGGCCGTAATGGTATTGCCGCACAAGCAGTCGGTATTGCGCAAGGGGCTTTAGATGCTTCTGTAGAATATGCAAGAGAGCGTCATCAGTTTGGGAAACCAATTGCGGCGCAGCAAGGAATTGGCTTTAAACTTGCAGATATGGCAACGGATGTGGAGGCGGCGCGTCTTCTAACATACCAAGCGGCTTGGCTTGAATCGGAAGGGCTTCCGTACGGGAAAGAGTCAGCGATGTCAAAAGTATTTGCAGGCGATACAGCGATGAAGGTGACGACTGAAGCGGTACAAGTATTTGGTGGTTACGGTTATACGAAAGATTATCCAGTAGAGCGTTATATGCGGGATGCAAAGATTACACAAATATATGAGGGAACACAAGAGATTCAAAGGCTTGTAATTTCTCGTATGTTAACGAAGTAGGAACGAAAGCGTAGGTATTTTCCTACGCTTTTTCCTTCCAAAAAATAATAGAGAGAGGTGAAGGGGATGGTTAAACATAATGTGCATGCGTCCGTGAAAGATGAAAAATTAGTTGCGTTAAGACGTGAACAAATGATTAAAGGTGCGGTGCAATTATTTAAGCAAAAAGGGTTCCCGCGTACAACAACGAGAGAGATTGCGAAGGCGGCTGGGTTTAGTATTGGAACACTTTATGAGTACATTCGTACAAAAGATGATGTTTTATATTTAGTTTGTGATAGTATTTATGAACATGTAAAAGAAAGATTAGAGGAAGTAGTGTGTACAGAAAAAGGGAGTATAGAAAGTTTAAAGATAGCGATAACGAATTACTTTAAAGTGATGGACGAATTGCAGGAAGAAGTATTAATAATGTATCAAGAGGTACGTTTTTTACCGAAAGAATCGCTCCCGTACGTATTAGAAAAAGAATTTCAAATGGTCGGGATGTTTGAGAATATTTTAGAGCAGTGTACAGAAAATGGGACATTTACATTAAATAAAAAAGAGATACAGCTTCTTGCACATAACATTTTCATACAAGGACAAATGTGGGGATTTAGACGTTGGGCCTTGCAAAAACTGTATACGCTTGAAGAATATACAGAAATGCAAATTAGGTATGTACTGCAAGGAGCGCATATGTTTCCGAAATAAGGAATAGACAAATTATAATTTTATTACCATATTAAAGTTTCCCGTTTTTTTTGTAGCATATTTGTGCGACTTTTGTTTATAATGAATAGTATGGATTTTTTTAAGCAGACCGTTATATATAAGGTTATATTTGAAGAAAGGAAGTGCCGCATAAGTGAATTTTAAGCAATATTCACCAGAAGAGCTAAAAGAATGTTCAATGATTGAAGTTGTACATAGCGTTTTAGGGGATAAAAGACAAGCAACGACATTCAACGAGTTGGTTCAAGAAATCGCTCAAGTGCTGGGACTATCTCAAGAGCAAGTTAATGCGAAACTCGCACAATTTTATACAGATTTAAACATCGATGGACGTTTCATTAATTTAGGAGAAAATCGTTGGGGGCTACGCAGCTGGTACCCATATGAGCAAATTGATGAAGAAATCTTGCCTCAACCAAAACCGAAGAAGAAACGTAAAGTTGAAGAAGACGGTTTTGACGACTACATTGAAGAAGATGAAGACTTCGACGATGCAGACGGAAATGAAGAAGAAGAGGTAGAAGATTTGGACAAGGTTCTTGAAGAAGAAGACGGAGATGACGAAGATCTTGATGATTTAGATGAAGATGATGACGATGACTTCGCCGAAGAAGAACTTGAGTACGATGAAACTGAAGAAGAAGAAGAGGAAGAACTGTAGTTCTTGACTTTTCATTATCGTCCATGTAGAATCATTTTTGGGCTCTTTAAAAAAGGACGATAATACTTTTAAAGTGTAAATATAAAAGAAAATTGCTCCCTACTTATTACTTTTTGTGATGAGGGGAGCAATTTTCTTTTTTGTTTTTTGTTTAGAAAATAAAAAGAGTCTAACAATAAGATGGATACAGTGTTATCTACATACGTTGCGCTTTGCAACGGTGATTATATAACAGCAAAATAGGAGGGAGCTTTTTCATGACTAAGTATATTTTTGTAACAGGCGGTGTAGTATCGTCTTTAGGAAAAGGTATTACAGCAGCATCTCTAGGAAGACTTTTAAAAAATCGTGGTTTAAACGTAACGATTCAAAAGTTTGATCCATACATTAACGTAGACCCAGGGACTATGAGCCCATACCAACACGGTGAGGTATTCGTAACAGATGATGGTGCAGAAACTGACTTAGACCTTGGTCACTATGAGCGTTTCATCGACATCAACTTAAACAAATACAGCAACGTAACAACAGGTAAAATTTACTCTTCAGTTCTTCAAAAAGAGCGTCGTGGTGAATACCTAGGAGGAACAGTTCAGGTTATTCCTCACATTACTAACGAAATTAAAGAGCGTGTATACCGTTCTGGTCGCGAAACAAACGCGGACGTTGTTATTACAGAAATTGGTGGAACTGTTGGTGACATCGAGTCTCTACCATTCTTAGAAGCAATCCGTCAAATTAAGAGCGACATCGGTCGTGACAATGTAATGTACATTCACTGTACGTTAATCCCGTACCTAAAAGCAGCGGGTGAAATGAAAACAAAACCAACGCAACATAGCGTTAAAGAGCTTCGCAGCTTAGGTATTCAACCAAATATTATCGTTGTTCGTACAGAATTGCCTGTTTCTCAAGATATGAAAGACAAGCTTGCATTATTCTGTGACATTGATACAAAAGCAGTTATCGAAGCACGCGATGCAGATACTTTATATGCGGTTCCATTATCTCTTCAAGAGCAAAATATGGACCAAATCGTTTGCGATCACTTAAAATTAGACAATCCAGCTGCAGATATGACAGAGTGGACTGCGCTAGTTAATAAAGTACGTAACCTTTCTAAGAAAACAAAAATTGCTCTTGTTGGTAAATACGTAGAGCTTCAAGATGCATACATTTCTGTTGTAGAAGCACTTCGTCATGCGGGTTATTCATTCGACACAGATGTAGAAGTGAAATGGGTAAATGCTGAACACGTAACACCAGAGAACGTACAAGAATTAGTTGGCGACACAGATGGTATCCTTGTACCTGGTGGATTCGGCGATCGTGGTGTAGAAGGTAAAATCGTTGCAATTCAATATGCTCGTGAAAACAAAGTACCATTCTTAGGAATTTGCTTAGGTATGCAACTTGCATCAATCGAATTTGCACGTAACGTATTAGGATTAGAAGGAGCTAACTCTTCTGAAATTAATCCTGACACACCTTATGCAATCATTGACTTATTACCAGAACAAAAAGATGTAGAAGACTTAGGTGGTACACTTCGTCTTGGCCTATACCCATGTAAGCTTGCTGAAGAAACAAATGCTTACAGTGCTTACAATGAGCCGGTTGTATATGAGCGTCATCGTCATCGTTATGAGTTCAACAATCAATTCCGTCCGGATATGGAAAAAGAAGGATTTGTATTCTCTGGTACAAGCCCAGACGGCCGTCTAGTTGAAATCATTGAATTAAAAGATCACCCTTGGTTCGTGGCAGCACAGTTCCACCCAGAACTAGTTTCTCGTCCAAATCGTCCACAACCATTGTTCCATGACTTCGTAAGAGCTTCTATTACGAATAAAGAGAGCAAGTAATAAAAAAAAGCGCCTGAAATAGGGCGCTTTTTTTAATATTCATTTAACATTTCATCGATTGTAAATTTGATCCCATGATATGCAAATAAAGCTATCATTAAACTTGGGAATCCGTAGCGATTGCCTTCATCATCTGGAATAAGACCTTTTAACAGCTTTGTATCAATATGTACATCTGTATATTGTTCTAGCGATTCAGTACCTTCTTGAATAGCAGAGATACCGACAATAGAGTGTCCATCGGCTTGAAGTTTTTTTGCCATTGCTACAACTTCTTCATCTGTTGAAAAACGGCTAATAAGAAGTACACGATCTGCAGAAGTTACTTCTACTTCTTTACCATTTTCAAATAATCGTTTTGCTTGCTTCATTGGTTCAGCACCGGATAAAGCTTCGGCAACAACGCCCTCCATTTCATTTGTACCATGTAAATAAATGAAACCATCGCCAACTAATGCTTGAGCAAGTAGACGGGCGCTATCTTCTATATTCATTTCCTCTTTTTGAGAAACCCTGGAGAAATAACCACTTAATTGAGTTGAAAAAATTTTTAACATAATGCTACTCCCTTCGTACGTGTTTACCGGCTTTCATTATAGTTTATTTTTTTAGAAAGGTGAAATCGAAGGTGGCATAACAAAATAGGAAACGGTAAAATAAGAAAGAATAGGAAGGAATTTGCCAAAGAATAGCGAAAATTAATCGTTAAGATATAAGAAGCTTTAAATCTTGTACTTACACAGAAAGGTTGGGAGTTATGGAAGGGAAAATTTTAATCGTTGATGATCAATATGGCATTCGTGTGTTATTACATGAAGTGTTCCAAAAAGAAGGTTATCAGACATTCCAAGCAGCGAATGGATTTCAAGCTTTAGATATCGTGAAAAAGGATAATCCAGATTTAGTAGTGTTAGATATGAAAATTCCAGGTATGGATGGTATAGAGATTTTAAAACATGTAAAGGAAATTGATGAGAGTATTAAAGTAATTTTAATGACTGCTTATGGAGAGCTTGATATGATCCAAGAAGCAAAAGATTTAGGAGCTTTAATGCACTTTGCTAAACCGTTTGATATTGATGAAATTCGTCAAGCAGTGAGAGATCAGCTTGCTGTAGAGGCTTAAAAAATGAATTTTTTATAAAAAATATGGAAAAAAGCGTTTACATGGACTATTGAGCAGGTGAATACGGTTGAGTTTTTGAGTACAAGTTGTTATCCTATTGAGTGTAGAAAAAAGTCCGGTATGTAAATATACATATTTTACCTTATTCTGGTCATACTACCAGCGATAAGAACTTATCGGATACAAAAAACGTTTTTTAGGAGGATTCACCATGCCTTTAGTTTCTATGAAAGAAATGCTAAACACAGCACTAGAAGGAAAATACGCAGTTGGTCAATTCAACATGAACAACTTAGAGTGGACTCAAGCTATCTTAGCTGCTGCGGAAGAAGAAAAATCTCCTGTAATCCTAGGTGTATCTGAGGGTGCAGCTCGTCATATGACTGGTTTTAAAACAGTTGTAGCTATGGTTAAAGCTTTAATCGAAGAAATGAACATCACTGTTCCTGTAGCGATTCACCTTGACCATGGTTCAAGCTTCGAAAAATGTAAAGAAGCAATCGATGCAGGTTTCACATCTGTAATGATCGACGCTTCTCACCACCCATTCGAAGAAAACGTTGAAACTACTAAAAAAGTAGTAGAATACGCACACGCTCGTAACGTATCTGTTGAAGCTGAGCTTGGAACAGTTGGCGGACAAGAAGACGACATCATCGCTGAAGGCGTAATTTACGCTGACCCAGCAGAGTGTAAGCACCTTGTTGAAGCAACAGGTATCGATTGCCTAGCTCCAGCTTTAGGTTCTGTACACGGTCCTTACAAAGGTGAGCCTAACTTAGGATTCGCTGAAATGGAACAAGTTCGTGACTTCACTGGCGTACCTTTAGTATTACACGGTGGTACTGGTATCCCAACTGCTGATATCGTAAAAGCTATCTCTTTAGGTACTTCAAAAATTAACGTAAACACTGAGAACCAAATCGAGTTTACAAAAGCTGTTCGTGAAGTATTAAGCAAAGACCAAGAAGTTTACGATCCTCGTAAATTTATTGGACCTGGCCGCGACGCTATTAAAGCAACTGTTGCTGGTAAAATGCGTGAATTCGGTTCTAACGGTAAAGCGTAAGAATAAAATTCCGTTTTGGAAACCGTCTAGTCTTTTAGACGGTTTCCTTTCGTTGTATAATGAAAGCGTGAACAAGTCTAAAGATTTTTATCATTTTGTTTTTGAAGTAGAAAATAATGTGCATAGTCCTATTAAATAAATGTGATAACGTATCTAAATTGATAAAGTAAATTCGATGAATAGTTAATCTTTATCTAGTCGTACTACAGAAGAAATGAAGATAATGGTTTCCTATTTATTGAGTGTTAGGGTGGAAAGAGTGATTGAGATTCTTAAGGGGAGCTTTCTATACAGGTATAGAAAGTAAATACATTCACAAGAAGGGAGCTCAATATGGAAAAATTGCTAATTGAAGGCGGAAGAGCTTTAAATGGAACAATTCGAGTGAGTGGTGCAAAGAATAGCGCCGTTGCACTAATTCCAGCGACAATTTTAGCAGATACTCCAGTAACTATTGGTGGTGTCCCTAATATTTCGGACGTGAAAATGTTAGGAGACTTGCTAGAGGAAATTGGAGGAAGGGTAACTTATGGACAGGAGGAAGAGATGGTAGTCGATCCTTCTAACATGGTTGCAATGCCTTTACCAAATGGAAAAGTGAAAAAATTGCGTGCTTCTTATTATTTAATGGGTGCGATGCTTGGCCGTTTTAAAAAAGCTGTTATTGGGCTTCCAGGTGGATGTCATTTAGGACCGAGGCCGATTGATCAGCATATTAAAGGGTTTGAAGCGTTAGGTGCACATGTTACGAATGAACAGGGTGCGATTTATTTAAGAGCAGATGAATTGCGAGGGGCACGTATTTATTTAGATGTTGTTAGTGTAGGAGCTACGATTAATATTATGCTGGCAGCTGTGCGAGCGAAGGGTAGAACCGTTATTGAAAACGCAGCAAAAGAACCAGAGATTATTGATGTAGCTACATTGTTAACAAGTATGGGTGCACGTATTAAAGGTGCTGGCACAGATGTAATTCGAATTGATGGTGTGGATTCACTGCACGGTTGTCATCATACGATTATTCCGGATCGTATTGAAGCGGGTACGTATATGATTTTAGGAGCTGCATCAGGAGGAGAAGTAACGGTTGATAATGTTATTCCTCAACATTTAGAGTCAGTTACAGCGAAGTTAAGAGAAGCTGGTGTCCAAGTTGAAACGAACGATGACCAAATTACAGTGAACGGTAATAGAAGGTTAAAAGTAGTTGATATAAAAACGCTTGTGTATCCAGGATTCCCAACAGATTTACAACAACCATTTACGACGCTTTTAACAAAGGCGCACGGAACGGGTGTTGTAACAGATACGATTTACGGCGCACGCTTTAAACACATTGATGAGTTACGTCGTATGAATGCACAAATTAAAGTAGAAGGTCGTTCGGCAATTGTAACTGGTCCTATTTTATTGCAAGGTGCAAAAGTGAAAGCGAGTGATTTGCGAGCTGGAGCGGCCCTTGTTATTGCAGGGTTAATGGCGGATGGAATTACAGAAGTAACCGGACTTGAGCACATTGATCGAGGCTATGAAAATATAGTAGACAAGCTTAAAGGTCTTGGCGCAAACATTTGGCGGGAACAAATGACAAGTCAAGAAATTGAAGAGATGAAGAACGCATAAGTGATACTTCCGCAAGGGGGAAGCGAAGTATCACTACTTGCGGAAGTATACTTTGTAGAGAAACACGGTTCACAAAATACGGCAGAATATATAAAGACTTAAAGGAGAGGGATTATCGTGGAAAGAAGTTTATCTATGGAGTTAGTACGTGTAACAGAGGCTGCAGCTTTATCATCAGCGCGTTGGATGGGACGCGGGAAAAAGGATGAGGCAGACGGTGCAGCAACATCAGCTATGCGTGACGTATTTGATACAATTCCGATGAAAGGTACAGTTGTCATTGGTGAAGGTGAGATGGACGAAGCGCCAATGCTGTATATCGGAGAGAAATTAGGTACAGGATATGGACCACGTGTAGACGTTGCAGTTGATCCTTTAGAAGGGACAAACATTGTAGCAGCTGGTGGATGGAATGCTCTTGCTGTTATTGCAATTGCAGATCATGGTAATTTGTTACATGCTCCTGACATGTACATGGATAAAATCGCGGTTGGCCCAGAAGCAGTTGGGGCGGTCGATATTGATGCGCCTATTATCGATAACTTACGTGCGGTTGCGAAAGCGAAAAATAAAGATATTGAAGATGTTGTAGCGACAGTTTTAAATCGTCCACGTCATCAAGCGATTATCGAAGAAATTCGTAAAGCTGGTGCTCGTATTAAATTAATTAACGATGGAGATGTGGCTGGAGCAATTAATACTGCATTTGATCGTACAGGTGTAGACATTTTATTCGGCTCTGGTGGAGCACCTGAGGGTGTATTAGCAGCAGTTGCATTAAAATGTCTAGGTGGAGAAATCCACGGAAAGCTTCTGCCTCAAAATGAAGCTGAATTAGCTCGTTGTAAAAAAATGGGTATTGAAGATATAAATCGTATCCTTCGCATGGAAGACTTAGTAAAAGGTGACGATGCAATCTTTGCAGCAACAGGCGTAACAGACGGAGAACTATTACGCGGCGTTCAATTTAAAGGTAGCGTAGGAACAACACAATCCCTTGTTATGCGTGCAAAATCAGGCACAGTACGCTTCGTAGACGGACGTCATAGCTTGAATAAAAAGCCTAACTTGGTTATTAAATAAAAAGCGGAGGTGGCTTGCTCAGAGGGGGTGAAATGAATGCCCCTTCTAGCCACCGGAGCTGGATTAAATAAAAAGTGCAAGCAGCTCGCTTAGAATCGCAGGGCATTGGAGCTCTCGGCCGTTCTGGCTACTCGAACTAGGTTAAATAAAAGCGAAGACAAATTTTCTTGTCTTCGCTTCTTGTATTTGTGTTTCAACGTATTGATTAAAACTAGATAAAAGGGTTACAATAGTGAATATTACCCTACTTGAACTTATTGCCTTTCATTATTAATTATTTGCCTTCCGTATTTTTTCCCTTTACCCATGTGAAAAGAGAATAACGTTAAAGTGTGGTGTCTGAATGAATTTGTCAATTGCAGCATTAGAAAACATGAAATTAAAAGAGTTATACGAGCTTGCGAAAGAATTTAAGATTTCGTATTATAGCAAATTAACGAAAAAAGAGTTAATCTTCGCTATCCTAAAAGCTCGAGCAGAAAAAGAAGGTTTCTTCTTCATGGAAGGCGTATTAGAAATTATTCAATCAGAAGGATTTGGATTCCTACGTCCTATCAACTATTCTCCAAGCTCAGAAGATATTTATATCTCAGCTTCGCAAATTCGTCGTTTCGATTTACGTAATGGAGACAAGGTTTCTGGTAAAGTACGACCTCCGAAAGAAAATGAACGCTATTTTGGATTATTACAAGTTGAAGCTGTAAACGGAGATGATCCAGAGTCAGCAAAAGAGCGTGTGCATTTCCCTGCATTAACACCATTATACCCAGATCGCCAAATGAAATTGGAAACGGAACCGAAAAAGTTACCGACACGCATCATGGATTTAATCGCACCAGTTGGATTTGGACAACGTGGTTTAATTGTCGCGCCTCCAAAGGCTGGTAAAACTAGTCTATTAAAAGAAATCGCACACAGTGTTACAACAAATCATCCGGAAGCTGAATTAATTGTACTTTTAATTGATGAGCGTCCAGAGGAAGTAACAGACATTGAACGTTCTGTTAAAGGTGATGTTGTAAGCTCTACTTTTGATGAAGTACCAGAAAATCATATTAAAGTAGCGGAACTTGTGTTAGAACGTGCAATGCGTCTTGTAGAGCACAAAAAAGATGTTATCATTTTAATGGATAGTATTACCCGTTTAGCGCGGGCTTACAACCTTGTTATTCCGCCAAGTGGTAGAACATTATCGGGTGGTATCGACCCAGCTGCCTTCCATAGACCGAAGCGTTTCTTTGGAGCTGCACGTAATATTGAAGAAGGCGGTAGCTTAACGATTTTAGCAACAGCGCTTGTTGATACAGGATCTCGTATGGACGATGTAATTTACGAAGAATTTAAAGGAACTGGAAATATGGAACTTCACTTAGATCGTTCATTAGCTGAGCGTCGTATCTTCCCGGCAATTGATATTCGCCGTTCTGGTACACGTAAAGAAGATCTATTAATTCCGAAGGAACATTTAGACAAGTTATGGGGTATTCGTAAAACAATGCGCGATACACCAGACTTTGTTGAAGGTTTCTTACGTAAGCTTCGTCAAACAAAGACAAATGAAGAATTTTTACAAAACATTGTTGCAGATTCGAAAAGATATGTAACAACTAAGTAAAGGGAAAAGATTGGGACTCGCTTATTTCGTAGTAAGCGAGTTTTTTATGTTTTTTAAGGGAATATTAGAGAGAGTAATATATGGAAAAAAATTTGTTTTTTGAGATGAAAATCTTATTTGGATCGAGAGCTTGAAGTGTTCTGGATTCTGAACGAGCCGCTTGCGCTTTTAATTAATATCCAGTTCCACCTCCTAGGCCCTTGCGTCTAAGAACCTTCCCCACAAGAAGATAAAAAGCATCTTCTGTGGGGAAGAACCTTAGTCACCGGGCCTGAGCAGTCGGTTCCACTTTTAGGTATATCCAGTTCCGACGGCTAGCTCTTTGTGTCTAAGAACCTCCCGCACGAAAGGTAAAAAGCACCTTTTGTACGAGAGAACCTTAGCCAGTCAGAGCTGAGCGAGCCGTCTCCACTTTTAATTATATCCAGCTCCAGCGGCTAGAATGGTCGGTGGCTTCGCGTCTTCCTACGAGGCAAAAAGCGCCTCTTTGTCAGAAGCTCCATCCCCCTCCCATTCTGAACGGGCCGCTTGCGCTTTTAATTATATCCAGCTCCAGCGGCTAGAATCTCCGGTCATTTCACTCTCTTACTCGAAGCAAAAAGCGCTTCAAGGTCGAGAATTCCAATGTCCTGCGATTCTAAACGAGCCGCCTCCACTTTTAATTTTAAAAAGACAAAAACAGGTAGTTGCAAAATGGAGTTAGCCTTGTTATAATTTCATCATATGTGTTTCATCAATATAGTTGTGTAAGCAGCTGAAGATGAAAAACTCTGTTTCGAAAATGATTCAGGGCGGAAGGAGATGAAAAGAATGAAAGCAGGAATCCATCCAAATTACAATAAAGTTGTATTTATGGACACGAACACAGGCTTCAAATTCTTAAGCGGGTCTACTAAAGGCTCTAGCGAAACTGTTGAGTGGGAAGATGGTAACACTTATCCATTA
This sequence comes from Bacillus cereus group sp. BfR-BA-01309, assembly GCF_022664315.1. Taxonomy (NCBI): domain Bacteria; kingdom Bacillati; phylum Bacillota; class Bacilli; order Caryophanales; family Bacillaceae; genus Bacillus; species Bacillus cereus group sp. BfR-BA-01309. The sequence goes on from NZ_JAKUHE010000003.1 coordinate 187,731, forward strand.
CTAAAAATTGAGATCAGTTCTGATTCTCACCCATTCTACACTGGACGTCAGAAGTTTGCTACTGCAGACGGACGTGTTGACCGCTTCAATAAGAAGTACGGTATCAAGTAATAAAGAACATAAAACAGGCAAGTGTATGTATTCGCTTGTCTGTTTTTTTTGCAAAAATATTAAACCTTTACCCTACTTTGGATTAGGAAAGTAGATGAAAGGAGAGCTCAATGTACTTAATGAATCAAAATGGTTGGATTGAAGTGATTTGCGGGAGTATGTTTTCTGGAAAATCAGAAGAGCTCATCCGCCGTATACGCCGTACGCAATTTGCGAAACAACATGCGATTGTATTTAAACCATGTATTGATAATCGTTATAGTGAAGAAGATGTTGTATCACATAATGGATTAAAGGTTAAAGCAGTTCCTGTTTCAGCGTCAAAAGATATATTTAACCATGTAACAGAAGAAATGGATGTTATTGCAATCGATGAGGTACAATTTTTTGATGGGGACATTGTGGAAGTGGTGCAAGTATTGGCAAATCGTGGCTATCGTGTCATTGTAGCTGGATTAGACCAAGATTTCCGTGGTCTACCATTTGGACAAGTTCCTCAGCTGATGGCGATTGCTGAACATGTAACTAAATTGCAGGCAGTTTGTTCTGCATGTGGATCTCCTGCAAGTCGTACGCAACGTTTAATCGATGGAGAACCAGCGGCATTTGATGATCCGATTATTTTAGTTGGGGCTTCAGAATCGTATGAACCACGTTGTCGTCATTGTCATGCAGTACCTACAAAACAAAGATAAATGAAACTCGCTATGTAGAGCGGGTTTTTTTCAAAATAGATGAAGATTGGTGGTCGGCTCTTCGTACAGCTAAGAACGTTAGGTAGTCAGAGCTGAGCGAGCCACCTCCACTTTTAAATATAATTTGCGTTTTTTTTATTAAGTACCATATACTATTTGTATTAGATACTAGGATGTAGAGGTGAATGGTGTGTTAGATCGTTTGCAAGCTGTAGAAGATCGTTATGAGAAGTTAAATGAATTGTTAAGTGACCCAGAGGTTATTAGTGATACGAATAAGCTTCGTGAGTATTCAAAAGAACAATCTGATATGCAGGAAACGGTAGAGGTGTACCGTGAGTATAAAGATGTTCGTGAGCAATTAAGAGATGCAAAAGCAATGTTAGAAGATAAGTTAGACGCTGATATGCGTGAAATGGTAAAAGAAGAGGTTTCTGAATTAGAAGGGCAAGATAAAGAATTGTCAGAGCGTCTGAAAATTTTACTTGTTCCAAAAGACCCTAATGATGATAAAAACGTTATCGTTGAGGTTCGTGGTGCTGCTGGTGGTGATGAGGCAGCTTTATTTGCTGGTGATTTATATCGTATGTATAGCCGTTATGCTGAGGTACAAGGTTGGAAAACTGAAATTATCGAAGCGAGCTATACAGAGTTAGGTGGATATAAAGAGATTATCTTTATGATTAACGGTAAAGGTGCGTTCGCGAAGCTGAAATTCGAGAATGGTGCTCACCGTGTACAACGTGTTCCTGAAACGGAATCTGGTGGACGTATTCATACATCTACAGCAACTGTAGCTGTATTACCAGAGGCAGAAGAAGTAGAGATTAGTATTCATGAAAAAGATGTTCGTGTAGATACGTTTGCTTCTAGTGGTCCTGGTGGACAAAGTGTTAATACAACGATGTCAGCGGTACGTTTAACGCATTTACCGACTGGTGTAGTTGTATCATGTCAGGATGAGAAGTCACAAATTAAGAATAAAGAAAAAGCGATGAAAGTATTACGCGCACGTGTTTATGATAAGTTTAGACAAGAAGCGCAAGCTGAGTATGATCAAAACCGTAAACAAGCTGTTGGTACAGGTGATCGTTCAGAGCGTATTCGTACGTATAATTTCCCGCAAAACCGTGTTACAGACCATCGAATCGGTTTAACGATTCAAAAGCTAGATCAAATCTTACAAGGTAAGTTAGATGATTTCATCAATGCCTTAGTGATGGAAGATCAGGCTCAAAAGATGGAGGCAGCTGAGTAATGCGTGTCTATGAAGCCCTGAAATGGGCTTCTTCTTTTTTACAGGAAAATGGACGAGATGAAAATGCGGGAGAAATTGTCCTTTGTCATGTATTAAAGACGAACAGAACCGGAATGCTCATGAATATGCGTGAAGAAATAACTGTGGAACAAGAAACAAGTTTTACGGAGTTTATTCACAAGCATGTAGAAGGTATTCCTATTCAATATATGATTGGTTATGAAATGTTTTATGGACGGTCGTTCTTTGTGAATGAAGAAGTATTAATACCAAGACCGGAAACAGAAGAGCTTATAGTGGGAGTGTTAGAAAGAATCGAGCGTCATTTTGGTGATGAGAAACTGCATGTGGCAGATATCGGTACAGGTAGTGGAGCGATTTCTATTACGCTTGCTTTAGAAAATAAAAATCTTCATGTGTATACGGTAGATATTGCACAAGAATCGATTGAAGTTGCACAAGAAAATGCAAAAACTTTGGGCGCAGAAGTAACGTTCTATCATGGTGATTTATTATCGCCATTTCATGAAACAGGTCAAAAGCTAGATGTTGTTGTTTCAAATCCCCCATATATACCGGAAGAGGATTGGCGTGGCCTTTCTCCTGTGGTGAAAGAGCATGAGCCAAAGAGAGCACTTGTTGGTGGTGAAGACGGATTGGATTTCTATCGCCGTTTTATGGAAGAGTTGCCGAATGTGTTGCAGAAGAAAGCAATTGTGGCATTTGAAATTGGAGTAGGGCAAGGTGAGGACGTAAAAGAGCTGTTACAACAAGCTTTTCCACATGCTCATGTTGAGGTTGTTTTTGATATTAATGGAAAAGATCGTATGGTATTTGCAGAGATGGAGTAAGGTTCACACCTTACTCTATTTTTTGTGGAAAAATTTATATAGACTTTGAATTTAATAGTTTAGAAAGATGAAAGTCTGTCCACACTGTTTGTAGAAGGGACGGTGGAGGAAATGAAAAAACAAGTTATTGCTTATCTTCTTCTATTATTAATTGGTGCACAGTTGCTTGTGCAGTTTGGATATATGAAAGCTGATGCGAAAGGGCCTTCAGTTATTCCGAAAGAGGCCGTTCGATTACGAATTTTAGCAAATAGTGATTCAGATAAAGATCAGGCGTTAAAGCGCAAAGTGCGTGATGAAGTAAAAGCACAAATTGATGGATGGGTAGCGGATTTAACTTCATTTGAAGAGGCACGTAAAGTCATTCAAAGTCATATTCCAGAAATCGAAAAAACAGTGGCAAATACGTTGAAAAAAGAAGGAAGTAAAGATTCATTTCAAGTGAAATTCAGTAAGAATGTAAAGTTTCCTACAAAGGTATATGGGAATTTTATTTACCCAGCAGGGGAATATGAGGCGGTATTGATTACAATCGGGGAAGGTGAAGGGGCAAACTGGTGGTGTGTATTATTTCCGCCGATGTGTTTCTTAGATTTTTCAAGTGGTACAGCTGTAAGGAAAGAAGAACATGTTGTGAAGGCTGAATCTCCTGAAGAGGGAGAAGTTAAGAAACAAGATGAGGAAGTAGTGGATGTACGAGAGAAGAAAGAGGATAAAGTGAAAGAAACGAAAGTTGTAAAGCAGGAAGTGACAAAAAAAGTAACAGCTTCTGAAAAGAAAGTAGTAAAAAATGAAACGAAAGTAGAGGAACAACCTGTAAGTAAAGAAGAAACAAAAACTGTGGAAAAAGTGGAGGAACCTGTGGAACAAAAGCAAGAAAAACAAAATGAGTATGTAAAAGTAGAGGAGGAAGAAGAAAAGCCAGAAGTTAAGTTATTTATTGTAGAAGCTTTTACATCTTTATTCTCTAAATAGTACTATTAGTAAATCCCTTCTCATATATAAAAAAGAGGAGGGATTTACTATGAAGAAAGTATATTTTGCGACGAAAGCAGATGTGGAAAGATTGCATTCTTTTTTCGGACAAGCTAATAAAAAAGATGATAAAATAAATGAGTTGTACGCGCAATTTATGATTTTGGAAGAGGCGGAAGAAATACGGGCTGTTATCGGATATGAACAAAGTGAAGAACATGCACTGATTCGTTCTTGTTTATTCACACCTAATGTGGATAAACAGACTTTCTTATATTTTTTTGAAATGTTTTTGCAGTATATGAACGAAAAAAATATTCGACAATTGTACTTACTAACAAATCATCCACAATCTATAACAATCTTTCAGTTTTTTGACTTTGTTACTATAGAGAAAGAAAACGTACCAGAGGGAATTCGACAGTTAGAACACTTTTGTAAAAATATAAAAGAGCCAAATGCAATAATACTAAATTGTCAGCTATTCACAAAGTTATCCACGGATTAATTAGGTTTATCCACATTTTGTGGATAAACCTTGTTTGTCTTTTGGATAAATCTCATAGTAAACTAAAAATAGACAAGTATTTCAGGGTAGAAAAGGACGTGTAAAAAAATGCATACAAATATGTGGGTTGTGGATAATGTTGTGGAAAGAAAAAAATATTATCCACAGTTACAAGAAGCAGCAAAATTATTAAGGGAAAACGAGGCGATTGCCTTCCCTACAGAAACAGTATATGGACTAGGCGCCAACGCAATGAATGATGAAGCGATTGCGAAAATTTTTGAAGCGAAAGGAAGACCGAGTGATAATCCACTGATTGTCCACATCGGTACAAAATCACAGTTGGACGGGATTGTGAAAGAAATTCCGCCAGTTGCAGAGAAGTTAATGGAACATTTTTGGCCAGGTCCGTTAACAATTATTTTACCTAGAAAAGAAGGGATTTCAGAGAAGGTGACGGCAGGGCTTAATACGGTTGGAGTAAGAATGCCTGATCATCCAGTAGCGCTTGCTCTTATTGAAGAGGCAAATGTACCTGTTGCAGCACCGAGTGCGAATCGTTCTGGTCGTCCAAGTCCGACGTTAGCGTCTCACGTATATGAAGATTTAAATGAGAAAATCGCAGGTATTGTAGATGGTGGTGCGACTGGAGTAGGTGTTGAATCGACTGTAATTGATTGTACGAGCGATGTTCCAACGATATTACGCCCAGGTGGGATTACGAAAGAACAATTGGAAGCGGTGATTGGTACTGTTTCTTTAGATCCGGCTTTAAAGGATGAGAAGGAAAAACCGAAATCACCTGGAATGAAATATACACATTATGCACCGAAAGCGCCACTGAGTATTGTGGAAGGTTCACGTGAATTTATTCAACGCCTTGTGGATGAGAAGAAAGAAGAAGGGTTCAAAGTAGGTGTATTAACGACAGAAGAGTATCAGCATGTATACAACGCAGATGTTGTATTGTCTTGTGGTGTTCGAAGTGATTTAGCAAGCGTTGCGACTAAATTATATGATGTACTTCGAACGTTTGATGCAAGTGAAGTGGATGTTATTTTTAGTGAATCATTCCCGAATGAAGGAATAGGGAATGCCATTATGAATCGCTTAACGAAAGCGGCAGGGCATCAAATTATTACTGAATAATAAGGTACGATTAGCAAACAGAATATTTCTCCTCGGATAAGCATATTTTGAAGTAGCACGTCCGAGGAGGGACATGAATGACGTTTGAACAGCTACTACCTTTAACAATAATGGCATTCGCCTTAGGGATGGATGCGTTCTCGGTGAGTCTTGGTATGGGAATGATGACCTTAAAGGGAAGACAAATCCTGTATATCGGTATGACGATAGGGATATTTCATATTATCATGCCATTTATAGGGATGGTATTAGGTCGTTTTTTATCAGAGCAGTATGGAGATATTGCACATTTTGCAGGTGCTATTTTATTAATTGGACTAGGATTTTATATTGTATATTCCTCTATTTTGGAGAATGAAGAGACTAGAACGGCCCCTATTGGAATTAGTTTGTTCGTATTTGCATTTGGTGTTAGTATAGATAGTTTTTCAGTAGGACTTAGTCTTGGTATTTACGGGGCGCAGACACTTATTACGATATTACTTTTTGGATTTGTTAGTATGTTATTAGCGTGGCTTGGTTTATTAATTGGTAGGCATGCGAAAGACATGCTCGGCACATATGGCGAGATAGTAGGTGGTATCATTTTGGTTGGATTTGGATTATATCTCCTTTTTCCTATATAATTTTAAGGAGGAGGGCGTTATGAACAAGCTATTGGAATGGTATATTCGATTTGTCACTTTCTTTCCTAGATGGTTGCGACTGCTTGTTATTTGGGGTATTATTTTACAAATTTCAATTTTAGGTTGGATGAAGTTAATTCGCGAATGGTAAGTAAGATAGCTCCTTTCTGTGCATCGTTTTATTTGTACTATATTGATTGCGCTAAAAGATTACACATATAGAAAGGATGAGATGAATGACGAGATTGAAACAAGTTTTTGGTATTATTATTAGTTTTTTTGTTTTTTGGTTTAGTATGCTCGGTGTACAAATGTTTGCTGAGTTTTTAGATATTGAGTCATTGAAGTTTGTTGCGGGAAAAACGGAGGCGGCGCGTGCTTTTTATTCTCCGTATCCGTTTATAATCGTTTTTCTTATTACATTGCTTTCCCTATATTTCTTAGTAATTAAGCTTGGGAAACCGAAAAAAGAGAAAGTACCTACTTTAGAAGAAAAGAAGGAAGAGTTACTATAATAAAATCCCCTGCTAAAAAGTAGGGGATTTTATGTTTGCGTGATGGACGTAATTGATTGCATTCTGTATTTAGTTATATCCAGCTCCAGCGGCTAGAATCTCCGGTCATTTCGCTCTCTCGCATGAAGCAAAAAGCGCTTCAAGATCGAGAACTCCAATGCCCTGCGATTCTGAGCGAGCCGCCTCCGCTTTTAAATATATCCAGTTCCAGCGGCTAGAATGGTCGGTGGCTTCGCGTCTTCCTACGAGGCAAAAAGCGCCTCTTTGTCAGAAGCTCCATCCTCCTCCCATTCTGAACGAGCCACATCCACTTTTAGATAGGCCTTACCAATTCAAATTGTTCTCCTAGTTTTGCGTAGTTGTGTCCTGCTAGGCGGCTTACTGGTTTTAGTCCTTCTGCGTGAATGCGACCTTTTTCGTATAGGTGTTCTGCGACGTGGAAACGAACGACGCGTCCGATTAGTAAATCGCAAGCTGGTGATTCTTCTGTTCCGCCAAGAGGGATTGCGCGTTCTAGTACGCACTCCATTCGAATATTTGCTTCTTTTACACCTGGAACGGAGATGACATCACTTTCAATTGGTGTTAGTTTTGCTAGTTCAATTTCACTCTCATTTGGCGGGAGGTTAGCTGCTGTTTCGTTAATTGCTTCTACGTAAGATTCATCAGAAATATGTACGACAAACTCACCTTTTTCAATTGCGTTTCGGGAAGTGTCTTTTCTTTCCCCTACTTTCCGTTGCACAGAAACTGAAATAAGTGGTGGATTAGCAGCGACGATATTGAAATAACTATACGGTGCTCCGTTTAATACGCCGTCTTTTGTTACAGAAGTAACAAATGCGACAGGACGTGGAATGATACTTCCCGTTAATAATTTGTAATTCTCTTTTTCTGTTTGTTCATTTGGATTAATGGATAACATGTGTAAAATCCCCTTTCTAAATATGACGACTTATTGTTTGTTTACAAGATGCTAGTGGAAAACTCCTGCTGGAAAAATATTTTTTTAGCTTTTTTGTAAATAGGCTAAAAAGGACACGTGGGCTCGGAAGAATTAGCATTAATATTTTGAGGCAATAAAATATGTTTGTCATTTATATGTCAAATCAGGATATAACGTATAAATGACAAACAATGATGGAATTAAGATAAAGTGAAAGTTTTATCAATGGGAGTGCTGATTAAGAGAACGGTGGTAAAAAAAGTGTAGGACGTGATTCTTGCATTTTGTTTTCGTTATTTTCTCTGGTAGCTTGTCCTGTTTGTCTCGTGTTTTGTCCACCCTTTTTGGCAACCTGTCCACCTTGATTAGCATTTGTTCCTGCGTTTCCGCTAATCTGTCCATTTCTATCCGCTGTTATTGTAAAACCAGCCTTCCCACCCTGGTTTGCAAGGTTATTGTTATTATCATTGTAATTGTAAATGTTGACGTGGATGTGAATTTCAATTGGAAGGTCATCTTTGCTGAGTTTAAAGGAGGAGGCTGCTTCTGTCTTTTCTGTGTTATTGTTTTTATATTTTTGAGAATGACGGTTCGCCATAAGAATGTTCGCTCCTATCTTTTTTACGCAGCTTAAAGCTCATCTTCCGCTGGTGTTGCAATATTGCCGTCAGCGCTTTCTTCGCTATCGGCAACACCTGCTTCAAATTCGCTTTTCTTGATTATATTTTCACTATCTTCTCTAGCAACTTGTCCCATTTGATTAGCGTTTTGCCCGCCTTTTTTAGCTATTTGTCCACCTTGACTTACGTTTGTTCCACCTTTTCCACTAATTTGTCCACCGCCAGACGCTGTTAATTCGAGACCAGCTTGTCCACCTTGATTAGCGAGATTATTATTGTTTTTATTCTTATTTTTGTTTTTGGCTTTCGCTTTTACTTTGCTTTCATTATCATTTTCGTTAGTTGGATCCATGGCTTCTTCTAGAAGTTTTTTATCATGGTTTTTCATAAGATTTTCCCTCCTATTATATTTACTACTAATAGCATATGTTTGACTTTTAAGTGTGACTGGGGGTTGTCCTATGAATTGGAATTTAAAAATTTCTTCAATGAGAAGAGGTGGATTTTTCTAATAAAAAATTATAAGTGTAAGCAATGATAAAATCCCCCAAGTTGTTTTCTTGGGGGATTAAGAGTTTAACGAGACATATTAAAGTAACACGTATGCGCCAGGTCCGATTAAAGCTACACCGATCGCAACAGCGATTAACATTAAATTGTATTCATATCCGTTTTGTGTCACCCAGTAACCATTTTTTCCATGAACAGTGAAGATTGCCATTAACATTGTTCCAACGATAAATAATGAACCAACTGCAGTGAAAATACCTGATGCGAATAAGAAACCACCTAATAATTCAGTTGCGCCAGCCATAAATGCCATGAATACACCAGGGCGTAAACCGATTGATTCCATCCAGCCACCAGTTCCTTTTAAACCGTAACCGCCGAACCAACCAAATAATTTTTGAGCGCCATGACCCATGAATGTAATACCTATAATAAGACGAATAATAAGAAGACCGAAATCCATCATTTTTAAAACCTCCTAAAAGTTATTAACTTACCTTATGTAAGTAATAATAAAATAGTTACTTACTTTAGTCAAGTGGATTTCGAAAAAAGTTTGAAAATAATTTTACAAATTAGCGACAAAAAATAAAATGTAGTAAAGACCTCTAGACAAGTTGGGTAAAAAAAGAGAAAATAAAAGTAGAAGTTAACTTCTTATTGTTATTCAGACAATCAGAATTGACTGGAATTTTGTGAGGCGCTACAATAAGAGTCTAGTAGTAATGACGTAATTTATTTCGAAAGCGTTTTTACAGTATAATATTCGAAGTATGAGGTCTTACGTTTATTTCGATCTTTAATAGAGATTGCCCTATAAACTTTTAGGTAAATTATAAGGAGGACTATCCTATGTTTAAAAAATTATTCGGTCTTGGTTCAAAAACAAATGAAGAAACAATCGTAGCTCCATTAACTGGAGCAGTGAAAAATATTGAAGAAGTACCAGATCCAGTATTCGCTGGTCGTATGATGGGTGACGGTGTTGCAATCGATCCTACTGAAGGTGTAGTTGTATCTCCAGTTGATGGTGAAATCGTACAATTATTCCACACGAAACATGCAATTGGAATTAAAGCGAAAAACGGTACAGAAATTTTAATCCACGTTGGATTAGAAACTGTAAAAATGGAAGGCGAAGGTTTCGAAGCTCACGTTTCTGAAGGACAAGCTGTAAAAGCTGGAGATAAATTAATCTCATTCGACTTAGAATTAATCCGTGAAAAAGCGAAAAGCACAATTACTCCAATCGTTATCACAAATACAGATGCAGCTGAGTCTATTAAGACAACTGTAGGTGTAACTGCTACAAAAGGTTCAACAGAAGTAATGAAAGTTACAATGAAATAATTATTGCATGAAAGGAATCTGTTTCGTATGAAATGGATTCCTTATTTTGTTTTGTAGTCTGTTCCTTATGTACGCTAAAATACTTTGGGCACTTGGAAATAGGGTTTCACATATATGTGGATAAGGCGCATTTTTCTTAGAAAAAATATAAGAGAAATGCGCCTTTCGTATATTCACATTTCTTTTGTTCTATTCTTATGTACGCTATGATAAAGGAAGCAGAGAAAAGGGGTGGGGTTAGATGAAACGAGTATTATTTGTTTGCACTGGAAATACATGCCGTAGCCCGATGGCTGAGGCGTTACTTCGTCATCATGGAGAAGGTAAGTTTGAAGTGCAATCTGCTGGCGTTTTCGCCTATCCTGGTAGTGATGCGTCGATATATGCAAAGGAAGCTCTAGCTGAAAAGGGAATTGCAATCAATCATGCTTCGCAGCAGGTAAATGAAACTTTGATTGATTGGGCAGATATTGTAGTAACGATGACGGAAAACCATAAGCAAATTGTACTTGGGCATTATCCGAGTGTTGAAAAGAAAGTAGATACATTATATGGAGTAACCGAGGGGATCAGTAAGGATATTTCAGATCCATTCGGCGGATCACTTTCTATTTATAAAGAAACGTTAGAAGAGATGGAAAAACTTGTACAAACTTTACTGAAAAAACATTCAGAGGGTTGATGTTTCGTGTATAATACGATATTGGAGATCACTTCGTTCCGTTAAGGTAACGAGTGAGAAATGAAGATAATTGATTGAAACTTTGGAGGGGTAAAAATGAAAGTAGTAGTAGCATCTGATCACGGCGGTATGAATATCCGTAAAGAACTTGTAAGTTTATTAGAAGAGTTAAATATTGAATATGTTGATTTAGGTTGTGAATGTGAAGCTGGTTCTGTTGATTACCCTGATTTTGCGTTTCCAGCAGCGGAAATGGTAGCGAATGGCGAAGTAGATCGTGGTATTTTAGTTTGTGGGACAGGCATCGGTATGTCAATTGCGGCGAACAAAGTAAATGGTATTCGTTGTGCATTAGTTCATGATACTTTCAGTGCGAAAGCAACGAGAGAGCATAATGATACGAACATGCTAGCAATGGGCGAGCGTGTAATTGGTGCAGGTCTAGCGCGTGACATCGCAAAAATTTGGTTAACAACTGATTATGAAGGTGGTCGTCACGAAAACCGCGTAGGGAAAATTAAAACATACGAAACAAAGTAATAGATTCTAACTAGAAGCAGTATGAAATATAATTTGGTGAACCAACCTGTGAAAGGAAGAGGCGTAATGACAGAAATCGTAAAGGTAAGAGAACAGTTACAAATGTCGCTTTCTGATTTCCAAGAACAAGCTTCATTACAAAGTAATCAAATTTTTGTAGTGGGGTGTAGCACGAGCGAAGTGCTAGGAGAAAGAATTGGAACATCAGGAACGATGGAAGTAGCAGAGGCGATTTTTTCTGAGTTAAAACAATTTCAAGAACAAACAGGTATTGAGTTGGCGTTTCAATGTTGTGAGCATTTAAACCGTGCTTTAGTAGTTGAGAGAGAGTTGGCGATGAAATATCAATTTGAAATTGTAACAGTTACGCCTGTTAGATCAGCAGGTGGTGCATTAGCAACATATGCGTATCACAATTTGAGAGATCCGGTAGTAATTGAGTTTATTAAAGCAGATGCAGGAATGGATATTGGTGATACATTTATCGGTATGCATTTAAAGCATGTAGCTGTTCCTGTTCGTACAGGTGTGAAGGAAATTGGAAGTGCACATGTAACGATGGCAACAACACGTGGGAAACTAATTGGTGGAGCACGTGCTGTTTATGCGGTGAAGGAAGAGACTATTACTTGCCGTTAGACATGAAAAATTATAAAGTCGCATAATAGCTTTATATCGAAAGATAAAAGGTATGTAGTCTGACTTTATAATAGAAGAAAGAAAAGACCGATTTTCGGTCTTTTTTTTCTTTTATGATATAGAAAGTCATGTTAGAATGTAGTTGAAAACATGAAGGTTCGAAAGAATTACAACCTGAATTTTCGTTTTTTCTGAATAAATGAGAAAAAACTATTGGGAATCGATGTAATTCGTTCAGAAAAGGGGGATTTTGGTGGATCATTTAAAACGTCAAGATGAAAAGGTATTTGCTGCAATTGAGGCAGAACTAGGAAGACAGCGTTCAAAGATTGAGTTAATTGCTTCGGAAAACTTCGTAAGTGAAGCAGTAATGGAGGCGCAAGGTTCTGTTTTAACAAATAAGTATGCTGAGGGATATCCTGGAAAACGTTACTATGGTGGCTGTGAGCACGTAGACGTAGTGGAAGATATCGCACGTGATCGCGCGAAAGAAATCTTTGGCGCAGAGCATGTAAATGTTCAACCGCATTCTGGTGCACAAGCGAACATGGCAGTATACTTCACGATTTTAGAGCAAGGCGATACAGTACTTGGTATGAATTTATCTCATGGTGGTCACTTAACACACGGAAGCCCTGTTAACTTCAGTGGAGTACAATATAATTTCGTAGAATATGGCGTGGATGCTGAATCTCACCGTATTAATTACGATGATGTATTAGCAAAAGCGAAAGAACATAAACCAAAATTAATCGTTGCTGGTGCAAGTGCATACCCTCGTGTTATCGATTTCAAACGATTCCGTGAGATTGCAGATGAAGTCGGTGCATACTTTATGGTTGATATGGCACATATCGCTGGTTTAGTAGCTGCTGGTTTACATCCAAACCCAGTACCACATGCACATTTCGTTACAACGACAACACATAAAACATTACGTGGTCCACGTGGTGGTATGATTTTATGTGAAGAGCAATTTGCAAAGCAAATTGATAAATCAATCTTCCCTGGTATTCAAGGTGGTCCACTGATGCACGTAATCGCTGCAAAAGCTGTTGCATTTGGTGAGACACTACAAGATGATTTTAAAACATATGCACAAAATATCATTAATAATGCGAACCGCTTAGCTGAAGGTCTTCAAAAAGAAGGACTTACACTTGTTTCTGGTGGAACAGACAATCACTTAATCCTGATTGATGTTCGTAACTTAGAAATCACAGGTAAAGTAGCGGAGCACGTATTAGATGAAGTTGGTATTACAGTGAACAAAAATACAATTCCATTTGAAACAGCAAGCCCATTTGTAACAAGCGGTGTACGTATCGGTACGGCAGCTGTAACATCTCGTGGTTTCGGTTTAGAAGAAATGGATGAAATTGCGTCACTTATTGCTTACACATTAAAAAATCATGAAAATGAAGCTGCATTAGAAGAAGCACGTAAGCGTGTAGAAGCGTTAACGAGCAAATTCCCAATGTACACAGATCTATAATAGATGAAAGAAGACTGCTGAGACGTAATTGTTTCGGCAGTTTTTTTTGGACATATATTGGTCTTTAAGTATGTATACAAATGATGAATAAATTTTGGCGATATAATGAAGGATACAGCTCCCATAATTGGTAAAGATACTAGATAGATTCATCGTAAAATTATGATTTTGCCAAATTTGCCCTTGAATATTAGTAGCGTTTTCTTTACAATCGTAAATAGTGTAAAAAAGCGTGCAAACGCATGAATATCATCTAAAGGAGAGATTCACATGGGAAAACTGTATGTATTTGATCACCCGTTAATTCAACATAAGATTACATATATTCGCGATAAGAATACAGGTACGAAAGATTTTCGTGAATTGGTGGACGAAGTAGCAAGTTTAATGGCCTTCGAAATTACTCGCGATCTTCCACTTAAAGACATTGAAATTGAAACGCCTGTAAGCAAAGCGACAACAAAAGTGATCGCTGGTAAAAAACTTGGTTTAATTCCGATTTTACGTGCAGGTTTAGGAATGGTTGATGGAATTCTGAAATTAATTCCAGCAGCAAAAGTAGGACACGTTGGTTTATACCGCGACCCTAAAACATTGCAACCGGTAGAATACTATGTGAAACTTCCAACGGATGTAGAAGAGCGTGACTTTATCGTACTAGATCCGATGCTAGCAACAGGTGGTTCTGCAGCTGAAGCAATTAACTCTCTGAAAAAGCGCGGTGCAAAGCAAATTAAATTAATGTGTATCGTTGCAGCTCCAGAAGGAGTAAAAGTAGTACAAGAAGAACATCCTGATGTTGATATTTATGTAGCAGCATTAGATGAGAAATTAAATGACCACGGATATGTAGTACCAGGTCTTGGGGATGCTGGTGACCGTTTATTCGGAACGAAGTAAGACAACTGACGAGAGGGGATTCCCTCTCGTTTTTTTTGTACCTTGATTAAGTAGGGGAGGGGGATAAATATACATAGTATATACAACATAAGTTGCATGCGCATCACATATAATATAGAAGTCTTACGTCTAAAGAGCACTATATTATGGAAGGAAAGCGTTATATCGTAAAAATATAATAGTGACAAACTTGTGAACATTTCCTTCTATTATAAAGAGAAAACTGTTAGAAATTGCATATCTCTAACCAGTATTTAGAAGGGGAACGTTTTCATTTTTGGGAGGAAATGACTAATACTCAAATTTTTTGATTTTTTACGATTTCTCGTTGACACTGTTAATACCCTATTGTATGCTAACAACGGGGATAGATGGTAGGGCTTTCAGTGACAAAAATACATCTATTCAGTGACGAAAATGTAAACTTTTTATTTTGTATAGGATTTATGCAAAAAAATGAGTTATTATTAACACATCGTGAATGAGGGTTACATATTGGAGGGATGAATCCTTGCAAAAAAACGATCGCAGCCATATAAAAGCTTATGCTTTAATGTCAGGTATTCTTGCTCAGTTAGTCGGTTCTATTCTTATTGGAATCTTTGGTGGGCAGTGGATTGATAATAAGGTTGGAACGTTTCCATTGTTTCTTATTATAGGGTTATTACTCGGATTAGGAACTGGGGTATACGCAATGATTCGACTCATTCGACATTACTATTCGGGAGAGCAATGATGATAGACGTACATGGACTTGTCCAAAGACAAAAGAAATATATGTACTACTTGCTTGCGCTTCTAGTGCTAGGATGGGGATTCACCTCTTACAAGGATGTATTTCTTGGACTGATTATCGGAACGATTTTCAGTTTTCTTAGTTTGCGCATCATTGCACGTAGAACAGACAAGCTGTTGGATCGCGTAACAAATGGAGAAAACGTGAAGTTTAAGGCGACAGCGGTAAGTACATATTCAAGATTCGCCACGATTGGGTTATTAATTTTATTTGCAGCCAAATATCAAGAGTTAATTGCGATGTGGGGCCTAGGTGTGGGATTGCTGACAGGATACCTTGTCATGATCATAGATTTTCTTTATTTAGAGTATAAGAGCAGGGAAGAGAGGTGAATTACTAGTGGAACACGGTAAATTAGTTGAATTTCTAGGTTTAACGTTCGATTTGTCATCAGTTATGATGGTTACTGTAGCAGCAGTTATAGTTTTCTTAATCGCTGTTATCGGAACTCGCAGTTTAGCCCTTCGCCCAACCGGGATGCAAAACTTCATGGAATGGGTGTTTGACTTCGTGAAAGGGATTATCAATAGTACGATGGACTGGAAAACAGGTGGACGTTTCTTAACGCTTGGCGTTACGCTCATCATGTTTATCATCGTATCGAACTTCCTTGGTTTACCATTCATGTATTCAACAGTTGAGGCTGGCGAACATATTGCATGGTGGAGATCACCAACGTCTGATCCAGCAGTTACATTAACATTAGCCGTGATGGTAGTTACCCTCACCCATTATTATGGAATTAAGATGAAGGGTACGAAAGAATACGTAAAAGGTTATTTCCAACCTATGAAATTCTTATTCCCATTAAAGGTTATTGAGGAGTTTGCTAACACATTAACGTTAGGTCTTCGTTTATTCGGTAACATTTATGCAGGTGAGATCTTATTAGGATTACTTGCTAAGTTAGGCGGGGCATCATTCCTTGGAGCATTAGGTGCGCTTGTACCAATGCTAGCATGGATGGGATTCAGCGTATTCGTTGGATCAATCCAGTCATTTATTTTCGTTATGTTAACGATGGTTTATATGGCTCATAAAGTAAGCCATGACCATTAATATAATTTAAGTAAGAAAAAATTTATTTTTTTATAATACAAAGGAGGACAAATTAAATGAGTTTAGGTGTAATCGCAGCTGCAATTGCAATTGGTTTATCAGCATTAGGTGCAGGTATTGGTAACGGTCTTATCGTATCACGTACAATCGAAGGTGTTGCTCGTCAACCAGAATTAAAAGGCGCACTTCAAACAATTATGTTCATCGGGGTTGCTTTAGTTGAGGCACTTCCAATCATCGGTGTAGTTATTGCATTCATCGTAATGAACAAATAAGGGAGACTCCCCTTACATAGATGGCGAAGAGTGTTTTTCCGAACTTTCTTCGCCATTGCTTTATGGATGAAACGTATGTCTTTTTTTTTCATATGATCAATTTAGATATTTTGAAGGGAGTGAATCCTTGTGCCAACTTTATTATTAGGGGCTGCCATTCCATTTGGAACGATTGCTTATACATTGTTCATTTTCTTACTTCTATTAGTAATGCTACGCAAATTTGCGTGGGGTCCTTTAATGGGAATTATGAAAGAACGTGAAGAGCATGTTACTAATGAAATCGACGCTGCAGAAAGAAGTAACGCTGAAGCGAAGAAATTAGTAGAAGAACAACGTGAAATGTTAAAACAATCGCGTGTTGAAGCACAAGAGTTAATCGAAAGAGCGAAAAAACAAGCTGTAGATCAAAAGGATGTTATTGTTGCTGCTGCGAAAGAAGAAGCAGAGTCAATTAAAGCATCTGCTGTACAAGAAATTCAACGCGAAAAAGAGCAAGCGATTGCTGCTTTACAAGAACAAGTGGCTTCTTTATCTGTTCAAATTGCTTCTAAAGTAATTGAAAAAGAGTTAAAAGAAGAAGATCAAGTTAAATTAATTCGCGATTATATTAAAGAAGTAGGAGAAGCGCGATGAGCAATGGGATTGTAGCAAAACGTTATGCTGTCGCTCTTTTTAAAATTGCAAAAGAAAAACACGTATTAGAAATGTTTGAAGAGGAATTACGCCTTGTACAAAACGTTTATGTAAAGAACGGAGAACTACATAGCTTTTTAACGCAACCGAACATTTCAAAGGAACAAAAGAAAACGTTTCTTGCAAACGTATTCGGGTCTGTTTCTGAATCTATTTTAAATACGTTATATATTTTAATTGATAACAAGCGCATTGATATCTTACCTGCAATTGCAGATGAATATGTTGTTCTTGCTAATGAAGAACGTAACGTAGCGGATGCAACTGTATATTCTACTCGTCTTCTATCAGAAGAAGAGAAGCTTAACATTGCTGAAGCATTTGCAAAGAAAACGGGAAAAGACGCAATTCGCGTGAAAAATGTTGTAGATGAAGATTTACTAGGCGGCATTAAAGTACGTATTGGAAATCGCATTTATGACGGAAGCTTACAAGGAAAATTAGCACGTATTCAGCGTGAATTAATGAAGAATAGATAGGGGTGAAGCACATGAGCATCAGAGCTGAGGAAATTAGCGCACTGATAAAGCAACAAATCGAGAACTATCAGTCTGAAATCGAAGTTAGTGATGTTGGTACAGTTATCCAAGTTGGTGACGGTATCGCGCGTGCTCATGGTCTTGATAACGTTATGGCTGGTGAACTTGTAGAGTTCTCTAACGGCGTTATGGGACTAGCACAAAACTTAGAGGAAAACAACGTAGGTATCATTATCTTAGGACCTTACACAGAAATCCGTGAAGGTGACGAAGTTCGTCGTACTGGTCGCATCATGCAAGTACCAGTAGGAAAAGAACTAATTGGTCGTGTTGTAAACCCATTAGGTCAACCAGTTGATGGTTTAGGCCCAATCAATACAACAAACACTCGTCCAATCGAAAGCCCAGCACCAGGTGTAATGGATCGTAAATCTGTTCATGAGCCACTTCAAACAGGTATTAAAGCAATCGATGCTCTTGTACCAATTGGCCGTGGACAACGTGAGTTAATCATTGGTGACCGCCAAACAGGTAAAACAGCAGTTGCACTTGATACAATCATTAACCAAAAAGATGAAGATATGATTTGTATCTATGTAGCTATTGGACAAAAAGAATCAACTGTACGTAACGTAGTAGAAACACTACGTAAGCACGGTGCATTAGATTACACAATCGTTGTAACTGCATCAGCTTCTCAACCAGCTCCATTATTATACTTAGCTGCTTATGCTGGTGTAACAATGGGTGAAGAGTTCATGTACAATGGTAAACACGTATTAGTAGTATATGATGACTTGTCAAAACAAGCAGCGGCTTACCGTGAGCTTTCATTACTATTACGTCGTCCTCCAGGTCGTGAAGCATATCCAGGGGATGTATTCTACTTACATTCTCGCTTATTAGAGCGTGCAGCAAAATTAAGTGATGCAAGAGGCGGCGGTTCTTTAACTGCACTACCTTTCATCGAAACACAAGCAGGGGACGTATCAGCTTACATCCCAACAAACGTAATTTCTATTACGGATGGACAAATCTTCTTACAATCTGACCTATTCTTCTCGGGCGTACGTCCAGCAATCGATGCGGGTACTTCTGTATCTCGTGTAGGTGGATCTGCTCAGATTAAAGCAATGAGTAAAGTATCAGGTACACTTCGTCTTGACCTTGCATCTTACCGTGAGTTAGAAGCGTTCGCTCAGTTCGGTTCTGACCTTGATAAAGCAACTCAAGCGAAACTAAACCGTGGTGCTCGTACTGTTGAGGTATTAAAACAAGGATTACACAAACCGTTACGTGTAGAGAAACAAGTTATCATTCTTTACGCTTTAACACGTGGATTCCTAGATGATATCCCAGTAGCAGATATCACTCGTTTCGAAGAAGAATTACATGCTTGGTTAGATTCTAATGCGACTGACTTATTAGAAGAAATCCGCACAACTAAGAAACTTGCGGATGACGACAAATTTGCAGCAGCTATTAATGGATTTAAAAAAGTATTCGTAGCTTCTGAATAATAAAAGCGGAAGCGGCTCGTCCTGAATGTGAGGGGGATGGAACTTCTGACGAAGAGGCGGTCTTTGCCTCGTAGGAAGAAGTGAAGCCACCGAACATTCAAGCCGCTGGAGCTAGATAATAATATATATAGGCATCTCAGGCTTTGAGGTTGCTGACGGTTATGTAAAGGAAAAGAGTAGGTGCACCTATTCTTTTCCTTCAATCATGAGCAAGAATATCTTGCAACGTAGATTAGGAAGAGAACTCTTACTAATCGTGCCAACTTCCGGAAAAAAGGTGGTGAAAACCTGTGGCATCTTTACGCGATATAAAAGCGAAGATTAACTCGACAAAGAAAACGAGTCAAATTACGAAAGCGATGGAGATGGTATCTGCATCTAAGTTAAACCGTGCAGAGCAAAATGCTAAATCTTTCGTTCCGTATATGGAAAAGATTCAAGAAGTAGTAGCGAGCATTGCGCAAGGAAGTAAAGGAATTAATCATCCGATGCTAAATGCGCGTCCTGTAAAGCGTACAGGGTACATCGTTATTACATCTGATCGCGGACTAGCAGGTGGTTATAACAGTAACGTATTACGTACAGTAAGTAACGTAATTCGTGAACGTCATAATATGGACTCAAACCAATATTCAATTATTGTGCTTGGCCGACTAGGACGTGATTATTTAAAACGTCGCGGCTTTAACATCATTGATGAAGTAGTTGGACTATCTGACCACCCATCATTTACTGATATTAAAGATCTTGCTTCTCGAGCAATTGCGATGTTTGCAGATGGTGCTTATGATGAGCTGTATATTTACTACAACCATTACGTAAGTAAAATTTCACAAGAAGTAACGGAAAATAAAATTTTACCGCTTACTGATGTGGCGTCTGATAAACCGACGACAGCTTATGAATTCGAACCTTCTGAAGAAGAAATTTTAAAAGTACTATTGCCACAATACGCAGAAAGCTTAGTGTACGGTGCATTACTAGACGGTAAAGCAAGTGAACACGCAGCGCGTATGACAGCAATGAAGAGTGCTACAGACAACGCAATGGAAGTTATCGATTCACTTACACTTTCATTCAACCGTGCGCGTCAGGCAGCGATTACGCAAGAAATTACGGAAATCGTTGGTGGAGCAGCAGCGTTAGAGTAGTAATAAAAAGCGTAGGTGGCTTGCTCAGAAGGGGAGGGCATTGGAACTCCTGACAAAGAGGCGCTTTTTGCCTCGTAGGAAGGCGTGAAATGACCGCCCCTTCTAGCCACCGGAGCTAGATTCAGTAAAAAAGTGGAAGCGGCTCTTTCAAAAGAGCCGCGTAAGCTATAAACCAATAAAAAATGAAAAGCTAACTGCTCGTAGCAAGTTGGCTAATTAAAAGAAAGCTAGGAGGGAACCCGATGAATAAAGGGCGCGTTACGCAAATCATGGGTCCGGTTGTAGACGTTAAGTTTGATGGCGGAAAGCTACCAGAAATCTACAACGCCCTTACGGTAAAACAAAGCAACGAAAACGGAACAAGCATTAACTTAACATTTGAAGTTGCACTTCATTTAGGTGATGATACAGTTCGTACAGTTGCAATGTCTTCCACAGACGGACTTGTTCGTGGTACAGAAGTAGAAGATACTGGTAAAGCAATCTCTGTACCAGTTGGTGATGCAACACTTGGTCGCGTATTTAACGTATTAGGTGATGCAATTGATTTAGATGGTGAGGTTCCTGCCGATGTACGTCGTGATCCAATTCACCGTCAAGCACCTGCATTCGAAGAATTATCTACTAAAGTAGAAATTCTTGAAACTGGTATTAAAGTAGTAGACTTACTTGCTCCTTACATTAAGGGTGGTAAAATCGGTCTATTCGGTGGTGCCGGTGTAGGTAAAACTGTATTAATTCAGGAATTAATTAACAACATCGCACAAGAACACGGTGGTATCTCTGTATTCGCTGGTGTAGGTGAGCGTACTCGTGAGGGTAACGATTTATACCACGAAATGAGCGATTCTGGCGTAATTAAGAAAACTGCGATGGTATTCGGACAAATGAACGAGCCACCTGGAGCACGTCAACGTGTTGCATTAACAGGTTTAACAATGGCTGAACATTTCCGTGATGAGCAAGGACAAGACGTACTTCTGTTTATCGATAATATCTTCCGTTTCACGCAAGCAGGTTCTGAAGTATCTGCCCTTCTTGGTCGTATGCCATCTGCGGTAGGTTACCAACCGACACTTGCAACAGAAATGGGTCAATTACAAGAGCGTATTACATCTACAAATAAAGGATCTATCACGTCTATCCAAGCGGTATATGTACCAGCCGATGACTATACGGATCCAGCACCAGCTACAACGTTCGCTCACTTAGATGCAACAACAAACTTAGAGCGTCGTTTAACACAAATGGGTATTTACCCAGCCGTAGATCCATTAGCATCTACATCTCGTGCACTTTCTCCAGAAATCGTAGGAGAAGAGCATTATGAAGTAGCTCGTCAAGTACAGCAAACTTTACAGCGTTATAAAGAGCTTCAAGATATCATCGCTATCTTAGGTATGGATGAGTTATCTGAAGAAGATAAGTTAGTTGTACATCGTGCTCGTCGTATTCAATTCTTCTTATCTCAAAACTTCCACGTAGCTGAGCAGTTTACAGGTCAAAAAGGTTCTTACGTACCTGTAAAAAATACAGTTAGCGGTTTTAAAGAAATTCTAGAAGGAAAATATGATGACCTTCCAGAAGATGCATTCCGCCTTGTTGGTGGCATTGAAGAAGTTATTGAAAACGCGAAGAAAATGATGGCGTAAGGCCTTAGGAGGGACGAATTATGAAGACATTTCCAGTCAGTATTGTAACTCCTGATGGACCGGTTTACGAAAAAGAAGTAGAAATGGTAAGCGTAAAAGCAGAGAGTGGGGAAATGGGGATCTTACCGGGTCACATTCCAACTGTTGCACCGTTAAAAATTAGTGCAGTTCGTCTGAAACATGATGGACATACTGATTATGTAGCAGTAAGCGGTGGCTTTATCGAAGTTCGTCCAGATAAAGTAACTGTATTATCATCATCTGCTGAAGAAGCAAACCATATCGATATCCATCGTGCAAATGAAGCGAAGCGTCGCGCTGAGCAACGTATGCAAGATAAACAAGCACATGTTGACTTTAAACGTGCAGAAATGGCATTACAACGTGCCGTGAACCGTTTAAACGTTTCCGATATGAAATAAAAAATCCGTAAAGGCTTTGCCTTTACGGATTTTTTTGTGTGGTTTATGGATAATTTTACAAAAATGGTATAATTATATTGATGCTTGTATAAGTAGAGAATGTACAACAGTTTATAAAGGAGATGAATAAATGATTGGTGAAATGAAACGAGAAGCGTTGCACTCTTTAAAGGGAAATTGGGGACTAGGTGTTGGATCAACGATTTTATATCATATCATAAGTTACGTCGTTTCAATGGCTGTAATGCTTATATTATTAATTCCAGGAGTTATAATATTTCTTTTAGCTTCTATCTCAATTGGTTCAATTGGAGAAGAAGCGATGGGAATTGCAGCTGTGATTACGTTTGGGGTTTTTTATTGTCTTATGATAATTTTAAGTTATGCAGCTTATGGTATTACAACATACGGTTATACGAATGTGTTTCTACAAATAAGTAAAAGAGAAGATGCTAGAGTGGATTACTTGTTTGAAGGGTTCCGTGGTTTTAAAAGAATGATGAAAACAATGTGGGCTATGGTTGCAATTTTGTTATATACAGGTGCATGGGTGCCAATGTTAGGAATGATTGTGTTTGGGACATTAGGTTTTTTTGATGAGAGTGCAAATCCATCATTCATAATCGTTTTCTTTATTTTATTAGCTATCTCGGGTATTGTAATGACTATCCTGTATTTTTCGTATTCAATGACGTATTATGTGATGGTTGAAAAACCAGAATATAGTGTTTCACAGGCAATGAAAGAAAGTAAGCATCTTATGAAGGGGCACAAATTGGATTTGTTTCTGTTATGGCTGAGTTTTATAGGTTGGGCAATTTTAGCAATTCTTACACTTGGAATAGGTTTTCTTTGGTTTAGCCCGTATATGAGTACAACGACAGCGCATTTTTATCGCTATCTTTCAAAAGATGAATTGTAGTAGGAACATGCTATACTAATAGAGTTATTACGTATAGGAGGACGATTATGATTAGTGATTTAAAAGGAGAAGCGCTAGATTCATTAGAAGGGAAATGGGGATTAGCTGTCGGTGCAACATTACTGATTTCGATTCTTATTTCAGTTTTTAGTTTTAGTATTAATTTCCTTTTCTCTCAGGTTTGGGATTGGAAAGAAGTAAATAGCTCACTTTCAGTAGACATTATTTCAATATTGATGGTAGGTCCATTGACGTTAGGTGGCTATTATTTAGCGCTGCATATTATTCGTGAAAAAGAGGCGCGTATCGGGCATATATTCAGATGGTTTACAGAAGGAAGTAAGTTTATAAAGTCATTTTTATTATATATAGTAGTGAACATTTATATTTTCTTATGGTTTTTACTATTTATTATCCCAGGCATTATTAAATCATTTTCTTATGCGATGACGTACTTTATAATAAATGATCATCCCGAGTATTCTATAAATCAAGCTATTACAGAAAGCCGTCGTATGATGGATGGACATAAGATGGAGTATTTCATTTTATGTTTAAGTTTTATTGGTTGGTTTATATTAAGTTGTATTACATTAGGAATTGGATTCCTATGGCTAATTCCATATTTTTATACGACGTCAGCAGCTTTTTATGAAGAGATTGCAGAGGAATATTACGAGAAAACAATTCCGACACTATAAAAACACCCAGTATGAGCTATTGGTTCATACTGGGTGTTTTTTGTAGAAATTTTATAAATTGATGACTAGTAAGTGGTTTGCTGAAATAGTAACCTTGCATATATTTACAGTTGTTCTTTTGTAGAAACTTAAGTTGTTTTTCTGTTTCAATTCCTTCAGCAACGACAGAAAGGTTTAAAGTATTTGCAAGGGAAAGGATAGTGGAAACGATGGCTCTTTCCTCAGGCCGATGATCGGCTAGTTGTGTAAATTCTCTCGGTACTTTTAATGTATCGATAGGGAAAATTGATAAATAAGCGAGAGAAGAATAGCCGGTACCGAAGTCATCAATGGACGTTTGAATACCATATTCCTTTAATTGTTTTAGTCTTGATAATGTTTCTTTTTCATCAATCATTGCAATTCGTTCTGTTAACTCAAGTGTTACATATTTGGGATCGACGTTAAGGTCTGTTAGTATTTGTGAAATATTCTCGATTAAATAATCTTGCTGGAACTCCTTTGCTGATAAGTTCACACTTATTTTTAAATCTTGGTAGCCGAAAGTATGCCATATTTTTAGCTGACGACAAGATTCTTTTAATACCCAATGACCGAGTGGCACGACTTGTGGCGTCTCTTCTACAATTGGAATGAACTCACATGGCGGAATATCACCTAGGAGTGGGTGTTTCCAGCGTATTAATGCTTCAGCACCAATAATCTTTTTCGTCGTAATATCAATTTGTGGTTGATAGACGAGATAAAATTCTTCGTTTACTAAAGCGAGTGGTAAATCTTTTTCAATTCGAGCTTTTCGTTCCATTTTTTTATACAATTCTTTCGTGTACAGAGAGCTACCGTTTTTCCCTTTGTTTTTTGCTTCGTACATAGCCATATCGGCATGCTGCAGGATTGATAATGGATCTTCACCTGCTTCAGGATATATCGCAATGCCGATGCTCGAAGAGATTTGAAAATGCTGATTTTCGATTTCGAAAGGTTCGTTCATAGCTGCTACAATCGTATCAGCTATTTTTTGTATATCTGGTCTTTTTTTATAATTTTCGATAAGGATTGTGAACTCATCCCCAGCTAGCCTGGCAAGCTTCATATTTGGTGTCGATATTCTTTCAAGTCTTTTTGCTACTGCAATTAATAGAAGGTCTCCTACCCTATGACCGAGGGTGTCATTAATAACTTTAAAGCGGTCTAGGTCGAGAAACATAACAGCAAAAGGCCTTTTTGATATTTCGGATCGAGCAATTGCTTGTTCTACATATTGATGAAATGCGCGGCGATTTGCAAGCTCTGTTAACGTATCATGGTATGCTAGAAAATTAATTTGTTCTTGTTGTTGTTTGCTTTCCGTAATATCTTTAATCATTAAATAAACTCCAGAAATATGATTCTTTAGAAAGATAGGAACAGCTGTAACATGCAAGTAGTAAATATCTCTATTTTTATGATATGCCCGTATTTCTAAAGAAATTGATTTCCCCTTTTTTACGCGATGAAAGGCATTAATGATTTCTTCCAAATCTTCTTCATACATAAGTGAATAGTAAGGTTGATTTAATAATTCATTCGTTTGATAACCGAGTAAAGTAGTACCAGCGTTGTTCACATTGAGAAAATTACCGTACAAGTCTAATGTGAAAATTGGATCTGGATGATGCTCGTATAAAGATTTAAACATTTGTTGGTTATGGTATAGTTCATTTTTTTGTTCTACTAAATCTTCTGTACGTAGTTCAATTTGTTTTTCGAGTTCTGAGTTGAATTGCATTTGGGCTAGTAATAATATTTTATTTTGTTTTCGAACTAAACTATGGCGTATGAGAACGAAGGAGAAAGTTATCATAAGCCCGATTACTACAATAGGTGCAAAAACGTATTCAACTAATATAAAAACAATAAGCATGACTACAGAAATATAAGGTAATGACAATCTGATCGACTCACCAAGTTTAGGTGTTAATAGTACTTGCTCTTGTCTTTCAGGTTCTTTTGTATGCAGAATACAGGCGATTGCTACTAGTACTAAAGTTACTTGATAGAGAGGGGTAACTGTAAACATAGAATACTCGGGTATGAAGTATTTGATATAAGCATAAATCGCGTCTGTAGTAGCATATAAAATTAAAGCACTTCCAAGAAGTGCACCAACTTTTTTGGATAATAAGGATAATGGCTTGAATAACAGATTGATTCCTATGAGAAAAAAGAGTAAATCGGCCATTGGATAGGTAAGTTGAACGAATATGTCGATATAGGATGTTGAAGAAACGTGAATGGTGCGTTCAATAAGTAAGTAGTAACTTAAAGTGAATTGTGCTGTAACAATAATACAAATATCACATATCATAAAAAGCTTTTCTAATAAATCGCGGTTGTAGATGATTTCATATAGAAAGGCAAATGCAAAGCTAATTAAAAAAAGTAGATAAAAAAAATCGGACGCATCAACAAATGTATAGTAGTCCTTTAAAATTAAACGTTGATAGGCAACGACGATATCACCAATGAAATAAGAGAGAGTTCCAACAGACAATATGGTCCAAAATAAACGAGGTAACCCCTCTTTCATGTTTGAAAAATAAAGTATATAACTACAAGCAATAATATCAATGAAGAGTGAACTCATCCCAATTAATACTTGAAAAGGAAATGAGTATTCATATAGAAAAGGCATTGCTACGTAATGGGTCACTATAGACAACAATATAATGCTTATAAGAATACTTACATGTGTTTGTTTTTTCATTTATCTCACCCACGGTATATACATATAAATTCCTCTTTTATTTTTTATAGTTTCTTGAAAAACATATATAATTTTTATATTTATTTTGCACAGGTATGGTGCGAGTTATAAAAACAGATTTTAATAAATCTCGTTTCTGTTCTCCAACATATCGACATAGGAATTTGAAGTTTGCTATAATGATTAAAATAGTTGCATTATTTAGAAAAATTTAAAAATAATAATTACTGCAACTAGGACATATTGTTTACTAAGTGAACTTGTTCTTAATTCAGGGGGGAGGGTTTCACAATGGCAAGTGTATATGAAAATAGTTATATGATCGTTTTGATTTTCTTGCTATTAGGCATATTGCTGCCGGTAGTGGCTCTTACATTAGGAAGGATGCTGCGTCCAAACAAACCAAGTGCAGCGAAAGCGACGACGTATGAGAGTGGGATTGAGCCTTTTCATGATGCGAATATTCGGTTTCATGCTCGTTATTATATTTTTGCTTTATTGTTTGTCATCTTTGATGTAGAAACTTTATTTTTATATCCATGGGCTGTTGCATATGACAAGCTCGGTTTATTTGCACTGATTGAAATGCTCATCTTTGTTGTAATGTTGCTAGTTGGATTAGCGTATGCTTGGAAAAAGAAGGTGTTACAATGGTTATAAATTTTGAGGAATTACATCCAAATGAACGTGCGGAATTAGAACGAAATATCTTTTTTTCTACATTGGAACAGTTGAAAGGATGGGCACGGAGCAATTCTTTATGGCCGATGACATTCGGACTAGCATGCTGTGCAATTGAAATGATGGGAGTAGGTTCATCGCATTACGATTTAGATCGATTTGGGTCATTTTTTCGGACTTCACCAAGGCAATCAGACGTTATGATTGTGTCGGGAACGGTAACGAAGAAGATGGCTCCTATTGTTCGGCGTTTATACGATCAAATGCCTGAACCAAAATGGGTTATTGCAATGGGATCTTGTGCGACAGCAGGTGGGCCATATGTAAATTCATACGCTGTTGTGAAAGGTGTAGATCAAATCGTGCCAGTTGACGTGTATATTCCTGGGTGTCCACCTAATCCTGCTGCCTTAATTTATGGAATTAATAAATTGAAAGAAAAAATTCGTTACGAGGCCAAGACGGGGAAGCAGGTGACGAATAAATGAGTGATCCAAACAAAGACTTAGAGGATTTGAAAAGAGAAGCGGCTAGGCGTGCGAAAGAAGAGGCGAGAAAGCGTCTTCTTGCGAAACATGATGCGGAAATAAGTAAACTTGAGGAAGAAAATCGAGAAAAAGAGAAAGCGCTATCAAAAAATGATGATATGACTGTAGAAGAAGCAAAACGACGTGCAGCATTGGCCGCAAAAGCAAAAGCAGCCGTATTAGCGAAGCAAAAAAGAGAAGGAAGCGAAGAAGTAACGGAAGAGGACAAGGCTAAGGCGAAAGCAAAGGCCGTGGCAGCCGCAAAAGCAAAAGCGGCAGCACTAGCGAAGCAAAAAAGAGAAGGAAGTGAAGAAGTAACGGAAGAGGACAAGGCTAAGGCAAAAGCAAAGGCTGTGGCGGCCGCAAAGGCAAAAGCAGCGGCGTTAGCGAAGCAGAAGGCCTCGCAAGGTGATGGGGATTCGGGAGATGAAAAGGCGAAGGCGATTGCAGCAGCGAAGGCGAAAGCGGCTGCGGCTGCAAGGGCGAAGACAAAGGGTGCTGAAGGTAAGAAGGAAGAGGAGCCGCAGCAGGAAGAGCCATCCGTGAATCAGCCGTATTTAAATCAGTATGTTGAAATTATTAAGGGAAAAGTAGGAGAGAATACATTAGTAGATTCCTACATTAATAAGCTTTCAAAAGATGTGCCAACTCTTGTGGTGGAGCCTTCAAAATATTATGAAGTGATGGAATTATTGCGGTTCCACGAGAGACTTGCATTTGATTATATGTCAGAGCTACATGCGACAGATTTTGTGACACATATGGAAGTATATGTTCATTTATTTTCATATGGAAAGAAACAGTCGGTAGCGGTGAAGGTGAAGTTGGATAGGGAAGAGCCGCAAGTAGAATCGGTGACAGCGTTTTGGAAAGGTGCGGACTGGCCGGAGCGAGAAGCGTATGATTTGCTCGGTATTGTATTTAAGGGGCATCCCAATTTATCACGTATTTTAATGCCAGATGACTGGATAGGGCACCCGCTTAGGAAAGATTATGAACCGCATGATGTGGAGGTGTAGCTTATGATCCGTACGGAAGAAATGCTTTTGAATGTAGGGCCTCAGCATCCGAGTACGCACGGTGTGTTCAGGCTTGTTATTAAGATTGATGGGGAAATTATTAAAGAAGCTACACCGGTTATTGGATATTTGCATCGCGGGACCGAAAAGATTGCTGAGAGCTTACAGTATACGCAAATTATCCCTTATACAGATCGAATGGACTATTTATCGGCCATGACGAATAATTACGTCATTTGCCATGCTGTAGAGACGATGATGGGGCTTGAAATCCCGGAGCGGGCCGAATACTTGCGAGTGCTTGCAATGGAGCTTGGAAGGATTGCGAGTCACCTCGTTTGGTGGGGGACAAATCTTCTTGATATAGGAGCGGTCAGTCCGTTTTTGTACGCGTTTCGTGAACGAGAGATGATTATAAATTTATTAAATGAATTATGCGGTGCCCGGCTTACTTTTAACTATATGAGAGTCGGGGGTGTAAAGTGGGATGCGCCGGATGGGTGGATCGAAAAAGTTGAAGAATTCGTTCCGTATATGAGAGAACAATTGGCAGGTTATCATGATCTCGTTAGCGGTAATGAGATTTTCTTAAATCGTGTAAAAGGCGTTGGTATATATAGCGAGGAAGAAGCGATTTCGTATTCTTTAAGCGGAGCGAATTTGCGGTGTACGGGAGTAAACTGGGATCTTCGCAAGGATGAACCGTACTCTATTTATGATCGTTTTGATTTCGATATTCCTGTTGGGAGTGTGGGAGATGCTTGGGATCGTTACGTTTGCCGCATGGAGGAGATTGAGGAGTCATTAAAGATTGTTGAGCAAGCTGTCCAGCAGTTCCCGAAAGACGGAGCTGTGCTGGCGAAAGTGCCGAAAATCATTAAAGCGCCTAAAGGGGAAGCGTTTGTCCGTATAGAATCACCGCGAGGAGAGATTGGTTGCTATATTGCTAGTGACGGAAAGAAAGAGCCGTACCGCTTGAAGTTTCGCAGGCCGTCTTTTTACAATTTGCAAATTTTACCGAAGTTATTGAAAGGTGAAAATATCGCCAATTTAATTACGATTTTAGGTGGAGTTGATATTGTACTTGGGGAGGTTGATGGCTAATGATTGAAACGCTCTTACAATCACCTTCAAGCTGGACGAATTTCTTCATTTTTTTCGGATTAGCGGTGCTTCTATTATTTGCAGTCCTTGGCTTCGTTACATATGGTATTTTGGCAGAACGGAAAGTGATGGGATTTATGCAAGGGCGGATTGGACCAAACCAAGTTGGGGGCCGATTCGGTTTACTGCAAACGGTAGCTGATGTTTTAAAACTATTACTGAAAGAAGATAGTATTCCGAAAGCGGCAGATAAACCGTTGTTTATATTAGCACCTGTTATTGCATTCGCACCGGCATTTATGGTGCTTGCAGTCATCCCGTTTACTGATAAATTTCAGTTCGCGGATATTGGCGTAGGCTTACTGTATTACATTGCTGTTTCTGGTATTACGACGATTGGTGTCGTGACCGGAGGATGGGCATCAAATAATAAATATTCCCTTTTAGGAGGGATGCGTGCGGCGGCGCAAATGATTTCTTATGAAATTCCGCTCGTAATGAGTGTAATTGGCGTCGTTTTATTAGCTGGTAGTTTGAATTTAAATGAAATTGTAGCAGCGCAGGAGAATGTTTGGTACATTTTCGTACAGCCAATCGGTTTCGTCGTCTTCTTAATCGCAGCGGTAGCAGAGTTAAATAGGACGCCGTTTGATTTACCAGAAGCTGAGTCGGAACTTGTTTCTGGATATCATACGGAATACTCAGGATTTCGCTGGGCGTTTTTCATGCTTTCAGAGTACGTATATTTCTTCGGAATGGCATCTTTAATTACAGTGCTCTTTTTAGGCGGATGGAATCCAGTCATGTTCCTTGGATTTATTCCAGGAGCTGTATGGTTTGCTTTGAAATTTAGCAGTGTAGTATTTCTATTAATTTGGTTCCGCGTTACGTTTCCGCGTATAAGAGGTGACCAGTTAATGGAGTTTGGCTGGAAAGTATTATTGCCAATTGCACTTGCAAATATTTTCTTAACGGCATTGATTAAGGAGTTATTCTTCTAATCTATGAGGGGGGTGCCAGTAAGAGATGAAAGGACTATTTAAAGGATTAAAATATACATTAAGCAATTTGAGTAAGAAAAAGGTGACTTACGATTATCCGAATCAACCGTTGCCCTTACCAGACCGCTTTCGAGGTATTCAAAAGTTTTATCCGGAAAAGTGCATTGTTTGTAATCAGTGCTCTAACATTTGTCCGACAGATTGTATTCAGTTGACGGGGAAAAAACATCCGGATCCTACGAAAAAAGGAAAAATTATCGACACGTACGATATTAATTTTGAAATTTGTATTCTTTGTGATTTGTGTACAGAAGTTTGTCCGACAGAGGCGATTGTTATGACAAACAACTTTGAACTCGCGGAATATTCACGTGATGATTTATTTAAAAATTTGCAGTGGCTTGACGAAAACGACGAAAACGTCAGGAAGGAGAATAAAGCATGAATGGCGAGTTTGTAGCATTCTTCATACTATCCTTGTCTGCAATTATCGGCGGTGTTCTTATGTTGAACTTAACGAAAGTCATGCATATGATGCTAGCTCTCGTTCTGACATTCCTCAGCATTGCAGGTTTGTACTTTCTTTTATCGGCCGAATTTATCGGAGTTGCACAAATTTTACTTTACTCGGGTGCAATCACAATTATTATGATTTTTGGCATTATGTTAACGCAACATAACGCAGAAAATGAATCACGTCTTACTCTTCGAAAATGGATTATCTTCTTTGCAGTTGTAGCATTTGGGGCAGTTATGTATTTCGCTGTTAACAATATTGATTTTGCAAATGAAAGCGCACAAGGAAGTTTACCTCTCCATGAAAAAAACACACTTCAAATCGGTACACTTCTCTATTCGAAATATATTATTCCATTTGAGTTAATCTCAGTTATTTTACTTGTAGCACTTGTTGGCGCAATTATTCTTGCGAAGAAGGATGAGAAAGAGGAGGATTCCAATGAGTAGCGTTCCGGCTTCTGCATATTTAACGCTTGCGATTATTTTATTTTGCATCGGTTTGTTTGGAGCTTTAACAAAGCGAAATACAGTGATTGTATTAGTTTGTATTGAATTAATGCTCAATGCGGCCAATTTAAATTTAGTAGCATTTAGTAAATTAGGTTTGTTCCCAAATTTAACAGGGCAAATTTTCTCTCTATTTACGATGGCTGTAGCAGCTGCGGAGGCGGCGGTAGGACTCGCCATTTTAATTGCTTTGTATCGTAATCGTACGACGGTTCATGTAGATGAAATGGATACGCTCAAAGGATAACATTGTGACCGAAAAGGGGGAAGGAAACAATGATCGATTATGCATGGCTCATACCGCTTTTCCCGCTTGTTTCGTTTTTTTTATTACTTATATTCGGGAAGAAAATTAGAGAAGGAAGCAGTGTACTTAGTATTTTCCTCGTCTTTCTCTCCTTTATATTTGCAGTACTTGTGTTAATAGAACGATTTTCGAAAGTAGGATTGAAGCATAAGTGGGTATGGCTTAGAACGGGAGATATTGATATATCATTTGGCTTTGAAGTGACAGCATTAGGGGCTTTAATGCTGTTTATCGTTACACTTGTGAGTTTACTTGTACATGTGTATTCGAAAGGTTATATGAAAGGTGACGAAAGATTACCAACCTTTTATGCCTATTTAGGACTCTTTACATTTGCGATGCTCGGGCTCGTTATATCACCGAATTTATTACAGCTTTATATATTTTGGGAGTTAGTAGGCCTCGGTTCATTTTTACTCATCGGTTTTTATTTCTTTAAAGAAGAAGCGAAGGCTGCTGCGAAAAAGGCTTTTATTATGACTCGTATTGGAGATGTCGGGTTATTTATAGGGATGATCTTACTTTTTTGGCACGCAGGTAGTTTTGAATATGACGTAATTTTTAGAGCGATTCATACGGGTGATCTTACCCCTACGATGATTACAATAACGGCGATATTAATTTTTATTGGGGCGATGGGGAAATCAGGTCAGTTCCCGCTTCATACGTGGTTACCAGATGCGATGGAAGGGCCGACGCCTGTTTCGGCACTTATTCATGCGGCGACGATGGTCGCAGCTGGCGTATATTTAGTGGCGACGATGTTCCCGCTATTTTCAGCAAGTGCGGTGGCGATGCAGACAGTGGCAATCGTTGGAGCTTTCACTGCAATCTTTGCGGCTTCTATCGGTCTTGTGCAAACGGATATAAAGAGAGTGCTTGCTTATTCTACAGTTAGCCAGCTTGGTTATATGATGCTTGCATTAGGATCTGCCGGTTATGTAGCTGGTATTTTCCATTTAACGACACACGCTTTTTTTAAAGCGCTACTATTTTTGGCTGCAGGAAGTGTCATTCATGCAGTGCATACGCAAAACATTAACAAAATGGGCGGCTTACAGAAGAAGATGAAAGTAACGGGTGCACTATTTTTAATCGGTACACTTGCAATTAGTGGTGTGCCACTCCTTTCCGGTTTCTTTAGTAAAGATGAAATTTTAGCGGCGGCTTGGATGAATGGCAATTACGTTTTATTCATATTAGCAGTAATTGCAGCGTTCTTAACAGCATTCTACATGTTCCGGCTATACTTCCTTGTCTTTACTGGGGAAGCGAAGACGAAAGAAGACGTGCAGGAATCGCCTCGCATTATGACGTATCCGATGATTATCCTCGGAGTCCTCGCGGTAGTGGCGGGTTATATGAATACACCATGGTTTGGGACATTTCTCGGAGATTGGCTTACGAAAGATGTAGCATTTAAAGCGCGAGAGGTACACGGGCCAGTTTGGATTATGATCGTAGCGACGCTCGTTTCATTTGCAGGGATTGCTCTTGCATATTTCATATACGGTAAGAAATCTATTTCTAGAGATTGGGCTGGTGGCGAGGGAACACCTCAATATAACCTTTTGAAAGAAAAGTACTATGTGGATGAACTATACAATATGACGGTGCTCCCTATTACGAAGGGAATCGCTCATGTGCTTCGCTTATTTGAGGTGTATGTAGTCGAAGGAATTGCCGTTTTAATAGGAAGTCTAGTTAGAGGGATAAGCGGACTCGGTTCTAGACTCCAAAACGGAAATGTACAAGTGTACGGCACTGTAACAGCTGTTTCGCTTGCAGTACTCGTCATTATTTTGCTTTATACGGGAGGGGATTTACGATGAATGATTTGTTATTAACGTTCTTCATTTTTTCCCCGCTTTTAGGAATTCTTTTACTTGTATTAACACCGAAAAAAGAATCGCGTACAGTGCGAGCGCTCGGTTTATTTGGGACGGCGCTTCCATTTGGAAT
This sequence comes from Bacillus cereus group sp. BfR-BA-01309, assembly GCF_022664315.1. NCBI lineage: Bacteria > Bacillati > Bacillota > Bacilli > Caryophanales > Bacillaceae > Bacillus > Bacillus cereus group sp. BfR-BA-01309. The sequence goes on from NZ_JAKUHE010000003.1 coordinate 222,147, forward strand.
CGCTATCGTCCTCGCTTGTACATATGCTTCTGGAAAGAGTTTGTCGCTATTCGATGAAAAAGTGAAATGGATTAAATTTGGGGATTTTGCAGCGGTGGATAAAAGATGGTTTGCCATTTATTACGAGCTTGGTATTGATGGTTTATCGCTCGTTATGATGGTGCTGACGGCCCTTCTAGCGATGCTTGCAGCAATCGCGGCATTTACTATTAAAAGGAACTTAAAAGCCTTTTATATGCTGCTACTCATGCTAGAAATAGGGATGCTCGGCGTCTTCGCTGCTCAAAATTTAATGCTGTTCTTTATCTTCTTTGAAATTACATTGCCGCCAATGTTTTTATTAATTGGGAAGTGGGGGAAATTGTCGAGTGAAAAGGCTGCTTATAGTTATTTAATATATAACGGTATCGGCTCCGCTATTTTACTCATCGTTTTCTCGGTTTTATTTGCAAAAACAGGTACAACAAATATTACAGAGCTTAAAGAAATATTAACGAGTGTAGGTGCTGGGGGAGGAACGGCTGTCTCAAGTAGCTTACAGTTCGGTTTGTTTCTTGCCATAATGATCGCTTTTGCGATTAAACTACCTGTTTTCCCGTTACATCGCTGGATGGTTAATGTGCATATTGAAGCGCATCCGGCTGTAGTTATGCTTCATGCGGGCGTTTTACTGAAGATTGGAGCATACGGTATGATTCGCTTCGGAAAGGGGTTATTCCCGGAATACTTTCGCGAGTTTGCAACGCTCATTGCGATTTTAGGAGTCATCAATTTATTGTACGGAGCCTTCCTGGCGCTCATCCAAACGGACTTTCGGAAGGTGCTTGCTTACTCGAGTATTTCGCATATGGGTATCGTATTAATGGGCCTTGCGGCGTTAAATGCACCAGGTACACAAGGGGCGCTATTCCAAGTTGTCTCTCACGGTTTAATTGCGGCCTTACTCTTCTTCTTACTTGGTGTTATAGAACAACGTTTTGGAACGTCGGATATTACAGCGCTTGGCGGACTCGCAAAAAGTGTCCCAGTACTTAGCGGATTCTTCTTAGCAGGAGGAATGGCATCGCTTGGATTACCAGGGATGTCTGGATTTGTTAGCGAGTTTCTTGCTTTTCTCGGTTTATTCCAAGGAGAGCCGGTCGTTGCGGCAGTCGGCGTACTTGGCATCATTTTAACCGCTGTATACGTATTAAGAGCAACACTGCAAGTAACATTTGGTAAGAAAGAGTGGGAAGCGAAAGCTGATATACATGGATGGGAGTATGTCCCTATATTGCTACTTATCTTCTGCATTATTGCAATTGGAGTAATGCCAGAAATACTAGGGGATCCGCTTCAAAATACATTGAAAACATTGGGGGTGAAGTAGGATGGATATGAATACGTTACTTAGCTTATCATGGCATCTCATGGTGCCAGAATTCATAATTCTCGGAGCTGCCATCCTTCTTTCCATATGTGATTTGTTTTTTAAGTTGAACCATAGATATGTAGCGCTTAGTGCAATCGCAGCCGTCATATTAGCAATTGTGTCATTAATTACGCTATATGGTGAACCGACAGGAGATATTTTAAACGGATCGTTCGTGTTAGACGGGTTTTCAAAAGGGTTCAAAACGTTGTTGTTAGGCGGAGCGGCCCTCATCTTATGCACCGCAATGAGCGATGATAAGAAGAATCCCATTGAAGATAAGGGAGAATATTATTATTTATTTTTAATGGCACTTCTTGGGGCTATGTTTATGGCTTCTAGTGTCGACTTCATTACACTTTTCGTCGGTTTAGAATTGCTTTCACTTTCTTCATATATTTTAGTAGGAATACGAAAAAAGAACCGTGCATCAAACGAGGCGGCCATGAAATATGTCATTAACGGAGGAATTGGAACGGCAATTACGCTCTTTGGAATGAGTTATTTATACGGTATTACAGGATCAACTAATATCGTGGATATGCAAAAAGTATTCGCAGGGGAGCTTGCTGGTGGTATTCAGTTATTGTTAGCTCTCGCATTTTTACTATTACTCGTTGGACTCTCGTTTAAAATTGCGACGGTGCCGTTTCATATGTGGGCACCAGATGTGTATGAGGGAGCGGCTACCCCTGTTACTGCTTTTCTTGGAACGATTTCTAAAATTGCTGGGTTCCTACTCATTATTCGTCTGTTTCTCATGGTTTTTGCAAGTGTATCGGTGCAAGGAGATATGCAATCTTTATACGGACGTATGAGTATATACATTGCAGTGCTAGCGAGTATTACGATGATTATCGGAAACGTCGTAGCGTTAAAGCAATATAACGTAAAACGCCTATTTGCCTATTCGGGAATCGCACATGCGGGGTATTTACTCGTTCCGCTTGTAGCATTATCACCATTTACGATGGATAGCATGTGGTTTTACATGCTTGCGTATATGCTTATGAATATAGGCGCTTTTGCAATTATCCACGGCTTAATCTTACAAAGTAACAAAGAAAATATTACCATTTTCGCCGGATTATATAAAAGGTCGCCATTTACAGCGATAGTGATGACGATTTTTATTTTATCGTTGGCCGGAATACCAGGAACAGCTGGTTTCATCGGGAAAATTAACATCTTTTTAGGTGCACTGCATGTAGAGCCAGCTCATTACGTACTAGCTTCTATTATGATGGGAACGACAATCATTTCATTCGTATATTATTTCCGTATTCTACAGCAAATGTTTTTCCGGACGGGAGAAGTGGAAGAGAAAATTCGTTTGCCATTCAATATAAAGATTGTTATGAGCCTTTGTGCAATTTCGATTGTAATACTAGGGATTATGCCGATGATCGGATACAATTTCTTTTATGAATATTTTCCATTAATGAAGGATTTCTTCTTCCTAGGGAACGTGGTACAATAGTGAAAATAAAAGGTGTGGAGTTGTTACTCTGCGCTTTTTATTTTGTGTGAACTACAATTGAAAATGCATGTAGGTATACGTTTTTTGAGAGCAAATTACGATGTGAAATGTAAGATGATTATTTGTATTTGAAAAAGTGTGGCTCCTACTTATTATGGTATCGTTTTTATAGTATTTCGTAAGTAGTAGCTGGGTAAAAAGGGGTCGATTTTTTGGCACATCTTTTAGGGCAACAAGCACTGATTGCCATCGTTTCGCATTTATTGTTTATTACCATTACGTGGTGGGCCTTACAAGGTATTCACATTGAGCGTTTAATGAAGCCTGGAAAGGTGATGCAGACGCGAGTATTACTCATCCTAATTACAATTACAATTGGGACATCTGTAAGTAACTTTTTCCTTGATTATTTAGGCTATTCAAAGAGTTTAACGTATTTAGTAAAGTAAGTGTATAGAACCTCATATCTCCGTTAACAATGGGGATAGGAGGGGATGAAATTGAAGCTTAAAGCCATTCTTATTGTTGTGATAAGTGTTGTTTTATTTTTGGTTGGATATAGAGAAATGAAACCAATCAGCGATGAACAGAAAATGGAGAGCATGATTGCAACTTTAGAGAAAAATAATGCTAAAGTAGAGAAGTGGTCATGGTTAGCGCGAGAAACAAAAACAATTTCTAATATACATACGTTTCAAAAGTTGTTAAACGATGTGAAGGACAAGGCGAATATTCAAAAGTGGGAATTAGAGCAATCTCCAGATGGATATAAAGCTACATCCTATAAAAAATTTTCTTCTTATGAAGAACGAGTAGTAGTAACATGGAGTAAGGAAAATACTAAAGAAAACACTTTCATTATTTTCGAAGTGAGTGGGGCGAAATGGGACCCGAAGTACATTCAGAAAACAAATAAAATTTTTAGTGAAAAACCTATAATTTACACTTGTGTTCAAGGTGTACTGAATGATAAGATTGAAGGTGTTTTGCAAAATAAAACCAATCAGGTTTTGAAAGATCTTTCAGCAAGAGCGATCGAACAGATAGAAGAAAGAGCATTTGTGTCAGTCTCCGCATACAATAAAAAGTGGGATGACGCTCTTTCAACAAATAGAGAGAAAATAAATGTGCAAATAGCAATACGTTCTACAGACAACAAAGATACAATTGTGGTTGGCACACCGATCATAACTTCTGAGTATTGAGTGAATAGATACTGAAAAAAGGACACGGAGGGGAATAATTTGGAAAAGATCATCGTCCGTGGCGGAAAGCGGTTAAACGGCACAGTGCGTGTTGAGGGCGCAAAAAATGCTGTATTACCTATAATCGCTGCAGCCCTATTAGCGAGTGATGGAAAGAATGTACTATCTGAAGTACCAGTTTTGTCTGATGTATACACAATTAATGAGGTATTACGTCATTTAAATGCTGAAGTCGTATTTGAAAATAATCAAGTAACAATCGATGCTTCTAAAGAACTAAACATCGAAGCACCATTTGAATATGTACGTAAAATGCGTGCATCTGTTCAAGTAATGGGACCATTACTTGCACGTAACGGTCGTGCTCGTATTGCACTTCCTGGTGGATGTGCAATTGGTTCACGTCCAATTGACCAACATTTAAAAGGCTTCGAAGCAATGGGAGCAAAAGTACAGGTTGGTAATGGTTTTGTTGAGGCATACGTTGAGGGAGAACTAAAAGGAGCTAAAATTTATTTAGACTTCCCAAGCGTGGGCGCGACAGAAAACATTATGTCTGCAGCTACATTAGCAAAAGGGACAACAATCCTTGAAAACGCAGCGAAAGAACCAGAAATCGTTGACTTAGCTAACTTCTTAAATGCGATGGGAGCGAAAGTACGCGGAGCTGGAACTGGAACGATTCGTATCGAAGGCGTTGATAAATTATATGGTGGAAACCACTCTATTATTCCTGACCGTATTGAAGCGGGAACATTCATGGTTGCAGCGGCAATTACTGGTGGAGACATCTTAATTGAAAATGCTGTACCTGAACACTTACGCTCAATTACAGCGAAAATGGAAGAAATGGGTGTTAAAGTTATTGAGGAAAATGAAGGTGTACGTGTTATCGGCCCAGATAAGTTAAAAGCGGTTGATATTAAAACTATGCCTCACCCAGGTTTCCCAACAGACATGCAATCACAAATGATGGCATTATTACTACAAGCTGATGGAACAAGTATGATTACAGAAACGGTATTCGAAAACCGCTTTATGCACGTTGAAGAATTCCGTCGTATGAATGCTGATATTAAAATTGAAGGTCGTTCTGTTATTATGAACGGTCCAAACAGCTTACAAGGTGCTGAAGTAGGCGCAACTGACTTACGTGCTGCTGCTGCATTAATCTTAGCTGGTTTAGTATCTGAAGGTTACACTCGTGTAACTGAGTTAAAGCATCTTGACCGTGGTTATGTAGATTTCCATAAGAAATTAGCTGCATTAGGTGCAACTATTGAACGTGTAAACGAACAAGTAGAAGAAGTGAAAGAACAAGAAGTTTCTGATCTTCATGCTTAATTGAAATAGTCTCTACGTCTTTTGACGTAGGGGCTATTTTTTTTGGGGTTATTACTGTTATAGTCAATAAATTCTATACTTATGCAAGTACCAGTAAAAATATTTAGAAAATTTTCGTTTTAAGTGGTTCCCCTTAAGTATGTTCTAAAAGAAAGAGTTGTTCCATAAGAATGAATGGAGTAAAGCTTTTTCATATTGGGGGAAATAAGATGAAATTTTCAAAGCCACTTTTCATCACAGTAGCGCTTCTCATAGCGCTCGTTATCATTGTACCTGCTGCTCTTGTTATTCCGTTTGCGAAAGCAAAGGTAGGGGAAGAAGCAGCTTCTAAAACTCCTCCAGCGATAGAAAGTATACCAGCTCCAGGGAAAGTGGATACAGCGGTTCAAGTTGCTGTATATCGTGAGAAACAGAAAAAGGTAGATACATTACCTATGGAGGAGTATGTGACCGGTGTAGTAGCTTCTGAGATGAATGCCAGTTTTGAAATAGAGGCGCTAAAGGCGCAGGCATTAGCAGCAAGAACATTTGTGGTGCAGCGTATGCTAAGCGGAGGAAAGAAAAACAATGCGGACGTGACAGATACGGTGAAAGATCAAGTATACAAAAGTAAAGAAGAATTGAAGAAACAATGGGGTAATAACTACGAAAATAATTTGAAGAAAATCGAAGAAGCCGTTTCGAAAACCGCAGGACAAGTTTTAACATACGATGGAAAACCAATCTCAGCATCCTTCTTCTCAACGAGTAATGGCCGGACAGAAAATGCGGCTGATTACTGGGGAAATGATTATCCGTACTTAAAGAGCGTAGATAGTCCGTGGGATCAAGCTTCTCCGAAGTTTACGAGCGAGCAAACATTTACAGTAGCTGACTTCCAAAAACGTCTCGGTGTGAAAGTGCTAGCAGACGGGAAGGTTGGTGATATTAAAGGGCGTACAGAAGGGAAACGTGTAAAAGATGTAGCGTTCCAAGGGAAAACATTAACCGGAAGAGATGTGCGTGACAAATTAGATTTACGCTCTTCTGACTTCACGTGGAAACAAGATGGAGATAAAATCGTCGTTACGACGAAAGGCTTCGGCCACGGCGTTGGCATGAGCCAATACGGAGCAAATGGCATGGCAGCGGAAGGCAAGAAATATACAGATATCGTTGCTCATTATTACAAAGGCGTTGAAATAAAGTCGATGAATGATTATGAAGGAAAGTTAATGGTGAAGAAGTAAGGTACAGAATAAACCGTCCCAAGAGGTATGTTGGGACGGTTTTTCTTTTGTTAGTAGATAGGTTATCATTGTCGAACTGTTGATATATTAAAAAAATCGTCAATGTTCAGCGATGACAGAACTCTGTTTAAGGGGTCCGTGGATCGCTGGGAGCTATTATAAGGATGAGTGTACAGAAGAAGTCAATGAAAGAGGGTTGGCTCCATACAGGAGACATTGTCACGGTTGATTTGGAAGGATGTATTTGTAAACGAAATTCCGAAAACATCTGTAGGGAAGTTTCTAAAACGAGCGCTGCGTGATCAGCTCAAGACGTATATGGTAGAGCAAAACTAGAGAAGAAGGCTATCCTTTCAGTTGGATAGCCTTCTTTTCATGGTACTTCATAAAATATCTAAATCTTCCATTAATTGTTTGGTATAATAGGATAAAAAGTATTTGGGGGAGACAGAATGGCGTTATTGGAGTTGAAACAATTAGGGAAGACGAATCAGTTACCGGCAGTTGAACTGAGGGTTGAGCAAGGACAATGTGTTGTTTTGCAATGTAATAACCATACAGCTAAAGTGTTGCACCGCATTATTATTGGTGAGGAAGAAGCTTCAACTGGCAACGTGTTATTTGAGGGAGAATCGATTGGAAAGAAAAATTATTCTCGCATTGGCTTTTGTTTTTTGAAAGATGAAGCATACGATCGTTTGAAGGTAAAGGAATACTTCAAGTTTTTAATAGGACTCTATGAATCAAATATGAGCACGGAAGAAGTAGTACAACATGTCGGTCTCTTAGATAAGTTAAACGTTAAAATAGAAAAATTATCATTTTCAGAGAAACGTCGCCTTCATATTGGGCGGGTTATGATTCATAATCCGGATTTAATTATTTTGGAAGAGCCGGAGCAAAATGTAGATACAGAGAGCACGATTATTATTCGAAAATCAATTATGAAAATGAAAGAGCAAGGAAAAGCAATTTTTATTACGTCATCCTTTTTATCGGACGCCCTTTCATTAACAGAAGATGTATACATATTAAACAATGAAGGTGTGAAAAAAATAGAAATCGAACAAGAAGAAGTGGAAGAGATGGATGAAGAAAAGGTTGTTCAAATGATTCCGCAAATGAAACTTGAAAGAATTCCAGCGAAAGTGAACGATAAAATCATTTTACTTGATCCGATGGAAATTCATTTCATTGAAACGCAAAACGGAGTGACACATATTCATGTACGCGAAGGTGATTTCGTATGTGCATTAACGTTAAGTGAACTAGAAGCGAGATTAACAGGATTCGGGTTCTTTAGATGTCATCGCTCGTACCTTGTGAATTTACAAAGAGTACGAGAAGTCATTACGTGGACTCGTAATAGCTTCAGTTTAATTTTGGATGACGAAAGAAAAAGTTCGATCCCGCTTTCGAAAGGAAGAATGGATGAGTTAAAAGGTGTAATTGGGATATAAAAGATGCTCCAATAAGCTCAAAATACGATTCATTCACCAGTAAAAATACTCCTTTTGCGTGTATTTTACTGCGTAAACCCTTTGCTTTTCATATGATTGAGTTAAGAAAAGCGAAACAACGAAATCGAAACTTGCGAAAGTGAATTTCATCTATATAAGAAAAACAAAGGGGATGAAGAAATGACATTGGCAATTGAAATGAAAGATGTAATGAAAAGTTTCAACGGAAAAACGGCACTTCGAAATGTAAATATTGAGGTGAAGCAAGGAGAAATCTTTGGATTCCTCGGACCGAGTGGATCTGGGAAAACGACAACCGTAAAAATATTAACATCTCAATTGCTTCATAGCATTGGAACTGTAAAAGTATTAGGTAAAGATATTACAGGACCAAGCAGCATTGATTACAAACGAATTGGTATTTTAACAGACAATAGCGGCTTATACGAAAGACTTAGCATTTATGATAACTTACTATTATTTTGTGACTTATACGATTGCAAAAAGGAACGAATCGATGAAGTACTAGCACAAGTGAACTTGCTAGATGATAAAAAAACACAAGTGAAAAAGTTATCAAAAGGAATGAAGCAGCGCGTCACATTAGCGAGAGCAATCCTTCATAAACCAGATATCCTCTTCTTAGATGAACCAACATCCGCACTTGATCCAGTAAATGTGCAAAACATTCATAAAATCTTAAAAGACTTAAATAAAGAAGGAACAACAATTTTCTTAACGACACACAACATGGATGAAGCAGAAACACTTTGTAATCGCATTGCCTTTCTATGCGGTGGAGAAATTGTAGCGCTTGATACTCCAGAAAACCTTCGCTTGCAATACGCGAAAGATCAAATACAAGTTGTGTTAACAGATAAGAAGAAAGAAATTGTGAAAAAAGATGAATTAGGAGCAAAACGCATTTCAGAATGGATGAACAAAGGTGAATTACTATCCATTCATTCACACGAACCAACTTTAGGTGATATCTTTATTGAAGTTACTGGGAGGGGATTATAATGACATTTTCAATGAGACGTGTATCAGCTATTTTTAGAAAAGAAGTACAAGATTTTAAGACAAATTCACAAGTGTTGTTAATGGCATTTTTACCAATTATATTTTCATTTTTATTTAGCAAATTTGGAGCAGGAAAGGAAATGTTAGGCACTACGACTATAACGACCTTCCTATTTGTTGCAGGCTTTGTTCAATCTATGGTAATTGCAGAAGAAAAAGAAAAACATACACTACGTGTGTTAATGTTATCCCCAGCATCTTCTGTTGAAGTTCTTCTTGGAAAGAGTTTATTAACAGCAGGTCTGACGATGGCCATTTGTATTGCAAATTTATTCATTTTAGATCAGTTAAATATCAGTATTCCATTGGTAGGATTGATATTTCTATGTGGAACTATTTTATTTATCGTGCTTGGAACAATAATCGGATTACTTGCATCTTCTGTACCACAAACATCATTAATTGGAATGCCTATTTTAATGACGATGTATTTAGCTGTACAATTTGAGTCACTAGTTGAAAATAAAACAATTAAGACGATGATTGAATATCTTCCGACATCTCATATTGTAAAAGCACTTAACAGCTTAGTAGGTGGGGCCGGATTTAGTAGTATTGGTGGGCATGTATTAAATGTTGCAGTTTGGCTTATCATTTCTCTCGTTGTATGTTTAATCGTATATAAAAAGAAACAATTAGACTAAAAACTGAGCCGAAAGTGCTCAGTTTTTTCTTTTTTCTATCATTTCCTCGGAAATTTTACAATTCCTATACATATTTTTACAGATTTTGTCGAAAAGTAATTAGTTATAGGTTGTATAGGATGCGTGAATATTGTTCAAAATGATTGCTGAGGTGATGATGGAATGCGAGGAAGAAATAATAAAAAGTCGCAAAAGGTAGTACATTTATTTCAAAAAAGATGGGTGTTTCCGGCACTATACATTGCTTGTGCAGCGGTAATTTTAATGGTTGCGCTATGGTTCCAAGGAGCTAATCCGAAGAAGACTCCGAACCAAGATCAAGCAACACCGTATACACAATCGGAAGATCCAGCAGTACCAGTAACGAAATCTTCAGAAGTAGTGAAAATGCCAGCTGCCGCGAGTGTGGAAGTAGTCGTGCAGAAGAAATTCTATGAAGATGCAGCAACTGAGGCGGAACAAGAAAAAGCACTTGTCTTTTATAACAACACATATTCCCCAAATAAAGGAATCGACATTGCTGCGAAGAATGGAAAAGAATTCAATGTAGCAGCTGCTTTAAGTGGTACAGTAACGAAAGCTGAAAAAGATTCACTTCTTGGTTATGTTGTAACAGTTGATAGCGGAAATGGTGTAGCAGCTTCTTATCAAAGCTTAGGCAGTGTAAAAGTAGAAAAAGGTGCACGAGTTGCACAAGGTGAAGTATTAGGAAAATCCGGTCTAAGTGCAATGAATAAAGAAGCAGGTTCTCACGTTCACTTTGAAGTACGTAAAGACAATGTGGCTGTGAACCCTGAGCGCTACTTAAATAAATCAGTAGCAGAAATTAAAGCTGAAGCAGGCGCTGCAAAAGCAACGAACGCTTCTGGTAAAAAAGCTGATGACAAATCTCAAAAAGAAGAAAAGTCAACGAGCACGAAACCAGAAAGTAAAACAGAAGACAAGTCTCAAAAAGAAGAGAAATCAACAAGCGGTTCGACTAGTGACAAAAAAGAAGAACCGAAGAAAGAAGAAAAATCAACAAATGGTTCTACGGAATCATCTAACAGTTCTTCTTCACAAGAATAAAAAAGTGAAAAAATCAGTTCTCACTAGGAGAGCTGATTTTTTTACTTTCACCCCGCATTAACGGGCAGTAAGACCCCTACTTCAAAATTCAGTGAAAGCTAAGAAGTTAGGCCTGGGGTCAACTGCCCGTAAAAGCCCGATTGGTTCAACTAATAATCAGTGGGAAATGGCGCCCACTGATTAAAGTTTCACTTTATATAAAAATACTCAATTTCGAGAAAAAAGTTGCAATAACAAGGAAAAATGACGAGATTCTCGAATATATATTACAAAAGGGAGGGGATACTGTGTCATTTTTGTTTGTTCTGTCGACTGCTATTATTTTATTGTTTGTTTTATTCACGTTATATTATTACATTGCTGGTAAGAAAGAGGTTCCCCACCATCAGTTATTAGAAGAAGAGTTGGAGCGAGAAGAATGACGCCTTATATATAAGGTGTCATTTTTTTTCGCCAAAATAGTCACTGTTAACGTATTTCTCACAAAAAAATGTAATTTTTCTTAACTTAGTCCGCAAAAATAGTGAACATGTAGCATATATCAGTAGTGCGGGCAATACAATGGTATAAACCAAAGCAAAGAGAGTGTTTGAGGTGAGAAATCGTGAATCATTTCATTATAAATCCAAGAATGTTTAACGCTTACAAACAGCACTCACACTTACTTCTTAGTCATATGCAGCGAGGCTCATTTCACCCTTCTCACATCCAATTTAGGGAGGCGAGTGGTGTGCACGATTACATCAAAGAGAGAACTATCAAGATTGGTAAGTATATCGTGGAGACAAGAAAGACAGTGCGTGTCATTGCAAAGGAATTTGGGGTATCAAAGAGTACAGTCCATAAAGATTTAACGGAACGTCTACCAGAAATTAATCCAGAGCTCGCAAATGAAGTGAAAGAAATTCTTGATTATCATAAGTCTATTCGTCATTTAAGAGGCGGAGAAGCAACAAAGCAAAAGTATAGAAAAGAAGATGTAGAAAAGCCGGTCCGTCAATAAATATGCGATCGCAAACATTCCGTGTCAATTCGGTAATATTTTTCAGAAGAATTCTTTTTGCTAATATTACGTTTCTGTTAAATTTATGATAAAATCAGAAATTAGGTGTAAAAGAATTCGGGTGTAACCTGATTTTGAATATCGAGGAGGAAAAAACGGGAATGTTTGCGCGAGATATCGGAATTGACCTAGGTACGGCTAACGTATTAATCCATGTTAAAGGTAAGGGTATTGTATTAAATGAACCATCTGTTGTTGCAATTGATCGTAACACAGGTAAAGTATTAGCAGTAGGTGAAGAAGCAAGAAGTATGGTGGGACGTACGCCTGGTAATATTGTAGCAATTCGTCCACTTAAAGATGGTGTAATCGCAGATTTCGAAATTACAGAAGCAATGTTAAAGTATTTCATTAACAAATTGGACGTAAAGAGCTTCTTTTCAAAACCTCGTATTTTAATTTGTTGTCCAACAAATATCACATCAGTAGAACAAAAAGCAATTCGTGAGGCTGCTGAACGTTCAGGTGGTAAAACAGTATTTTTAGAAGAAGAACCAAAAGTAGCCGCAGTTGGTGCTGGTATGGAAATCTTCCAACCAAGCGGTAACATGGTTGTTGATATTGGTGGAGGTACAACAGATATCGCTGTACTATCTATGGGTGATATTGTTACCTCTTCCTCTATCAAAATGGCTGGCGATAAGTTTGATATGGAGATCTTAAACTATGTTAAACGTAAGTATAAGCTGTTAATTGGAGAACGTACTTCAGAAAATATTAAAATTAAAGTTGGTACAGTATTCCCAGGTGCACGTAGCGAAGAGCTTGAAATTCGCGGACGTGACATGGTAACAGGTTTACCACGCACAATTACAGTATGTTCTGAAGAAATTACAGAAGCACTAAAAGAAGATGCGGCTATCATTGTACAAGCTGCAAAAGGCGTATTAGAGCGCACACCACCAGAACTATCTGCGGACATCATCGATCGCGGTGTTATTCTAACAGGCGGTGGAGCTTTACTACACGGTATCGACATGCTTCTAGCAGAAGAACTAAAAGTACCAGTATTAATTGCTGAAAACCCAATGCAATGTGTTGCGGTTGGTACAGGTATTATGTTAGAGAATATCGATAAATTACCAAAGCGTGCTTTGAGATAAAAAATAAATTCAATTGTAAATAAAAAACCAGAAAGAAGCAATTCTTTTCTGGTTTTTTTATATAATAAGATATACTGGAAAAACACTTACAAATAAGCGTTGTTAGCGCTTTCTTTATGTATGCATTACATAAAATGTATATTAATTGTAATAGTTGGTCAATAAAATTTATGTTATAATCGCTAGTGTGAAATTCATGTGAACTTAATGTAAATAATTTGTAAATCTTGGCGATTTACATAGGGCTTTTGTTATTTGAATAATGATGCGGGGAAGGTCCTAATGTTTTTTTATATTTTCAGAAAAAAATTACAGGAGGACAATTTAATTATGAAAAAGGTAATTACATATGGAACATTTGACTTATTACACTGGGGACATATTAATTTATTAAAGAGAGCAAAAAACTTGGGCGATTACCTTATCGTAGCTATATCTTCAGATGAATTTAATAAGCTAAAGGGAAAAAAAGCTTATCATAGTTATGAAAATCGCAAAATGATTTTAGAAGCGGTTCGTTACGTAGATGAAGTGATTCCTGAACATGAATGGGAACAAAAAGAAAAAGATGTTCAAGAGCATGATGTTGATTTATTTGTTATGGGTGATGATTGGGAAGGTGAATTTGATTTTTTAAAGTCTCATTGTGAAGTTAAGTACTTACCACGTACAGCGGGAATTTCAACGACAAAGATTAAGAAAGAATTATTACAAGTTGCTCAATGATGAAGGAAGCAATGCGCGAAATAGTTATTTATATATATTTGTTAATATTTAAAACACTATTTAACATATGTAAAATTTTCCCAATAAAAAAGAAAGTGACATTTGTTATTTCATATGGTGAAAATTTATTCCATTTGCAAGAAGAAATGATAAAGCAGCGAGTACAGGATGAGGTAGTTGTACTCTATAAATCGACATGTAAATATGATCTGGATAAATATAATCTTAAAAAGTATCGTTTTGAATCATTAAGTATTCGCGATACGATACTTTCTACATATCATATGGCAACTTCAAAACATGTTTTGCTAGATAATTATTTTGGATGTTTATCGGCTATACATTTTAAAGAAGGTGTACAATGTACACAGTTATGGCATGCTGCAGGTGCAATCAAAAAGTTCGGAGTTGAAATGTCAAGTGTGAAAGTGCGAACGAAAAGAGCACAAGCGCGTTTTTTGAAGGTATATAATAAATTCGATAAAATAGTTGTTGGCTCTGATTTACTAGCTGATATTTATAAACAGGCATTTCAACTTTCTGAGGAAAATATTGTACGAACAGGAATTCCACGTACAGATCTATTCTTTCAATTAGATAAGCAGAACGAAGTAATCGTGGATTTAAAGAGCCAAAATGAGATGATTGGAAAGAAAAAGGTAATTTTATATGCCCCTACATTTCGGGAACAGGGGTTAATGGATTCTCATATTGAGTTAGATATTGATAATCTATATGAAAATCTTCATGATGAATATATTTTGATATTAAGGCTACATCCAGCTATAAGAAGAAAGATGGAAATACCTGATGAATATAAGGAGTTTGCATATGACTATTCATCCCATCCAAATATTAATGAGTTACTACTTATTACCGATATTTTAATTACAGACTACTCTTCTATTCCTTTTGAGTTTTCATTACTAAGAAAACCAATGATTTTTTATCCTTACGATTTAGAAATGTATGTGAAAGAAAGAGATTTTTGGTTTGAATATGAATCACTTGTACCAGGATATATTGCTAAGGATGAGAGCGATATAATTCGTTATATTAGGCAAGAGGATTATAATTTAGAGCGAGTTGATATTTTTGCAAAACATTGGAATCAATATTCTAATGGAGATGCAAGTAAACAATTAGTAAACTTGCTATTTAGTGAGCAATAAAACAAAAGGAGAGTGAAGAAGAAAGAATGGATTTAGTTAGTGTAATAATTTCTGTCCATAATAAAGAAGATTATATTGAAAGATGCTTACAATCTGTAGTAGAACAAACACATCAAAATTTAGAAATCATCGTTATAAATGATGCTTCTACTGATAAGAGTAAGTTCATTATTGATCAATTTACTAGAAAATATGCTCATGTTTACATGTATCAATTGAAAAAGCAATCAGGCGTTGCAAAAGCACGTAATCTTGGTGTGAATAAGGCGACAGGTGACTATATTTATTTTTTAGATGCAGATGATTTTATTACTCCCTATACATTGGAGCTATTTTTAAAGCATATCGGACCGTACAATACAATTGCAGGAAAAATCTTTAGAAATAATGTAGAAATTCCTGAATCAATTGAAGATGTACAGGTTCATTTTTATACAAAAGGACAGAAAACGAAAGCGTTGCGTGGAAGAACCTCTGTTAACATTTTAATAAAACGTAGTTTTATTAAAATGCATAAACTTCGATTTGATCAAAAGGTAGATTTCTTTTCTGATATTACTTTTTCAATCCCAGCTATTGTAAAAGTAAAAACATTGCCGATGATTGATATTCCCACTTATATAAAAGGTGATTGTTATGAGCCAATTGAGAATCCAACATTAACATTGTTAGATGATCGTGAAAAAATTGGTGATTTTTTGTATGTCTATAACAAAATGAAGGATAGTTATGGGAAATATGTTAGTATTTCGCGTTATCTGGATCGTCAGCTAATGAATTTCTACTTCAAGAATATTAGGAAATGTGTCGCACCTAATACAGATGTTTGGATGAGATGGTTCAATGTATTAAGTGAGAGTATGAACAAATTAGAAAACTCATTAGTTCAGAAGAGGAATTTCTTTGAACGAAAGGAGATTGCAGCTATTCAAGAAGGTAAAGCAAATGCTGCACAAAAATGGATGAAGCGCAAAGATACATATGTATCCTGGAAAAAGGCTTTTAAAACAAGACAAGATCTTTATAAAGAGGTATATCATTCATTTCTTACGAAACTCCCTCTTAAGCGGGAGAGGGTTGTTTTTGAAAGTTTTGCTGGAAAAAGTTATTCTTGTAATCCAAGATATATTTATGAAGAAATGTTAAAACAGTGTCCAGATATGAAGTTCATTTGGATATTTAATGATACAAAGAAAGACATTCCGGGTTCAGCGAAGAAAGTGAAACGATTAAGCTGGAGATATTATTATTATATGGCAACTTCTAAATATTGGGTTGCAAATGCACGTATGCCTGCATTTTTAGAAAAACGTCCAGAAACGATTTATTTACAAACGTGGCACGGTACGCCACTTAAAAAACTGGCCTCGGATATGAAGGAAGTTCATATGCCAGGAACAACGACTGAAAAATATAAACGTAATTTCTTTAATGAATCTCGTAAATGGGATTATCTTGTTTCACCAAATGATTACTCAACAGAAATTTTTAAACGTGCTTTTAAATTTGAGAAAGAAACATTAGATGTTGGATACCCGCGTAATGATTTGTTGTATCATCCAAAAGAAGAGCAAACACAAATTGCTAAAGATATTAAGAAAAAAATCGGGATACCGACAGATAAAAAAGTTGTTTTATATGCGCCGACATGGCGGGATGATGAGTTTTATGAAAAAGGTAAATATAAATTCAATCTAAAGCTAGATTTACAAGAGATGCAAAGACGTCTTGGAGATAAATATGTTGTTGCATTACGTATGCATTATTTAATTGCAGAAAATATTGATATATCAGGGTTGGAAGAGTTTGTTTATAACTTATCAAATTATGAAGATATTGCTGAGCTATATGTAATCTCTGATGTTTTAATTACAGATTATTCTTCTGTATTCTTTGATTATAGTAATTTAGGTAAGCCTATATTATTCTTTACGTATGATATTGATAAATATCGTGATACATTGCGAGGTTTTTATTTTAATTTTGCCGAAGAAGCACCAGGTCCATTGTTAAAAACATCTAATGAAGTTATCGATGCAATTGAAAATATCGAAGAAATAGAAGCGGAATACAAGGGGAAATTTGATCAGTTCTATAACAGGTTCTGTCATCTTGATGATGGAAATGCAGCAAAAAATATTGTGCAAAAGGTGTTCAAGCGTAGTATGTAATATTAAAGTATTATGATGAACGAAGGATAGCTTTTCCTATTTTTAGGTGCTATCCTGTCTTTTTTTATGAGGTAACACTGGATTGTAGAACAATAGAGAAAGTTGAGGAAATGTGATGAATCATACAGTTACAGTCATCGGCGCTGGAAGTTGGGGTACAGCATTATCAATGGTATTGGCTGATAATGGTCATTTCGTGCGTATTTGGGGAAACAATGCTAAACAATTGCGTGAAATTAATGAACAGCATACAAATAAAATGTATCTACCAGACATTGAATTACCTGAAACGATTCATGGTTATGAGAGTTTACAAGAAGCTATGCAAGGTGTTGATAAGGTTCTTCTAGTTGTACCAACAAAGGCAATTCGGCCTGTATTGGCACAACTTCGAAATGTAATAAATCAATCTATTACGGTTGTTCATGCAAGTAAAGGAATAGAACCAGGAACATCTAAACGTATTTCGGAGATAATTGAAGAAGAAATGCCAGCGGAGTTATTAGAAGCAGTTGTTGTATTATCTGGTCCAAGTCATGCAGAGGAAGTGAGTTTACGTCATCCAACTACTGTTACATCTGCATCTCATAACTTACAAGCTGCAGAAATGATTCAAGATTTGTTTATGAATCAGTATTTCCGTGTGTATACAAATCATGATGTATTAGGTGTAGAATTAGGCGGTGCTTTAAAGAACATTATCGCTCTTGGTGCAGGGATTAGTGACGGACTTGGTTATGGTGACAATGCAAAGGCAGCCCTTATTACACGTGGTTTAACAGAAATTACTCGTCTTGGTTGTGCAATGGGAGCAACGCCTATAACATTTGCTGGCCTTACAGGTGTAGGTGACTTAATTGTAACTTGTACGAGTGTGCATAGTCGAAATTGGCGTGCGGGTAACATGATTGGTAAAGGAAAAAAACTAGAAGATGTTTTGGATAGTATGGGTATGGTTGTTGAAGGAGTACGTACGGCAGAAGCAGCATATTACTTAGCAAAAGAGAAAAACATTGATATGCCAATTACGTTCGCAATTTATGATGTGTTATTTAATGGTGCAGATGCAAAAGAAGCAGTAGATACTCTAATGAATCGTATGGGCAAAGATGAACGAGATCTAGTTGCGAAGCAATAAAGATGAGTATTTGGAAGAGGTTAAGAAAAACATCAATTGTCGTTACAGCATGTAAGTTTGTGTTTGCGCTTTGTAGTAAAATTCCATATTCGAAAAAATATATTGTATTTGAAAGTTATTTAGGGAGGCAATATAGCTGTAACCCGAAAGCAATCTATGAATATTTGGCTAAACAAAATACTAGCTTTCATATGGTGTGGAGTGTTGACAAACGGTATGTAGATCAGTTTGAAGCAAACCGAATACCTTATGTAAAGCGGTTATCACTTCCGTGGTTTTTCTATATGGCAAAGGCTTCTTACTGGGTAACAAATAGTCGAATGCCACTTTGGATGGAAAAACCAAGGTATACGAGCTATGTACAAACCTGGCATGGTACACCGTTAAAGAAATTAGCGCAAGATATGGAAGAAGTATATATGGCAGAAACGACAACGAAAAAATATAAGAACAATTTTTATTATGAATCACGCAAATGGGATTATTTATTATCTCCAAGTTCGTATGCAACAGAAAAATTTAAAAGTGCGTTTCAGTTTGAAAAAGAAATAGTTGAAGTAGGGTATCCACGTAATGACTATTTATATACGCATAATCATTCTACCTATATTGAAGGAGCTAAGAAAAAACTTGGCTTGCCATTAGATAAAAAGATCATTTTATACGCACCAACATGGCGGGATGATCAATTTGATGAAACAGGTAAATACACATTTGACTTACAATTAGACTTGGCGTATTTACAAGAGAAGCTCGGTGAGGATTATATTGTTCTATTGCGTATGCATTACTTAGTTACAAGTGATTTTAATTTGTCAAAATACGGAAAATTTGTGTATGATGTTTCGAAGCATATTGATATAAACGAATTATATTTGCTTGCAGATATGCTAATTACCGATTATTCTTCCGTTTTCTTTGATTACGCAAATTTGCGTAAACCAATAATTTTCTATACGTATGATATAGCTACTTATCGTGATAAGCTCAGAGGATTTTATTTACAATTTGAAGAAGAGGCCCCAGGTCCAATTGTGATGACAACTGAGGAAGTAGTTTTGGCAATTCAGGGAATTGAGCAAGAGTGCTTAACGAATCAATTTGCAACAACATACGAAGATTTTTATAATCGCTACTGCTATGTGGAAGATGGACAATCTTCTAAAAGAGTGGTAGAGAAAATTTTCTTTAGAGAGGCATAATTCATATGAATGCAATGTTCATGATCATTAAGGAACAAGTAAACAACTTCTATTTAATGAAGCGTTTGTCTATCTATGAATTGAAAAGCGCGAATAACAATAATTATTTAGGAATGATTTGGGAAGTATTGAATCCTCTCATTCAAATGAGCATTTACTGGTTTGTATTTGGACTTGGTATACGAGGAGGACAGGGTGTCGATGGTGTACCATTTGTATTTTGGTTATCCTCTGGACTTGTTGTTTGGTTCTTCCTAAACCCAGCGGTTATGCAAGGTACTAAGTCGGTATATAAACGCATGAATATGGTTTCAAAAATGAACTTTCCGCTAAGTGTCATTCCGAGTTATGTTGTTTTATCAGTTTTTTATCAGCATATCATTTTAGTAGGAATTGTGACAGTTGCTTTTCTTCTTTCAGGAAGAGGGATAACGTGGCATTACTTGCAACTTCCATACTATATGATAGCAACTATTATGCTAGTGTTTGTAATTGTATTAATTACATCGACGTTAGCAACGATTGTGCGCGATGTTCAAATTATCGTGCAAGCGGTTATGCGAATGATGTTATATATAACACCAATCTTATGGACCCCAGAAAAATTACCACCTTTGCTACAAACAGTGATGAAATTTAATCCATTTGTTTATGTCGTAGAAGGATATCGAGGAGCATTTCTTGGAACAAGTTGGTTTTATGAGAAAGTAGCATATACATGTTATTTCTGGGGATGTGTTCTCGTTCTATTTCTGATTGGCGCAGCACTGCATATTAAGTTTAGAAAATATTTTGTAGATTATTTATGATGAGGACTGTAAATAATGAACAATCCAGTAAAGTTTCATAACGTAACAAAAAAATATAAAATGCATAGTAAAAATGCCGATAGGTTAAAAGACATGCTATATCCAGGTGGCTTCGGAGAAGATTTTTATGCTTTACAAAATATCACATTTGAAGCAAATCGAGGAGATGTAATTGGTCTAATTGGTGTAAATGGGTCTGGAAAATCGACACTTTCTAATTTAATTGCTGGTATCACAATGCAAACTGGAGGTAAGGTTACAACAAATGGCCAAGTTTCATTAATTGCAATCGCAGCTGGGCTCAATAATCAATTAACAGGTCGCGAAAATATTGAACTGAAATGTTTAATGCTTGGTTTCACAAAAGAAGAAATTAAGCAAATGACACCAGAAATTATCGATTTTGCAGATATTGGAGCATTTATCGATATGCCAGTAAAAAAATACTCCAGTGGTATGAAATCACGTCTTGGATTTGCAATCTCTGTTAGTATTAATCCGGACATCCTCGTAATTGACGAAGCGTTATCTGTTGGAGATCAGACATTTGCAGATAAATGCTTACAACGTATGAATGAATTTAAAGAACAAGGTAAAACGATATTCTTTGTGAGCCACTCCATAGGACAAGTAAAGCGTTTTTGTACAAAAGCATTGTGGCTTCAGTACGGTGAAATTCGAGGATTTGGTCCGATAGACGAAATTATGCCACAGTATGAAATGTTTTTAAAAGAATACAAGGCGATGAGCAAAGAAGAAAAACAACAATTTAAAGAAAAAGCAGAGCGAAAACAGGCGGGGAAGGACTTTGTAAAAGGGCAGAGCGATGGGACAACTGAAGCAGTATCTCCTCAGATAGAGTATATACCATTTCAGTACCAAAAACGTATGAAAAAGAAGAAGTTCTCGTTCAAATGGACTGGAATTATTCTTGCAGCGGTACTTTTGATAACAGCTGGTGGAATTACTTATAGCAAACGAGATCAGTGGTTTGCTTCTTCTCATAAACAAGAAGATAGTGTACAAGCAAAGCCAGAACAAAAGAAAGAAAACCCACTGCAAAAAATTGATATAAGATATATAACGGCTGCTAAAGCTAATATTCGTAGTGGACCATCTGTGGGCAGTTCTAATATTGAGAGGCTCGATTTCGGCCAACCTATTCTTGTAAAAGAAGTAAAACAAGATGAGAGCGGTGAAGGGAATTGGCTGAAGTTCATCCGTGCAGATGGAACGGAAGGTTGGGTGGGTGAATCAATTACAACGGCTGTTCCATTTGATCGATTGTTATCTTATGATGATATAAAGCTCAAGCTTGAACAATTTATTGAACAACCAGATATACTACAGCATGCGGCTACCGCATTTGGAAAAACAAAAGATCAAATGAATGAATTTCAAGGGCCAGCAATTGACGAAACAGTAGATGTTCATAAGACCATATACTATCGAAAGCTAGCGGTGGAATTAAACCCATCTGGAAAAGTGGTTTCTGTTATAATACAAAAACTATCTATCCCGGTAGAAACATTACTGCAAACGTTAGGAACACCACAAATTCAAAGTCAAGATAATAGTATCTATATTTACCGTACAAATAAATATGATTTCATATTTACGACATCAAATGGTATTTCTATAGAACAGATGAAGGTGATCTCGGCGGAAGAGATAGCTGAATAATAAAGAAAAGGCAAAAGGAGTATCCTTTTGCCTTTTTATATTCTACTTAATTTCAGAGAGGTTTTTTTATAACTGTTTCATTAATTTATCTGCCACTTTTTTAGAAAGCTGCTTTGTCATTTTAGGAACAAACGGTTTTATTGCGCCGTTAAAAACAAAGGCTCCTGTACCAGTTGTTCGTAATTCTAACTGACTCGTTACTTTTGTAGTAGAAGGAGAGATCGATTCAGCATGAAAAAAGCCACTACCAATTAATTTTTTAGTTGGAGAAGTCATCGTAAAGCTAATTTTATTAGGCATTTGCCATTCAATAATTTCAACATTGAGATTAACCTCTCGTTTAATAAATCCTAAATCACCGTGCAAACGCCAAGTTGAATGTTTGTCATCAATAATTTTATGTTTAACATAGCCAGTGACCAGTGGAGCCCAATTGTTTATATCACTAATAAATTTCCAAATTTGATCTGGTGAAGTATTTAACTCTATAGTATGTATACCTTTTGCCATTTTTGGATTCCTTTCTAAAAATAAAGGTATTTGAATAATTAGAATAAAATCATATATTCATTTTATTATAATATGGTTATGTAAATTATATTACAAGCGTTTTTTGCTTTTATTTTAATGATTTTTTATTAAAATTCATATTTCTAAATATCACATTTAAGAGAATGTGAGGAAAATAGAGAAATCCTGAGTAATATTGGGGAATTAATACGAAAAAGGTCGAAAATTAGGTTTTAATTTCTTATTTTTGTCATATATAATAAATCTTGAATACGACATTAAGGCTTAATATATTTGATATAATTTGCCTTTCCCTAACTTGGGTATACACTCTTTTCAACCTCCGTGTCAGAGATAATACATATTGAAAAGAGTGTATACATTTTTTTATTTTAGAAGGGAAATTCTAAAGTCTTTTTTATAATGACAAATGAGAGTTAAAATGGGATAATGATAGTATAACTTCCGGTGGTATGACCAATCTTGTTTAAGGAGAGAAGTGTATGCTAGATATTCAACAAATTAAAGAAATAATTCCTCATCGCTATCCATTTCTACTAGTGGATAAAGTTTTAGAAGTAGAAGAAGGAAAGCGTGCTATTGGGATAAAGAATGTTACAGCTAATGAAGAATTTTTTAATGGACATTTTCCAGATTATCCTGTAATGCCAGGTGTTTTAATTGTAGAGGCGTTAGCACAAGTTGGCGCTGTTGCCATGTTGAAGAAAGAAGAAAATCGTGGTCGCTTAGCATTCTTCGCAGGCATCGATAATTGCCGTTTTAAACGACAAGTCCGTCCAGGTGACCAACTTCGTTTAGAAGTTGAAATGACGCGTGTACGTGGAGCAATTGGGAAAGGTAAGGCGGTCGCAACTGTAAATAGTGAAATAGTTTGTGAAGCTGAGATTACATTTGCACTAGGTGATAAAAAAGAGTAAATGTAAAAAGGTGGTATTGTCAAAGAGACTTATTGCTCTTGGACTACCACCTTTTTGTTTATTTTAATTTAAAGCCTAAATTAGAATTAATCGTTGTATAGAATCTAAAGTTACGATTGGCATATTTTAATTGATTATCATTTAGTTTTGTAATGCTACATTTCATATAATCTTTATAGCGAAGGAATATTGCATAGCTTGCAGAAGGAAATTGATTTAAGACGTCAAGCCTAACCTCTATTTTCGCTTCCCCATGCTCATTTATATGAACTGGCACAGAGAATTCATTATCTATATCATGTCGGTCTCTAAAAATAACATCAGTAATTTCATTTATATAATCTCCATATACTAGGAATTCTGCTTTATATGTATCTTCATAGAATTGATCATATTTAAAAACAGCAAGCATGGGGACACGAATATGTTTCAATTTTCCTTTTAGGATAGAAACCATGTACGGTAAGTTGTCTTGAATCACGTATTTTTTAATTTTTTCTTGTTTATCCCATTTAAATAAGGTAGCGATATCTTCATACTGTTCTTTCAGGAATAACTGATAAGCAACTTTATTTATTGGATGGAAGAAATTTTGTGAAAAATTATATCGTAAATCTTTTGTTGTTTCTAGTACTTTATTAAATGTATCAATATATGCTTGTTTATCTTTACTTCTAAAGAAATGATAGCGATTAAAGAGTCTTGTAATGGAGTCAAATTCATAAAGACGATTCAAAATTATTTTTTCTTCATTGATTGGTAAGTTTTTTTGAATCACATATTTAATAACAGCAATGTTACTATCCATTTTTTGAATGACATCTGTTTGTGTTGT
The DNA here is from genome assembly GCF_022664315.1 of Bacillus cereus group sp. BfR-BA-01309. NCBI lineage: Bacteria > Bacillati > Bacillota > Bacilli > Caryophanales > Bacillaceae > Bacillus > Bacillus cereus group sp. BfR-BA-01309. The sequence continues at coordinate 246,421 of NZ_JAKUHE010000003.1, forward strand.
TAAAGAATTGTTATTTTCATCTAGACGATTTACGTAATAGATTGTTTTTGAAGTTGTAGAAATTGATTTTGAATGGATAAGTATATCTATGAAAAACTGTTTGTCTTCTGCAAATTTCATTTCAGGGTATTTGATGTTATTTTCTTTAATAACACTGGCTCTCATTAAACGAGCGCATGGCCCTAAATGCTGGAACATATTCGGGATTGAAAATGGTGAAACACTTCTTCGCTCTTTACAAGATTGATGTTCACCGACAATACTAAAGCCATCAGACTCGATCTTAATAGTTTTACCAACAACATAATCATCTTTCGTTTCTTCTAATATGTTATATAAAGTTTCTAGTCCATCGACTTCAAGATAATCATCTGAATCTAAGAAGGTAATATATTCAGAAGTAGATAGTTCGATTCCTAAATTACGAGGAACCGCAGGAGTCCCTGTATTCTCGGCAAGATATACAACAATTATATTTTTGTATTTATTTGCATATTTCAATAATATATTTCTAGATGAATCTGTTGAAGCATCATCTACAAGGATATATTGGATATTATCGAAGCCAATGCTTTGATTTATGACCGATTCAATTGTTTTTTTTAAGTCCTTTTCTGCATTGTATACAGGTGTTATAACTGTAAGTTTATTTTTATAAGAAAGTGCATGTGAGTTCTTAATGTAGTAGCCTTTTTCATTATATACAATTTTTATTTGTTCGTTTGTCTTTTTATTAGCTACTTCTAAGTCATGGATGTTTGACATTCGTGTAACACCAACCTTTTTATAATATACTAAATATCATAACATAATTTGCGAAGTGTTTTGGGATAGGAGAGGTAACATAGGTTGATTTAAGGTGTGAATAAATATTAGAATGAAGAAGAAAAGAATAAAGGTATGTCGATACTTAAGTCCCTTTATTTTTAAACAAATGCTGGATTAAAGAATATAGGGGATTTGAAAAAATTAATTGAAGTTTGAAAAAAGATATTAAAATATTTAAGGAGAAAGTTAATATTTGCAATAATAAAGATATTGTAAACGTCTTTTGTAAATATGCATATTAATTAATGATTTATTTATCAATAGTACTAATAACGATGCATTCTCAATGTTATGGGAGATGAAAAAATTAGATTTGTAATTTTAACCAAAAATTTTCTCGACCATTCTTGCTATGCTAATGTAAGTTTTGTAATATATTAAATAATTGTTGAATATTAAAGTACATGAAATGTGGGAACAGTATATAACATGCTGTTTAGCAAAATAATGATTTGAATTTTAGGTAGATACGAAAGATGGTATATCATTATATGATTTTTATGGTAGAATCTTATTTCATATTTAATAGACTTGGAATTTTATGATAGAAAAATCTATGCATGGTGATGAAAGAAAGAGGGTTGCATAATGAAAAAGAAAATTTTATTTTGGGTACTCGGTATTCTTGGGGTACTAATAATAGGCGGAGGCATTTATGCCTATAATGTATATTCTTCTGTATCTAATACATTAAAGGAAGTTCATCAACCTTTAAAACGTGATCAAAACAACAATAAAGTTGAAGAAAAAGTTAGCAAGAGTGAACCAGTGTCAATTTTATTACTAGGGGCAGATGAGCGCGGTAATGATAAAGGGCGTTCAGACTCTTTAATGGTGATTACATTAAATCCTAAAAATAACTCTATGAAAACAGTAAGTATTCCTCGTGATACGTATACAGAAATTGTTGGAAAAGGCAAAAGCGATAAAATCAATCATGCTTATGCATTCGGCGGAGTAGATATGTCTGTAGCGACCGTAGAAAACTTCTTGAATGTTCCTATTAATTATTATATTGAAGTGAACATGGAAGGCTTTAAAGATATCGTTGATGCAGTCGGTGGGGTAGATGTAAATAATGATTTGGAGTTCTCTCTAGAAGGGAAGCATTTCCAAAAAGGGAATATTCATTTAACAGGTGACCAAGCTCTAGCATACACACGTATGCGTAAAGAAGACCCACGTGGTGACTTTGGACGTCAAATGCGTCAGCGTCAAGTAATGCAGGCTGTTATTAAGAAGGGTGCAAGCTTCTCTTCTTTAACAGGTTATGGAGATGTATTAGCAGCAATTCAAAAGAATGTGAAGACAAACTTAACGCAAGATCAAATGTTTGATATGCAAAAGAATTATAAAGATTGCTTGAAAAATAGTGAGGATATCCAAATCCCAGGTGACGGTCACAAGGCTGCTGATGGTATTTGGTACTACTATGTTCCAGATGCAGCAAAACAAGATTTAACAAATAAATTAAGAGCACATCTTGAAGTGACGAAGTAATAGGTAATGACCCAACTTCTTTAGACAGAATTCGGTTTCCCAAGTGCTAAAGGACACGAAGTTTGGGCACAATATGTAACGGATTATTTCGTTGCTAAGTAATAAAGGTACACAAAAGGTATACGAGCAATCGTATACCTTTTATAATAAGAGAGTGAGTAAGAAATCCTAATATATGTAGGAGGAAGACAATGAACTCAATTCTAATCTGCGGCGGAGCTGGTTATATTGGTTCTCACGCTGTGAAAAAATTAGTAGACGAAGGTTTATCTGTAGTAGTAGTAGATAACTTACAAACTGGTCATGAGGATGCAATTACAGAAGGTGCGAAGTTTTATAATGGAGACCTTCGTGATAAAGCATTTTTAAGAGATGTTTTTACACAAGAAAATATTGAGGCAGTTATGCACTTTGCAGCTGATTCTTTAGTTGGAGTTAGTATGGAGAAGCCTCTTCAATATTATAATAATAATGTGTACGGTGCACTTTGTTTATTAGAGGTAATGGATGAGTTTAAGGCAGATAAGTTTATTTTCTCTTCTACTGCGGCGACGTATGGTGAGGTAGATGTAGACCTTATTACTGAGGAAACGATGACAAATCCAACGAATACATATGGAGAAACGAAGTTAGCAATCGAGAAGATGCTTCATTGGTATAGCCAAGCTTCTAATTTACGTTATAAGACTTTCAGATACTTTAACGTGGCTGGTGCAACTCCAAATGGTATTATTGGGGAAGATCACCGTCCAGAGACGCATTTAATTCCTCTTGTATTGCAAGTGGCATTGGGTCAACGTGAGAAGATTATGATGTTTGGTGATGACTATAATACACCAGATGGTACTTGTATCCGTGATTATATTCATGTTGAAGATTTAGTGGCAGCTCACTTCTTAGGGCTTAAAGACCTACAGAACGGCGGAGAGAGTGATTTCTATAACTTAGGAAATGGTAATGGTTTCAGCGTAAAAGAAATCGTTGATGCAGTTCGTGAAGTTACAAATCATGAAATTCCTGCTGAAGTAGCACCGCGCCGTGCGGGAGATCCAGCACGTTTAGTTGCTTCCTCTCAGAAAGCGAAAGAGAAGTTAGGTTGGGATCCTCAGTATGTAAATGTGAAAACAATCATTGAGCATGCTTGGAATTGGCATCAGAAGCAACCTAATGGGTATGCTAAATAAAATATAATAAGTGAAAGAGAGGGGATTGTCGTTCAACATATGTTCGACAATCCCCTCTCTTTTTTTATAAGATTTTTGCTATACTAAAATGTACTTATAATACAGGGTGGAAGGAGGAGAATGATGAAAATACTTGTAGTTGATGATGAATCGAGTATTCGTAATTTGATTCGGATGCAGCTTGAGATGGAAGGGTATGAAGTGCTCACGGCGGCTGATGGAAGAGAAGCTATAGAGAAATGGAATGAAGGACCGGATGTATTGATTTTGGATGTTATGCTTCCAGATACAGATGGGTATGAGTTGCTTCGTTTGTTCCGTGAGAAGAATAGGGATATTCCAGTGCTCATGTTAACTGCGAAGAGTCAGATGAATGATAAATTGCTTGGCTTGCAGCTTGGTGCAGATGATTATGTGACGAAGCCATTTAATTATGCGGAGCTTATTCTTCGGGTTAAGAATATGACGCGGCGTGTGAAGAAGACGGAGGTAACAGTAAGTCATGAAGTGATTGGGGCGGGGGAGATAACGATTTGTCCTAAGGAAAGAAAAGTGCATGTTAGTGGAGAGGAAATTCAGTTAACGTACCGAGAGTTTAATTTATGTCAGTTGTTTGTTTCCAATCCGCAGCGTGTATTTATGAGAGATGAGTTACTTGAGAAAGTATGGGGATTTGAGTATATCGGAAATACGAGAGCGGTTGATATTATGGTGCAAAGGCTGCGGAAGAAGTTAGGGAATAGCGGGGAATATATTAAGACAATTTATGGCGTCGGCTATAAACTGGATTGTTAAGTGGTGATGGTATGTCTTTAAAAAGAAATATGGTGTTTGGAATAGTTGGACTGTTAATCCCGATTTTTGTTCTTTTGTACGCAGTTGTTTATATTACGTTAGAAAAGAATATGTATCATAACGCGGCAAATTCTTTAGAAAAGTTAAGTGTAGAAGCACAAATTTATACGATGAATTATTTAGAGAAGGAAGCAGAGGTCGAGACGCTCGGTCCAAATTCGCTTTTAATTGCTTCGTATTTAGCGAAGCGCATGGATGTACGTGTACAGATGATCGGGAAGAATGGAGATGTTGTGGCGGATACGCAAAAAGGAGCACTTCTTCATCGAAATATCGATATTGCGAGTTCTTTGAAGGGGAAGAAATCGTATGTTTTTGAAGAGGGAGATCCAGCTCCAATTCTTTTGTTTTCAAGCCCAGTGTATTATGGAAACGATGTCATTGGAAGTGTTCGTTTTATAAATGAGTTAACGGGTGAGAAGGAAGTTTTAACAAATGTCGGTTGGACGTTTTTAATGACGTCTCTTTGCCTCGTAGCTACGGGTATTTTCTTTGCAATTCGTTTGGCGAAGTCTCTGCATAAGCCGATTGATCAGTTAAGACAAATGGCAAAGCGGCTTGCGAATGGGGATTATAAAAGCAAGATTGAGCTAAATGAATATGTGGAAATTGCTCAGCTTTCATCATCTTTTAATGCGATGGCCGATGGAATTGAATTGCATATTAAGCAATTGAAAGAGGAGAAAGAGAAGCAGAAAGATTTCTTAGACCGTATTACGCATGAGCTAAAAACGCCGCTAACTGCGATTATTGGCTATGTGGATTTAATTCCGAAGTTAAAGGCGAAGGAAGATGTACAGGAGAGCCTGCGTTATGTAGCTGTAGAGAGTGAGCGTTTATTATCACTTGTGGAAGAATTACTTAAGTCTTCAAAGTACGGGACGAGTACGTTTGAAGTGTCACCTACAGTTGTGAACATAAAGGAATTAGCAGAAGAAGCAGTTTCAATTGTGAAACCTCGCCTGCAGAAATTTGAGATTGAAGTGATAAATGAGTTAACAGATGTACATGTTGTTGCGGATTTTGATAAGACGAAACAAATCTTCTTAAACGTGCTTGATAATGCGATAAAATATAGCGATGCTACGCAAATTCGTATGAATGTAATTGTAAATGAACGTGAGGCGAAGGTTTTTGTTCATGATGATGGCATTGGTATAGATGAAGGGGTGCTTGCAGAGTGGAATGAATCGCCAGAAGGGAAGGTACTTCCTTCTAGTTACGGGAATGGTTACGGTTTGTATATTTGTCAGGAGATTATGAATAAGCAGGGCGGAAGTATGCGAATTGAGAGTAGTGAAGAGGTAGGAACTACAATATTTATTACATTTTTGCTTCCGAGACGGATGGAAGACATAAAAAACTTGAAAGCGGTTAAATGATACATTTATGAAACAATTATGCGGTATTTTCGAAACAACGTTTTTTTATCTTGGAGGTAGGCAGAAATGAAAAGGCTATCATTTCAAATTCTTATGTTTGTCCTTTGTATAATCGTTTCTCTTATTTTGTTTTATGTGATGGAGAAGCAAATATACAATCGAATCACAATAGTGAATGACAAACAAACTGTTTTACAAAGAGTGAATGAATCCCTGCCTACTGAAATGAAGGTTAGGCATGAAAAGTGGGGAGAAATTGTTATAACGGATGAAGTTCGTTTGCATACCATTGTTTCATTCTTTGACCGAATTCAAATAGAACCGAGAGAAGCTAAGAGTCAAGAACAAGTATTTACTGGAGAAGTAACGTACTTGAACGGACATAAACGTACTTTTGCAGTAGGTGACTTGTTCCAGTACGGGGCTGATATGTACGGAAAGAATGGTACGGACCCAATGATTTCAGCATTTCAAACGTATTTGTTAAGCCTGTATTACACGCCAGAACGTATTAGTGATTTTTTTGCGTCAGCGCAGGATGTCATAGTGCGCCAAGGTGATGTAGAACGTGCGATGAATCTTACGCACATACTTGATTCGATTCGGTACGCAAAGCAAATTACAGATTACGGAGAAATACAGAAATTATTACAATCACAGAATGAACCGATTGCTTATATTACTGCTTATAAAACAGGAAAGCGTATAAAGAATGAGCGAGAAGACATTCTTACTATTTCTGTATATCCATCGTACTTTGTTGTGCAATATCTTGGTGATAATAATGGGAATGTCATGTATATGAAAAGCTCCCTCGCAAATTTATTTGTAAAGGAGAATGTGTCATGAGAAAGATAGCCTTTTTCTTCTTTTTGCTAGTAATTGGAGGAGCGATGTCTAGTTGCTCTCGAGATACAACCTCTATTAAATATAATAAAAATGGTCTCCCTATTTTGGAGAATCGTCATCTTGTTGCGTATGTAGCAGCTCGTGAGGAAGTGGGTGAAGCTTTGCTTTCATCATTTTGTAAACCGCGCGGCTGTACGTATGAATTTATTCGTCTTTCGACAGAAGAGCTTCTTCGGAGGGTAGAAGAGGAAGCTGGAAATCCGAAAGCGGATATTATTATTGGCGGTACGGTAGATGCGCATCAAATGATGAAACAAAAAAATCTATCTATTCCTGTTACGAGTCAGCATGCGAATCGTATTTCAAAAACTGTTAAAGATAAAGACGGTTATTGGTACGGTTATGAAGTGGAGAAACTGGCAATTGCGATCAATAAAGAGCGGTGGAATGAAGAAATAGCACCGCTCGGACTTCCTTATCCATCAAGGTGGAAAGATTTATTAAATCCAGTATATAAGGGAAAGATTGTGATGCCAGATCCAAATGTATCAGGAACAGCATATACGTTTTTTCAATCACTTATTGATACTGTAGGTGAAGAGGAAGCAAAAGCATATGTGAAGAGTCTCGCAGGGCAAGTTGGTGAAGTAACGGTAAATGGTTACATGCCAGTAGAACTAGTTGCGAGTGGTGAGTATATGGTAGGCATCAATTTCATGGGAGATCAGAGAATGCTTCAAAAACAAGGCTTTCCAATTGTAAGTATTGTACCTGAGCAAACAGGGTTATCTGTTAATGCGATTTCGAAACTAAAACGTGCACCGAATGGTATTATTGCGGATTTATTTATTGATTATTGTTTATCAGAAGAAGCGGGTCACATTTTAGAAAAGGTTTCGTTTGGCGTACCAACAATGTTTGCGAAGAACGAGAAAGAAATTGAAGGACAGCCGGTTAGAAGAACAAACAAAAATATATCAAATAGTGGAATAATCGAGATATGGAATAGACAGCGTCTCTCTCAGAAGTGAGAAAAGGAGACGAAAATATATGTTTAAATGGCTTAAGCCAGCACCTGCAATTGAGAGATTGCCAGCGGATATGATCGACCGTGTATATCGATTACTACGTATCCGTGTATTGATGGGAATTTCAGTTGGGTATGCTGCTTATTATTTAGTTCGTAGTAACTTTACGTTATCTAGTACGTATTTAGTACAAGAATATGGGTTTAGTACAGCTGAAATTGGACTACTAGGTTCAATCATGGCAATTGTTTATGGATTTAGTAAGTTCTTTATGGGGAATTTGTCAGATAAAGCTTTCGCCCAGCGCTTTATCGCAGTCGGTTTATTCTTATCAGGGCTTGTAAATATTTGTTTCGGTTTTGCATCGTCATTTGGAATGATTGTTACATTACTTGTTCTAAATGGTATTGTACAAGGTATGGGAGCACCACCTTGTAGTATCGTTATGACGAAATGGTTCTCAAAGAAAGAACGTGGTACGAAAACAGGTATTTGGAATATTTCACATAACGTTGGCGGAATGCTTGTGCCACCACTTGTTGGAATTGGTGTAGCTATTTTTGGTGAAAATCATTGGCAAGGCGGCGTATTTATTTTCCCAGCGATTATCGCAATGGTAATTTCAGTTCTTGTCTGGATTAATGCGAAGGATACACCAGAATCAGAAGGTCTTCCTCCAATTGATGAGTATCGTAATGACTATGAGAATCTTGAAAAAGCAGATCATGCTAACAAGATGTCACCAAAAGAAATTTTAATGAAATATGTAGTGAAAAATAAATTTGTTTGGTTCTTATGTATTGCGAATGCATTTGTTTATTTAATTCGCTTCGGTGTTATTAACTGGGTTCCACTTTATTTAACGACAGTTAAAGGTTTCTCAAAAAATGAAGCACACGCGGCGTACGCAATTTTTGAAGGTATGGCAATTCCAAGTTCATTAATCGTTGGTCTTTTAAGTGATAAATTATTTAAAGGAAAACGTATGCCATTATGTATCATTAGTATGGTCGGAGTTGTTATTGGTACGTTTGTATATTGGCAAGCAACTAGCATACTTGTTGTAAGTATTGCAGTTTCTATTATCGGTTGTTTAATTTATGTACCACAGTTCTTAATCGGTTTAAGTGCGATGGAATTAGTACCGAAATTTGCAGTAGGTACGACAGTTGGTATGTGTGGTCTGTTCGGTTATGTAGGTGGAAGTCTTGTAGCAAACGCAGCAATCGGTGTTATTGTTGATCGTTCTGGCTGGGACGGCTGCTTCATCTTACTATTAACAGGTGCAATTTTATCAACAATCTTCTTGTTCATCGTTCAACGTGGACATGAGAGAAACGCTCCTAAAGCTGCATAATATTTTGTTCGAAAAGCTATCCAATTATCATGTTGGATGGCTTTTCTTATATTAATATAATCTTTCCTTAAATCTATCTTAAAAGACAATATGTCATATTTCTAATCATTGGAATTTTTGTTACAATATAAATGGATGTGTAAAACTTTGTAAAAATAATGTAATAATATGTAATCTGTTTTCAGAAAGTTTTATACAATTTTTATATTAAACTATTAAGTTATAAAGGGAGCGAGAAAATGATACCAAATACGGTTCGTACTCCAAACAAGAAGAAGAAGTGGATTATTATCGGGGTTATTGCACTAATTGTTATTGTAGCAGCAGTTAATATTTTTATTATGCAAGGCAAGAAGAAAGGAGCATCAACATCTGCTGATGCTGTGAGCTTTGAGAAGGTAACGGAGCGAAAGCTTAATAATACGAAATTAATTTCTGGTCAGGTGAAGCCTGGGAATATTGAAAGTTTTTATGCAGATCCAACTAAAGGAAAAGTGAAAGATATTGAGGTAAAAGAAGGACAAGAGGTTGAGAAAGGTGCGAAGTTATTCTCTTATGATAATGAAGAGATTAATTTGCAAATGAAGCAAGCTGAGCTTGATCAGAAGATGGCGGATATGCGTTATGATCAAGGGAAGAAGAAGATTGATTCGTTGAAAAAAGAAATTAAGAAGGCAAAGGATAGCGGAGCTGGGAAAGAAGTAACGGATCCGATGGACGAGCAAGTAAGTGAGTTAGAGATGGCGCAAAAGACAACGGATCTTGAGAAAGAAAAAGGGAAGTTGCAGAAAGAAGAATTAAGTAAAAAGCAGAAAGAGCTTACGATTTATAGTAATTTTACTGGTGTCGTTCAAAAGTTAGATAAAGATGCGGCGCAAAGTTCATCTCAAGCGTTAGGTGGTCAAGGGAAAGCATTTTTACAAGTGGCGTCTAAAGATCCATTCCAAGTGCAAGGGACGTTAACTGAGCTTCAGAAGTCACAAATTCAACCAGATCAAACATTTACTGTTACTGCGAAAGCAAATAGTAAGAAGAAGTGGACTGGTAAGATTACAGAAGTAAGTGAATTCCCAACGAGTACAGAGATGGCTCAAGCAGGCGGTATGGGGGAAGCGACTCAAAATATGTCCCAATATACATATAAAGCAAGTCTTGATAGTCAAGATGGTTTATCTCCAGGTTATCACGTTTCTCTGCAAGTAAATTTAGAGAATAAGACGATGATTGCTGTTCCGACTAAGAGTATTGTAGAAAAAGCTGATGATGCATTTGTTTATGTTGAGGATAAAGGAAAGCTTCGTAAACAAAATGTGAAAAAAGGTTCTACTGATGGAGACTGGACAGAAATTACTGAAGGCGTAACAGTGGGGCAAAAGGTGGTTAAAAATCCTTCCGACGATGTGTATGACGGAATGGAAGTGAAAGAGAAATGATTACGTTAAATAATATTGCTAAAACGTATTATCAAGGAAAATTGGCAGTGCCGATCTTACATGATATTAGTTTAACGATTCAAAGTGGTGAGTTCGTTTCGATTATGGGACCGTCTGGTTCTGGTAAATCAACGCTTATGAACATTATCGGTTGTTTAGATCGTCCAACAGAAGGCGAATATATGCTGAATGATGTGAATATCTTAACAGCAGATGAGTCAAAGCTTGCTTTAATTCGTAATGAATATATTGGCTTTGTGTTTCAGCACTTTAATTTGCTGCCGCGTCTTTCAGCAGTAGAAAATGTTGAACTTCCGCTCGTATACGGTGGCGTGAAGAAAGCAGAGCGTCGTCAAAGGGCTCTAGAAGCGCTTGGTAAAGTCGGTTTGTCAGATAGGGTTCATCATCTGCCGAATGAATTATCAGGTGGACAGAAGCAGCGTGTAGCGATTGCAAGGTCGATTGCGAATAACCCAACGTTCATTATGGCCGATGAGCCAACTGGTGCGCTTGATACGAAGTCTGGTGAGCAAGTTATGAATATTTTCACGAAGCTAAATGCAGAAGGTACAACGATTGTTATGGTTACGCATGAAGAGGAAGTAGCAGCGTATTCTTCCCGCCGCATTGTACTGCGAGATGGAAAAATTACAGAAGATAGAAGGTGTGCGGTATGAGTTTACTAGATAGTATAAAAATTGCCCTATCTTCTATTTTAGCTCATAAACTGCGTTCAGCTCTTACGATGCTCGGTATTATTATCGGTGTTGGTTCTATTATTACTGTCGTTGCAATTGGGCAAGGCGGGGAAGCGATGCTGAAGTCGAAATTCGCAGGCTCTGGTGGTAATAACCTGATGCCAATTCAATTTAAAGCAGATATTAATGATGAGTTTGCTATGGGCGGATTTCAAATACCGAAGTTAACGGAAGAGGATATTTTGGAAGTAAAACAAGTGAAAGATGTTTCACACGTTATTACGACAAACCAGAATTCAGAGGTGCTTGATGTAAATGATAAAAAAGCAAATCTGAATGTTATTGGGCTTGATAATGAATATTTTGCGGTTAATAAAGTAAAGGTTGTAAAGGGACGTACTTTAAGTGAATCAGATATTACTCATGCAAATAATGTTGTGATGGTTAGTACAAAGACAGAGGAAACATTATTTAAGGATGTAAACCCAGTTGGACAAATTATTGAGATGAAGGGACAGCCAATGCAAATTATTGGTGTGTATAAATCTGATAATGAGTTTATGGGATTTGAAATGGAAGAAGCGTTAATCCCTCTTACGTTATGGCCTGTTTTATACGGAACAGATGATATTCAAAATATCGCAATTCAAGCTAAAAATGTAGATGACCTAGAAGCAGCAGGAAAAAAAGCTGTTGATGTATTAAATAGTCGTAAGCCAAGTGAAATTCCAGGTAAATATGAACTGGTGAACTTAAAAGAATTCCAAGAAAATGTTTCTAAAGTCACAGGCATCATGACAATGATCATCGGCGGTATCGCTGGTATTTCACTAGTCGTTGGTGGTATTGGTGTTATGAATATTATGCTCGTATCTGTAACAGAGCGTACGCGCGAAATTGGGATACGTAAAGCGCTTGGGGCAACACGTAGTAAAATTTTATTACAGTTTTTAATTGAAGCAGTTATGTTAACACTTCTAGGTGGTTTGATCGGAATTGGTCTTGGATATGGCGGGGCCTATATCGTTTCCACATTTGCAAAATGGCCACCACTCGTTTCATGGGAAGTTGTCGTTGGAGGCGTACTGTTCTCTATGACACTTGGTATTATTTTTGGATTAATTCCAGCGAATAAGGCTGCGAAATTAGATCCAATTGAAGCATTACGTTATGAATAATTAATAGTGTAGTAGAACTACACATTACCGTTCTAGTGGGCGGTTCGTAGCCTCATATGAGGAAGTGAACCGCCCGTTAGAACGGGTTATATAAATAGAAGGAGGCGTTATAATGGAAGCGAATATTAATACGCAAAAAGCTGGTGGAGAGAAGCCATCATTGTTTGGAATGATTACTTCTCCTGGTTTACAGTTTGAGAGAATGAAGACGACTGAGAAAGTTTGGGGTATGTTCTTCATAGTGGCACTATTACAAGGACTTGTAGGTGGTTTAAATTCGTATATTACGTATACATCACCTGAGATGATTGAAATGCAAAAGAAATTAGGTGGTGCACTTGCAGAACAGGGCTCGATTGTATCAAGTGTAATTTCTAGTACGATATGGGGAATAGTAGGTGTTATGATCGCAACATTCGTTGTTGCAGCTATTTATAAAGTGTTTATGATGTTTTACGGGAATGATACTTCTTATAAAAAAATAGTAATGATTATTGTATACGCGGATATTGTTGTTGTTATTGGTGGACTTATTAATGGTGTTATAGCTTTAATTTTAGGTGCTGGACCAACTGCGTATACAAGTTTAGGACCACTATTCGATCAAGGTTCACTTGGATATGGAATTGGTAATACAATTGAATTGTTCTATTTATGGAATTTAATTTTAATTTGGTTAGGATTACAAGTTACAGCAGGATTAAGTAAAGTGAAAGCAGCTATTCCAATTATCGTTTTATTCATTATTAAGGCGGTATTCTTAGCTGCGATTGTTGTATTGATGGCAAAGTTTTTACCAGGTTTGCCGGTATAATATGATTGGACTAAAAGGTGGCTCTCCCGAGAGTCACCTTTTTTATTTTTACCCTTATTTCAAATACGACCAACAGAATTTCAAATTCTACTGTGTGTAATTTCAAATTTTGGCGGTAGTATTTGAAATTACTCACAGTGAAATCGCTTCTTTATTTTTATATTGTGGAGGTACCGGCGGAATAACAAAGAGGTATACCTTTTAGAAGTGGGTACTGTTTGAAACCAGAAACTTTTAAAGAGGCGGTTGTTTTGTATGAAGGAATGATTGTAAATCAAATTAAGAAGTTGGGTATTTACCAAGATCATGAAGAGTATTATCAATGTGGTTTAATTGGTCTTTGGTATGCGTATGAAAGATTTGATGCGGAGAAAGGAAGTTTCCCAGCATATGCAGTTGTAACTGTGCGGGGGTATATATTAGAAAGGTTGAAGAAAGAGTTTGCAGTGCAAGAAAAGTGTGTATGTGTAGGAGAGTATGAGGATATCTTCCACTTTGAAGATATTGAAATGAAAGCGAAGGATTTTATGAGTGTATTAGATGAGAAGGAGAAGTACATTATTTTTGAACGATTTTTTGTAGGGAAAACGATGGGAGAAATCGCTAGTGAGATGGAAATGACTTATTATCAAGTGAGGTGGATGTATCGGCAAGCACTTGAGAAAATGCGAAATAGCTTAAGAGGATAAATATTATCATAAGAATGGAAGGCAAGGGATATTGCTTTCCATTCTACTTATTATGTTAAGGTAGTAAATGTAGTAAGAGGTTTTTAAATTGTAGTGAATCTTGCATGTTCATACGTGATAATACGTATCCAGCTTTTAATAATTGTTGTTTTAACCTATGAGGACTGATATGTATTGTTGTAGTAGTACCATTTGAAAAATGAATATTAGCTTTTTTACTCTTTTTGAAAAACTCTATGTCATCTATATGGTTATAAAACAGCCATATACAGTTTGGAGAAGAAGGAGATTCTGTCGGGAAAGCACAAATATATTCTCGATGATTAATTGGAATTGGGACATTTTGTTTGAAATGAAAGTTTGTTTGGACTGCTTTACGTCTGCCTTGATAAGTAGAGTGAACATTGGTTAGACAAGATTTCTTGATGAGCTGGAGAGCAGTTTGACAGGAGTAGAGATGGTTCCCGCTACTTTCGATTATTTTTGTTTGATAATAAGGGTGCTTGTAAGGCTCTAACATCATTGTAGAATTAGAAATAAAAATATCATTTTCATTGTTCATAACTTCGAGTCCTCCCCTATGAAATGTCGTTATAAATATCATTATATACGAATTAAGTAAAACAATTGTTAATCTTTTGTTTTGTATTGTAAATTTTGGCTATTCGTTTACAATCAATAGATGTTAGTCTTTCTAATTTGCATCGCTTGTACATATATATGAAAATAGAAAAGAGTAGGCGGTGAGATAGTATGAAGAAAAGGTATATTATTATGGCTCTAGTTGTTGTTCTTCTAGTATATTTAGCAAATAGTAATCCGAGTAAAGGTGAATATACGGACTGGGCAGCGAAGCAGTTTATGAAACGTAATGATGTAAGTAAGAAGCTAGACGAAGTTCAAAAAGAGAATGAAGAGGGTCTCCTTGGCGATCTAGCATCAGCTGGTAAGAAGTTGGCGAAAAAATATGTTGAGCCACAAGTTGGGTTGTTAATCGATCATTATACGAAGCGAGATGATTATATATTCTTCTCAACATATAAGACTGAGTTTGATATAGGCGAAGAGCACTATAAATATGTATGCGTCGGTTTTTCAAAAATCTTTATTCCGATTGAAATGCCGAAGAAAAAAGACGAATCTGCAAAATGATGCAGATTCGTCTTTTTCATTTATAGAGTAATGGGAACTTCAGATACATTCCTTCCTACAAGACGGGCTCCTTTTTTTCGAGTATTATCATTAATTGATGAAAATACAGATGAGGCAAGGATGGTATCCATTACTTGATTTACGACTTGTGCATCAACGGGTGTGATAGGTTTTTCGATGGAAAAAACAACTGTTTTTCCATCTTCTTTTGCGAAAATTAATTCTAGTACTTGCATATGTTATTTCCTCCTTTTTATTTATCCCGCTATATGCGGGCATCGTGATTGGTGTTGGCTAATAATCAGCGGGGGATGAAAACCCCACTGATTAAAGTTTCACTTTATAGGTTAGAAAGATCTGATGTGCTAACAAGTTGTATAGCGTGAAGCGGTGATGCTTGTACAGAAGCAAGAGCACGTGCTACGTTTTGTACTTGCTCTAAGTTTGCGTTTGTTTTCACACGCTTAAATTGTTTGTTCTTGAAAACTGGTTTTCCGTTCTTATCTAATCCACTGTTTAAGACAAGACGTAAAGTTAAGTCCATTACGATTGTTTCGACTGCCATGTTTATCACCCCCTTTCACTTTATAAATAGGGCATGAATGTCATGTTTTGGCGTGAAATTTATTCTTTTTTTTGGTACGCTTAAAAGACTAAGAGAGGGGTTTCGGAAGAATGAATCGTAAATGGTTATTTTGGATTCCTGTTTTACTATGGATGGGGTTGATTTTCTATTCCTCGGCACAACCATATAAAAAGCAGGATATGCGTTCGGATATTGAACAATATGTAAATGTTGAGTTTGTGAAAGAGCATTTCTCATGGGTATCTATCGATTATGGTGGTGGTACACCTGTTAGCATTGCAAACAAAGGTGTAGGCGGATTTGTTGAGTTTTTCCTTCGTAAAGGTGCTCATTTTATGGTGTTCTTTATGCTCGGTTCATTGACGTATTATGCTTTTCATCGATCAGGTTATTCGAGAAAGCGGTGTTTTATATACGCCCTTCTTTTCGTCGCGGGATATGCAACATTTGATGAAATTCATCAATGGTTTACAGGAGACCGTACACCGATGTGGCAAGATTCATTACTGGATACGTGCGGCGGATTAACAGGAATTATAATAAGCAATTGGTTTTGGAATAGAAAAAGGAGCTAATCTTTTGAGATTAGCTCCTTTTGTTTATCCCGCTATTCGCCGGGCAGTAAGACCCCCACCTCAAAATTCAGCGAAAGCACAGAGGTTAGGTAGGGGACAACTGCCCATAAAAGCCCGATTGGTGAGGGCTGATAATCAGTGGGGGCTGAACAAACCCCCCACTGATTAAAGTTTCACTTTATACACCAAGCAATTCTTTTAGTTCATCTGTAGATAGTTCGGTCATCCAACTATCGGTTGTAATGACGGCGTTATTTAATGATTGTTTTCTTTCTAACATTTCATCAATTTTTTCTTCGAGTGTCCCCGTTGTAATAAGCTTATGAACGTGAACGAAGCGTTTTTGACCAATGCGATATGCACGGTCTGTTGCTTGATTTTCTACAGCTGGATTCCACCAACGGTCGTAGTGAATGACATGGTTGGCAGCGGTTAAGTTTAAGCCAGTTCCACCTGCTTTTAACGATAAGATGAAAATGTCATACGTTCCGTTTTGGAACTGCTCGATCATTTTGTCTCGTTCTTTCTTCGGTACACTACCGTTTAAGAAGAGAACGCGCTGACCGAAATGTTCTTCTAACACATCTTTTAGCATGTTCCCCATACCGATGTATTGTGTGAAGATTAAACAACTTTCATTTTGATCTTTTATATTTTCAATGAGTTCCATTAGCGTACTCGTTTTCATGGAACGTTCGATGATGTCTTTTGGTTCTGTTTCTTTTAAATAAAGAGCAGGGTGATTACAAATTTGTTTGAGCTTGTTCAGCATGAGTAATATAAATCCACGTCTTTCAATCCCACTTAATCCTTCTACATTTTGCAATGTATCTTGAACAAGTTGTTCATATAAGGAAGCTTGTTCGCCAGTAAGTGGACAGTAAGCTTTCTGTTCTTGTTTATCTGGTAAGTTTAATGCGACGGTTTGATCTTTCTTCGTTCGGCGCAGTAAAAACGGCGAGATAAAACGTTGAACTTGTTGGATTTTTCCTTCGTCACGGTCTTTTTCAATTGGTGAGACGAAGCGTCGCTGGAATTGTCCTAAGCTGCCGAGATATCCATGATTAATGAAGTCGAAAATAGACCAAAGTTCGGCAAGTCGGTTTTCCATCGGTGTACCAGTTAAAGCGATTTTGTGATTTGCTGGCAAGTTTCGTACTGCTTTTGACTGTTTTGTATGTGGGTTTTTAATATTTTGTGCTTCATCCAAAATAACAGCATCCCAGCATAACGTACTAAGTTCTTCTTCATCAAGCTGAGCTAATGCATAAGATGTTAATATAACATCTGCTGATTGAAGGAAGTCTTTAAATGATTCGCCTTTCGCTCGGTTGCTTCCATAATGTAACTGAACACGTAAATTTGGTGCGAAACGCTCAAATTCTTTTTGCCAATTTCCAAGAACAGATGTCGGTGCCACGATTAAAGCAGGGCCTGTTTGGAGATTGTTCTCTTTTATATATAGTAAGTAAGTGATCGTTTGAATACTTTTTCCAAGTCCCATGTCGTCAGCTAATAATGCTCCGAATCCAAGCTTTCTTAAATATAATAACCACTCAATGCCATGTTGTTGATATGGACGGAGTGTTGCGTTTAGTGCAGAAGGGACATCTACTTTTGGAATTTCTCCAATGTGCAATAGTTTTTGGAATAGCTCTTCATAATATCCATCTAGTTCGATTTCAATATCGGTAAATGGACTATCTTCTTCTACAATTTCTGCCTCAGCAGTGTTTGATAAATGTTGCTGAAGGACATCTTTCATTTCGAGTCCATATTTATCGGCACGGTTCATGAGCTTTCGTACTTCTTCAATAAAGGCTGGATCCAGTCTCATCCATTGACCATTTATATTGAATAACCGTTTGTTTTGTTCAACGAGTTCGAAAAATTCGCTTTCGGATAAATCAATGCCGTTCGTTGAAATGCGCCAGTCAAAATTAACGAGCGTATTCATGCCAAAGAAAGATTGTGTTTGCGTAGCATTTTGCTTCAGCTGTACACGTAATTTTGGTTTTGTTGCTTTTAAATTTTGCCACCATGATGGTAGTAAAATCGTAATACCTGCGGCGAGTAATTCGTTACTTGCTTCCGTTAAGAAGTTCCACGCTTCTGTTTCAAAGAGTTCACTTCGGAACATCTCGTCTTCTTTTAACCACGGTACGAGCTTACTGAAGCCTTCTTGTGTTTCAAGAATACGCTCTTCATAATCGTGCCATCGTTTTGGTAAAGAATTGATACTTTCATATACATATATGCGATGTGCTCCGCGCTTTGGTGTAACAATTGTTTCAAGCTTCCACATCTCAAATTCTTCTTGCGGCTCTTGTAGCCGTAGTCCGATTGTAAAGGGAAGGTCATCTTCAATGTAACCAATTTTGCGAAGCCAATCTTCTTCATGTAGTGCTGCATCCAATTGTCTTTTCGTAAAGTCGTAATGTTCATAAAGTCTCTTGGCATCTTCCCATCCATCATTTGAACGGTTATCTTGTAATATGCTTTCATTTACCGCAGTCGAGAAAAGAGATGCCAATGTGTCATCTTCGATTGGGGTATTTTGAACTTTCCAAGATGGTTGCTGAGACCAACGCTCCATATCAGGTACGAAGCTACCACTGATGAAGGCATCCCATAATTCGTTCGCATCTTCCGTAAGTGCTGTAATAGGGCCATTTATTTGAATATGGGCAAAGGAGTTCATCGGTTTATTAGCGATGTATTCAAATGCTTGTGCGTTTGTTAGCATAACACCTTGTTTTCCTTCAAAGGTAGCTTCTTTTAGAAACGTGCCGTAGAAGGAAGTGGAGTGCCATGTAAATGCATTTCGTTTCCAACTTGTTACGGATAATGGATTACCGCTGTCATCTTCTCCCCAAAGGAACCAACCTTGACTAACGTGCTGGAGCCTAATTGTTACTTCAGTTTGATTGATCATCGATTAATTTTCCTTTCCGTAATTCCTCTTGTAGTGCACGCAGGCGTGAATGTAAGTTTGCGATATGAATAATGAAAGCATCCCATTCATCAGTACGCTTTAGTCGTTTATATAATGTACGTAATTTCTTTAAGTAACGAACTGCACGTCTATATGATTTACGATTTCGCTCTTCAATGGCCTCGGTAGCAGCAAGGTGATAAAGAGGAAGGGCCGCTTCTGGTGCTTCCTTTTCAATATCTTTCAGAGGCTCTTTCAAAAGTTCAATGGCTTCAAATCCATGTAGGAGCTGAAGTTCTGCCCATGTACGATATTGCTTTTTCGCGAGTACGTATTGCTCATAGTTTGCGAAACTATATGGTAATAGCTCTTGTAAAATCATTTCGAGTCCGGCTTGTTCATTTGTATGGGTTGCATACGTTTCATACATGATGACAAACAAGCGAACGATATCTTTTATGAAAATTGTATTTTCGTGCTCATGTATCGTTTTCTTCACTTGCTTATACGTAAAGGAAAGCCAGTTTTTCGCACGATCCCACTGCATTGTATTTAATAGCTCTTCTAACCAATAGAAGTATAGACTTACAACAGAAGCAGGCTGTTTCTTTAGTAAGTCCATCACTAATAGGTCTTCGTCATTTAAAAAGAGTAGATGAGAAGATGCTAATGCTTTGGAAAGTGGATTAATTTTCGTATCGATTCGCTTTTCTTCTTCTTGTAGTTGCTCTTTCTTGTGTAAGAGTTCACTCCATATGTGACGATAAATAAAAAATCTCTCTTGTGTATAGGCGTCGGTGGAGAAGAAGACTTCGTGAACGAGACGAGCTGTTTCTTGCAAAATTGCTTCAGACTCTGAAGGAATCGCTTCTGATTGTAAGTCCCGAACGATGGATTCCACTTTATCTACAAATAAGCGAACGACGTTAACAGGCTGGTGATAAGAATACGTTTTATTTGCTTCGAAGTCCTGAATCTCTTCTAGTAATTTTTGAAAGCAATAAAGCGCTGCGTGTAGCCTGAACAACTCATGTATCGCAACAATGCGCGGAGCTTTCCGCTCGAGTTTCGTATAGAAGTCCGTAAAAATACTCATAAGAAAATACATTTGTTTATAAGTAAGCCGAGCTTGTTCTTTTTTAAATGATTCATATTCGTTATCAAAATATGATTGCCAACTTTTATAATCCGTTTCTTCAAAAGCTGATGATTGCAATACTTGTCTTGCAGTTCGAATAGGAGGAAGGGAAGGTTTCGTATTATTTTTAAATAAAGTTAATACATCTCCTACTTGCCCGAAACTAGATGCTGCAGATAGTAACACAGCGAGCATATGCTCACATTGTGTTGGTGCGAAGCAATCGCAATAGCTTTCAGCGACGTTACGAATCGGGATATGGACGCTATATACGCTGCCTGTAGCATCTACAGTTCCTGATAGCGTATAACCATCAAAGTCAACGTTGTAGACAAAACCACTACGATATAGGTGCCGAGCTGTAGCGACATGTTCCTGATCAGCTGTTTGCTGTGGATCTAGTCCTTGAACGAACTCATTCGCAATCATCATAATTTCATCTTTCGTAATTGAGTGTTGCAGCATAATATTCCTCCGTACACATATTTCTTTCCTTTACCATTATAAACAAAAAATGCTCAAAACAGAAAAAATGAAATTGGGATTATTGTATTGTAACCGTGAATGGAGATGGAAAGGTGTTGTTCCATATTTTTGAACGGCATCTTTTTGTAGTTTATATCTCGTGTTCAAGAAGGGAAAACAAAAAGGATATCACTTAGCCGAAAAAAGCAGCTAGGTGATATCCTTTTTTACAATTATGAGCGCGTTTCCTTTAGTATCGCTTGCACATATGGGTCATGTAATATTTGTTCTACGATTGGTAACATATTTTGTTCGAATGGAATGTCGATAGGAAATGGCTTTTGTGATCCGGGTTTGATTCCATATTGGACAATTTTGTAATGAGTATTTTCTTCAGAGCTGAGTACAATTAATTTATATCGATTGTCATCGCCAGCGAGTGAAAAGTCAATGGAAGTAGCGTCGTATGTTACTTCATCTTTATATATATACGGTTTTGGTGTACCGATCCAGTCTACTTTTGCTTGTACATTCATGGATATAACCTCCTTATAGATATTATAAAAAAATAAAAGCCAGCTCTCAACAAAGAGAACTGGCTTTAGCAGTCATTGGTTATTTTAAAATTTTCACTTTAACAGTTTTGCGTCCCCATTTTTGAGCAGCGCTATCTGATCCAAGTAGGATGTCGATACGGTTACCTTTAATTGCACCGCCAGTATCTCCAGCGATAGCTTCTCCGTAACCTTCCACCCATACTTTAGATCCTAATGGAATTACTTTCGGGTCAACAGCGATCATTTTCATGTTTGGGTTCGCTGTTAAGTCATGACCCATTGCAGTTAATACACGGCCACCGTATGTGCCACCGTTTTCGCTCGGATGAGCTGTATATGCTGTAGCTACAACTGTTAACTCACGACCACCAGAAGGTGTGCTAGTTTCAGCAGCTTTCACAGCAGGCTTAGCAGCTGGTTTTGCTTGTGCTGCAGGTGCTTGCGCTTTAGCTGGTGCTACAGTTTTAGCAGGAGCAGGTTGTTCTTGTTTCTCGATAACAGGTGCTGTACCTGTTAAGAAAGGAACGTGAACATAAGCTGTTTTCCCGTTATATTCAAATTGTAACCACTCATTTTGTACTTGGTTCGTTGTTTCGATCATATCGTCTTTCTTTAGCGTTCCAAGAACTTCTGAGTCTGTGTTCGCTTCAGCACGTACGTTTAATACGTTAGCTGTTACGTAGTAGATGCTTTTTGTAAACTCTGTACTTACGAATGCGTCTTTACCATCTAAAGTGATTTTTGACCATCCGTTCTCTGTATTTTGAACATCTATTTTATTCCCGTTTAGTAATTTACCGACAACTTTTGATTCCGTAGTAGGGTTTTCGCGTACATTTAGTACGTCTGTTGTTACAACAGTTTCTGCATTAGCAGATGATGTGAAAATCCCAAGACCAAAAACTGCTGCTGTTGCTATTCCAATTAATTTTTTCATGATAGCCTCCATTGCGTTTGTTTTCGTGTCCTCATTATAGCAACAGATTTTTTCTGATTTCGGGAAAACACACAATTACAAACCATTCGTAATCAGTCGTTAACATCCTGTAATATAACAAAAAATATAGGAAAGCGTTTTTCATTCTATGTGATTAGTAGGTTTCTACTTATATTCAAAATATTTAATACAACATATATTTTTCGGTGTAAATAAAAATATTACAAGATTGTTACATAATGTTTACTAAACGATTACATTCCTTGAGTATTTTACCGTTTTATGGGTAATATAGTTATATAAACATAAACATTTCGTTTGTGAAACTATAAACACGTGCTATATACTAGCAAAAAAACCGCATAATTGTTACAAACAGAAAGGGTTGCAAGGAAGAAAAATGCCCTTTTTTACATCTGTAACACATCCTTTTTTGGGAAAACACATTCCCATCCGCATTTTTCTCACACAATTTGACAGCAGTATTTCGATCTTGTAGCTCTTGCAGAGTAAAAAGATTATACGGAAGGTAAGGCTGTCCATAAGAATTCGAATTGGTGAAGGTGAAAGTAAGAAATCACCGTGAAATTATAGTTTTCTATCCGATTTTACATATCGGAATTTATGTTATTTACAAAAGTGAAACCTACGAAGGGGGATTTGATGAGGAAACTGACAAAAACATTCATCGTATCATTAACATTATGTATTGCATTTACAATTTGGGGGATTATTCCCGAATCTATTATTGGAAAAGGTAGCTTAGGAAATGTAACAACCGCAATTCAAACTGCATTAGTTAGTAAGTTTGGATGGTTCTATATTATTTCTGTTTCTATTATATTAGGTGTGTCTATCTTTTTAATTGTTTCGAAATACGGTTCTATTCGTTTAGGTAAAGAGGATGATGAACCTGATTATAGTTATATGACATGGTTTGCTATGCTATTTAGCGCTGGTATGGGTATTGGTTTAGTTTTCTGGGGCGTTGCCGAACCATTAAACCATTTGTACGCACCTCCGTTTGGAGAAGGGGCAACTGAGGAAAGTGCGCGTCTTGCACTACGTTTTTCATTTTTCCATTGGGGATTACATCCGTGGGGACTATATGCATTTGTAGCGCTGTGTATTGCTTACTTTACTTTTAGAAAAGGAAAAGCAAGTACGATTAGTGCGACAGTAGGTCCGTTATTTAAAGGCGGGGAACATGGACGTATTGCTCATTCATTTGATGTGTTAGCTGTTTTCGCAACTGTGTTTGGTGTTGCAACATCATTAGGTCTTGGTGCGAAACAAATTGCTGGTGGTGTTAGTTATTTAACATCTATCCCGAACTCATTGCCGACACAGTTAGTTATTATTGCAATCGTAACCGTTCTTTTCATGTTATCTGCGCAAACAGGTCTTGATAAAGGAATTAAATATTTAAGTAATGCGAATATTATTTTGGCGTTTGCACTTATGATTATTGTATTATTTGCAGGTCCAACAAACTTTATTATGAATTACTTCACTTCAACAATTGGTTCTTATATTCAGGAATTGCCAAGCATGAGCTTCCGTTTAAGTCCATTAGATGAAGGCGGAAATCAATGGATTCAGTCATGGACAATTTTCTATTGGGCATGGTGGATTGCATGGTCACCATTCGTAGGTACGTTTATTGCACGTGTTTCACGAGGACGTACCATTCGTGAGTTTGTTATCGGTGTGTTACTCGTACCGACTGTAATTGGTGCACTTTGGTTCTCTGTTTTCGGCGGGACTGGTATTCATATGGAGCTGTTTGGTGATGCTCATATCTTCGACAAAGTGAAAGAGATGGGAACAGAAGTAGGGTTATTCGCTATGTTCGATCAGATGGGAAGCTTTGGATCAGCTTTATCGGTATTAGGTATTCTGCTTATTGCAACATTCTTTATTACATCTGCAGACTCTGCGACATTTGTTTTAGGGATGTTAACGACACATGGTAGTTTAAATCCACCAAACCGCATTAAAATGGTTTGGGGTATCGTTTTAGCATCGATAGCTTCTACCTTATTATATATTGGTGGATTAGAAGCACTGCAAACGGCAGCTATTATTGCGGCATTCCCATTCGTCTTCGTTATTTTCTTTATGATGGCAGCATTATTTAAAGAGTTACAAAAAGAGGGGCGTATGAAGCGTCATAAATAATAGAAGGAAAAAGAGCTGATTATATATCAGCTCTTTTTTATATAGAAGGAATTTTAACTGCAAGTCAGGGAAATAAAATACTTTACTATGTAAGTAGTATGCCTTTTATATAAAGAAAAATCGATACGTTTCGACAAATTCCGATAATTTGTAAATTCTATTCATATTTTTGACAAAAAATTGTCGGAAATGTGTTGTCACGTTTATGTATATGTGCTATATTATTTCCTGTAAGCGATTTCAAATAGTTTTAAAGCGCATTCAAGGGGGACATCTAGAATAATGAAACGTTACGAAAGAAAGTGGAAGCATATTTGTTTGAAACGTGTGGCACATCGTAGTGTCCAAGAAAGCACGGAACCTAAGACTGAAACGCGCAAAGAACAGCAAGAGAAGCAATTGGTTCTACAAAAATAGCAATCACTTTTTCGTATATAAATGAAGGTCAATCGTTCGTTGGGGGATGGACGTGAAATTACTTTCAGCTAAGGGGTATTGTCTGATATATAATTTATACGGCAATAAATAAGCACAGAGCATACGGCGCTCTGTGCTTATTTTTATTATTTATCTTTTTTGAATCGAACTGTTTTATCCCAGCCAATGACTTGTTTCTTGCTCTTTGCACGTAAGTATAAAATTAAGCTACGAATGAATAAGTACGTAAAGAGCTGTGCGTACGTAAAGTACATGATAACACTAATAAAAATATTAGTTGGTGTAAAGGTTCGTTCTACACTCTGGGCACTAAATAATTGAGAAACATATGTAATATATGCGACATACCACATAAATAGTAGCGGAATGCTATATTGAATTTGGAATATCCCGAGTAACCCAATTACAAACCAAACGTTCGAGATGATTAAGAATAGCCAAAATACAACATACACTAAAACTTGTTGTAAGGAATGGACGAGAAGTTTTCCTTTAAAGAAACTTAAGGAAGAAAACATTTTTTCTAAAATATACAAGTTCCCTTGGAGCCAACGTGTACGCTGCTTAATAAGGATTTTTAAATGCTCAGGTTCTTGTTCCCATGTAATCGATTCTGGAACGATTGGCAAGAGATAGCCTTTTTGTGTAATTCGTAATGTTAATTCAGCATCTTCTGCAATTGCATACGGGTCATAACCGCCAAGCTCTTCTAATGCAGAGCGGCGAAGAAGCATGTTTGTTCCTGTTAGTGAACCTGTTTGGAATAGTAACCAGCGTCCGGATTGCATAAGGAGCTGGAAGATTTGAAATTCTAATGAAATCATTCGTGTTAGCCAGTTTCTTTTTTCATTTACAGTACGAACGTGACCGACAGCTCCAACAGCATCCTCGGTTGTTTCAGCGTGTTCTACAAGCATTCGCAGTGCATGTGGTTCAGGCTGGTTATCTGCATCATACACACAAAAGTATTCACCATCTGAAATACTAAGACCATAGTTTAATACACGCGATTTCCCTTTTGGTTCACCCGCCGGTACACGAATGTGACGAATATGAGCATAAGCTTTATCGAAATCGTCACCAATTTCAGGTGTCTCATCTTGAGAGTTATCGTTTAATAAATAAACAGTTAGTTTGCCTGGATATTCAATCTTCGCCATCGCCTCTAAAGTATCTTTAATAACGACACCTTCATTGTGGGCGGGTATTAAAATGTCGACGCTTGGATAATGTTCTAGCGTACGATCTTTTCGTTTCCTATTTCGGTGAACTAAGCCCGCAAGTGTTAAGAAAGAATAGTAAACGAGTAAGCCAGAGAACAGAAAGGCTGTAAAAATAAGTACATATTTAATTGAAAATGTGATGCTGATCCAAAAAACAAGTACGCAAAACAGGAGGAATAATAGGAGTATAACGAGTGTCATCATAATACTGTCGGTCCTTTTGTAGCGATTTGTTCTCGTTTAATCTTAATGTCTTGAATTGCCTCAGCTGCAAGCCATTTTTCCATTTTAGGCTGTAGGCGGTTCATTACAATATCGGCACCAGCTTCATTTGTATTTTGTAATAAAATGACTAATGTGTTGTTATCATATTCAGCAACAAGGTCAAAGTCAGCCCTTACCGTTTCAACTAATAATGAAGCTACACGGTCCATAACACTTTCCTTCGTATATTTACTAAAGGGAGTGAAGTCAAAATAAATCATAAGGCCTGTTTCATTACGACGATTCATTGCATTTATTAATAATGCTTGTCGTCTTTCGAATTCTTGTCTCGTTAATAATTTTGATTCTCCAATGTATTGTTCTAACGTTCTCACACGTTCGGTTAATTCTTTATTTTCATGAATGACCTTCTTTAATAAATGAGTTGAGATATATACGATGAAGAAGTTTGCTGCCATTAGGAAGTGGGTAATAATGTATTCCCATTGTTCTGATGTACTCCATAAGTAAAGCCACGCTTGGTAGAACAGATAGAATACCGAAGTAATGGTTCCTAATATAAAAAGAACAAATGCGGTTTTATCAGTCAATAATAGAAATAGTACATTAACAATTACATATATAATTGTGAAAATGAGAGCATGCTCATATTGTGTTACATGTACAGTTGTAAAATAAAATAAAATTTGTAAAATCCACATAGAGAGGACTTTATAGAAGTTATCTTTCACAAAACTTTCCTCCTTAAAGGTAATTCATGCAAGGATACTTGTAGTATGCACAATTATTAAGAAATAGACCGGATGGCTAGATTCTTTTAGAGAGAGCAACAACAAGTAGTATCTCTCTTTTGTAAGAAAAAATAAACAGACTTACTAATTATTGTATCATAATGTTCTTATATTTAAGCATAAAGTATTTAATATATATCGAAAAAAATAAATAACAAAAAGTCCCCTCTTTAGAAAAGAGGGGACTTATATCAATTTATAGGAACATCATACCTGCAACTGCTGCATTTAAGAAGTTCGCTAGTGTACCAGCGATAACTGCTTTAATCCCTAATTGTGCAATTTGTTTACGGCGAGTAGGAGCTAGCGTTCCTGTTACACCTAACTGAATTGCGATAGAAGAGAAGTTTGCGAATCCACAGATTGCGAATGTTAAAATTAAATTTGTTTTTGCAGAGAACTCTGCCATGTGTGGTCCTAAGTTTGCATATGCAACGAATTCGTTGATTGCAAGTTTTTGACCGATAAAGCTTGCTGCTTGTACAGCTTCACCAGGAGAAACCCCAATTAAGATTGCAAATGGTGATAATAAGTAACCGAAAATTAAATCAAGGCTAAGTTTAATATGGAACAGAGAGCCAATTAATCCTAATAGACCATTTAATAAAGCGATTAATGCGATGAAAGCCATTAACATTGCTGCTACGTTAATAACAAGTTGCATACCTTCAGATGCACCACGTGCCGCTGCGTCAATAACGTTTGCATCTTCACGTTCTGTAGAAAGTTCAACGTTATTATCTACTTGTTCTGTTTCTGGCATAATTAGTTTCGCAATTAATAAACTTGATGGAGCTGCCATAATTGCTGCTGCTAATAAGTGTTCTAACGGAATACCCATTGCTGCATAGCCGACAAGAACTGATCCGGCAACAGCTGTCATACCGCTTACCATAATAGTAAAGAATTCACTATTTGTTAAACGTGCTAAGTAAGGTTTAATTAAGATTGGAGCTTCAGTTTGTCCTAAAAATACAGTTGTTACAGAGTTTAAACTTTCAGCCTTAGAAGTTCCAAGAAGTTTACTTAATGCACCACCAACGACACTGACAAATTTCTGCATAATACCGAAATGATATAAGATTGCAACTAATGAACTAATAAATACGATTGGAAGTAGTGCTTGAATGAAGAAAACAAATCCCCAAGGGCCTTTTGCGTTGACTAAATCCCCAGCAACGAATTTAATTCCCTCGTAAGAAAAATTAATTAACCCTTGAACGCCATCTGCAGCGTATTTTAAACCTGCTTTTCCGGCATCCCATCGTAATACGATAAATGAAAATGACATTTGTAATGCTAGCGCGATTAAAATTGTGCGCCAATTAATAGCTTTGCGGTTGGAAGATAGTAAGAAAGCAATTGCTAATACTCCAATCACGCCGCCAATTCCCCATAAAAGATTCATGCAGTGTATGCTCCTTCCTCATAGTAAAAAAAGTGTATAAACCAGTTGTCTATACGTTTACGAATATAACATCTTAAGTAACTTATCATAATGGACATCAGAGGTCAAACGTCTAACGAAAAGTTTAAATAAAAAGAAAATTCTTTAAAAAAACACATATAAAATGAATAGACATGAAATAGGTTATGTTTTTTATGTGGAAATATACATTATGATAACGTTATGGATCATTATTGTAGAATATGGTGTATGAAATAGGGAAATAGATACATTATTTTTTCAGGGGAAATAGGTCATACACATTAAAAAGAGCCTTCTAGTAATCTAGAAGGCTCTAAAAATATAACTTAAGGTGCTTTCGTATAACCTAAGAAGTGCTTACTCCAATAAGAGTTACTTAGTGAAGCAATTGCTACACCTTTATCTCCAGCTTGGATAAACGATCCGCCTCCAAGGTAAATACCCATATGAGAAGGACCAGCTTTATAAGTGTCTTTGAAATAAATTAAGTCACCTGGTTGTGGATTTGAAGTTTGTGGTAGGCTACCCCAATATCCCGCAACACTTTGACGACTAATGTTATGACCAAATTTCTTAAATACGTGGTAAATGTAGCCACTACAGTCAACACCGTTAGCAGAAGTACCGCCCCAAACGTATGGTACGCCTTGCATTCCTTTTGCATATGCAAGTATGGAAGAACTATCGCCGCTATTATTATTGTTGTTATTGTTTTGATTATTATTTTGGTTGTTGTTAGGTTTATTATCTACTGCGCCACCCACTGGTGTTTTAGAAAGGTAACGTGTTCCGATATAACCAGTTTGGCCGTTGTAGTTAATTTTACTCCATCCAGAGTTTTCAGAGATTACTTGAACCTTCTGTCCTTGTGGAAGAGCCCCTATGATTCTATAATTTGTACCTTCGCCGCTACGTACATTTAAGGCAGAAGCATTAATGTAGTAGTCACCAATTGCACCTTGATTAGGTTGTTCAGGTTGTTTTGGTTGCTCAGGAGTAGCAGTGCCACCTTTAACGAATTTTACAAACTCGCTACTAACGAAGCCTGTTTTTCCTTGATAGTTTACTTTAAACCAACCATTTTCAGATCCAACTACGTTTAATGTAGTCCCATTTAACACGCCGCCAATTACACTATGGTAAGCAGCAGGGCCTGTACGAACGCGTAGAGATGTTGCGTTAACAACGTAAGTACCACCAGTTTGAACGGTTACATTATTATTTTGATTATTATTTTGGTTGTTTCCTTGTGTAACGTTATCGCTAGAACCGCCTTTTGTTACGTAGTCTTTGCTTACGTAAGCTGTTTGTCCTGCATAATTGATTTTGAACCAATCTTGAACTTCGCCAACAACTTGTACGACTTGTCCTTTTGTAACAGAACCTACAGTTGTGTGAGAAGTGCTAGGACCTGTACGAACACGAAGGGAAGATACATTTACTGTGTAGTTTCCGCTTGCTGGTTTTACAGATTCTTGGTTGTTATTATTCGTATTGTTGTTTGAAGAACCTGCATTAGAAGAAACACCAGATACGAATTCGCTACTTACATAGCCAACTTGTCCATTATGGTTGATTTTCACCCAACCATTTTCTTGGCCAATTACGTTTAATGTTTGTCCTTCATATACACGTCCTGAAACAGAACTAGAAGTGTTAGGAGCGGTACGTACACGTAATACATCAGCAGTAACTTTATTCTTTCCACCTGTTGTACTTACGTTAGAATTGCTTGCTCCATTTTTTGATACGAATTCGCCACTAACAAAGCCTGTTTTACCATTAATGTTAATTTTGAACCAACCATTTTCTTCGCCAATCACGTTTAAAGATTGACCGTTATAAACGCGAGAGATGATGTCGTGAGAAGTACTTGCTCCTGCACGAACATGTAATACGCTAGCGTTTACCGTATAAGATGAGCTGTTTGATGCATAAGCTTGGACAGTTGTAGCAGCTTTTTGTGTATTTTGTTCAGGGGCAGCTTGAACACTATCAAGTGTAGGGGCTGCTCCTCCTGCTACAGACACTGCCGCAAGACCGGCAAGGTATTTTTTCATAATTTGTCGATTCCTTTCTGTCTGTAATGTAGTGAAGAAATATTTACCAACTGTTAAAAATTCTAAAGAGCATGTCGATTACTGTCAAGACTTATGCGGTAATCTTAATATGACAAAAAGATTACAAAAAAAAATCAAGGCATAAATCTATACCTTGATTTCCATTTAAATGCATATATTGAATGTAGAAAGTGTAGAAATGATTTGTGTTTAAGAAGATGACATATTGGAGTGTAACAAGCTTTGAGAAAATGACCTTTGCAGCATTTTTGTGATAGGGCCAACTTGGCCATCTTGGATTGCGGTTCCATCCAGGTGAGTCATTGGCAAAATTTCAATCGTTGTTCCTGTAAAGAAACATTCATCCGCTTGATAAACATCACGAACGCTGAAAAGTTCTTCTTGTACAGGAATGCGAAGGGTCTTCGCTAAAGAAAGGACATATTGACGAATAATACCATTTAAAATAAGGTGATTAGCTGGATGTGTGTAAAGAGTTCCATTTTTGATTAGAAAGAAGTTCGAGCAGCTTCCCTCAGTTACAGTACCATTTCGTACGAAAAGAGCTTCTTTACAACCTTTGCGTTCCGCTTTCGTAGCAGCTAATACATTGGGTAATAAATTTAATGATTTGATATCACAGCGTAGCCAGCGCGTATCCGGTTCTGATATAGCACGTACACCATATTCAATCCATAACGCGGGTCTTTCTTTCTTCGTAATATAGGCATAGATTGTCGGCGGGACGTCATATGAGAATGTGTGGGTACGAGCTTGTACACCGCGAGATACTTGCAAATAAATCGTTCCATCTTCGTAGAAATTATTACTTTCAATTAGTTTGTAAAGTAGGATAATAAGTTCTGCTTTTGAGAAAGGGAGTGATAATTCTATTTCTTCCATGGAGCGATATAATCTTGTGATATGCGGATCTAATAAGTGAAAGTTCCCTTTATATAGGCGAATAACCTCGTAGACACCATCTCCAAACTGTAAGCCTCTTTCTTCAAGTTCTATGTACGATTTTTGTTTCGTTGTATCAATAACTGCATCATTCCAAAGTACAAATCTTTCATATGCCAATTTCCGTCCCATCCTTTCGTAAGTGCATAAGTAAAGTGAAGCTTTCATTCGGAATAAAAATCACTATAGTAATTTTTATGTGAGTACTTCTTTACATATGACGTATATGTATTTGTAAATGGTAGAGAAGTAGTAGTGATTTACAGCATTTTGTATATACAAATTCGAAAATAAGGAATAAGAATCCTGCTTTTGAATAAAAAAAAGCAACATTCTTATGGAATGCTGCACAAGGAGGGTAGCTATCTTTCATAGGGACATCGTCTTATTGAATGTTTTGTGTATGGAAACAAAACACATTGAAAGACAATTATAAGAAAGTAGAAATAAACGATTCATATATTTCTTTAAGGGATCTTATTAAAGATGAGAGATAAGAAATATATAGAAACTCGCTTACATATTTTATTATAGAGATGTTTCATTAATCCTATGTGAATATTTGGTAAAGGTTATGTAATGTTAAAGTTAATGAATATAAGTGATTGTATGGAGAAATATAAAAAAAAGAGGCTGAGATTACTCAGCGCTCTTCTTTTCTTCTTTAATAGCTGTCTTTACTTCACCAGTTTTGGTCTTATTACTTTCAGAGAAGCGAAGTAAGTCACCTTCAATGATTTTGTCAGACATGTTCAATTCATTTTGGGCACGATCAATAAGTGGTTGAGATTCTTCTTTTGGCAATTGTACAACTTCGCCAGTAGTACGGTCGTAGAATGTACTGTTCGTGTACATGTACTTATCTGTAATGAAGCTACCGTCACGAAGAACGACGAATCCTTTATTATCAGGTGAGAATACATCATGACCGAATTGAACTTGATTCGTAGAATCTACACCAAGTAAGTTTAGAATTGTTGGTTTAATGTCAATTTCACCAGTTGGTTTTGAAATTGTTTTACCTTCTTTTTGACCTGGAACGTGAATAAACATCGGTGTTTTTTGTAAGTTCATATGGTCAAATGTAGTGATTTCTTCTTTTCCTAAGAACTGTGCCATTGCACGGTTATGGTTTTCAGAAATACCATAGTGATCACCGTAGAATACGATAACTGAGTTGTCGTAAATACCTTCTGCTTTTAGACGCTCAATAAAGTGTTTCATTGCTTCGTCTAAATAGCGAGCAGTTACCATGTAACGGTCAAATACGCCATCACCAGAATTGTATTCATCGATTAATTTCGTACTTTCATCATAAGTGAATGGGTAATGGTTTGTTAAAGTAAGGAAGCGAGTATAGAACGGTTGCTTTACTTCTTTTAACATATCAATAGATTGATCGAAGTATTCGATATCTTTTAATCCCCAATTTAATTTCGTTTCTGGCGTAATCTTGTAGTCAAGTTCGTTGTAGTAACGATCATAACCAAGTGCCGGATACATAATATTACGGTTCCAGAATGTTGCGTTGTTCGCGTGGAATACTGATGTGTGATATCCTTGCTCACGTAAAATTTCTGGAGTTGCTGTATATTCGTTATTACCGTGTGTGAAGAATACAGCACCACGGTCTAGTGGATACATGGAAGTATCTACTAAGAATTCAGCATCAGATGTTTTTCCTTGCCCAGTTTGATGGAAGAAGTTATCAAAGTAATAACTTTCTTTCGTAAATTGGTTTAAGAACGGTGTAACTTCTTGTCCGTTAACTGTTGCACCAATTAAGAATGTTTGTAGTGACTCCAGAGAGACAACAATTACGTTTTTCCCTTTTGCAGTACCAAACATATTAGGATCTGGTTTGCTTTGTGTTGTTTTTACGTAGTTTTCTGTTTCTTGTAATTTACTACCGTCAGCAAAAGCTTTTTGTGAACTTGATTTTGCTTGTAAGCCAAGGTCGTAAACTTGGTGTACATATAAACCTAAGTTTTTAACAAGCATAACGCGGTCAAATGAACGTGTTAATAGTTCTGGACGCTCAGCTTCTGCCAGTCCTAAGTTTGCGAAGAAAATAGCAACTGTTGACACGAAGTATAGGGAACGCATTGGGCGTGCTACACGCTCTGTCGGTGCAAAATTCTTCATCTTCTTCAATAAAATGAAGAATACGATAATATCAGCAAATGCAAGGATGATTTTGTAGTTAAACAATTCTTTCACACTAGAACCTAAACTTCCAAAGTTAGATGTTTGTCCTAGTACAGGTAAAGTAACGAAGTCATTGTAGAATCCGTAGAACATTACGTTACCAACAAGAATGATTGTTAAGACAAAATTAATTCCAAGTGCTATATAGTTACGTTTTTTTCCTTTTGCAAATAATGCAAGGCCAACGAGCAGTAATGATGCTGCTAATGGGCTAAGGAATAAAATGAATTCTTGCATGAAAGATTCAAGTTTTAAATCGAAGCTTGTGCGTGTAATAATATACGTCTTCAGCCATAAAGCTAAAGCTACGAATACAGTGAAACGCACATTTTGAAATTGTGATTTCAAGGTTTCTTTCATTCATTTCCACCCTTTCTCTATCAGGCTTGGTCGATTTTGGAGCGAAAAATGCTAAAATAAAAAATACATAGTTTTCTTGGCCATAATTAGAGGTTCTATATTCACCCATATACGACTATAACTATGCATACCCTTTTGGTTTCTTTTGCTGCTCATAAGTATAACGTCATTTCTGTATTATACAACAAAATTCATTTCTGAGAAACACTATAACATTTTACATTTTTTGTATGAGGTTTGTCACTACCAGAGAAAACTTTAACATTCGTTTATATGTCCGTCAACTAGAAAATATAACAAAGGTAGAGCAGAATGTTAAGTGGAATTGAAAATTTTCTAGGTTGAGAAATAAGAAATGACGATGGGTAAGCGGTTATCTAGAAACCTATTATATGAAGGGAAGTACGGGAAAATTAACGAACACTTGTTCTTTTTTCGTTTGTTTGTTACAATGAAAGTTCATTGATAGATTATGTGTAATTTTGATGAACTTTTACTGATAACATATTGTAGCTTATTTCTTTTAAAAAATAGGGAGGCTTTTACATGAAACAAAAATTTTCAGTTGAAGCGTTTTGGGAAAAAGTAAAACATGTTGCAAAACAAGCAGGGCAGTCGGTCATTTATGCAAGTTTATTATTGTTTTACGTTTTGCAGAAACCGGATGTTCCAAAACGAGTGAAAATTATTGTAATTGGAGCACTTGCTTATTTTATTGCACCGATTGATGCGATTCCGGATTTCATTGCTGGAATTGGTTATACGGATGATTTAGGGGCGTTAATGGCTGCGCTATTACAAGCGTCGATATACGTCAATGAAGATGTGAAAGATAAGGCACGAGTGAAGTTGGCAGAATGGTTTGGTTCGGATATAGACACATCCTTTATCGATCAGAAATTAGATCAATAGGTGAGAACTGTCATATGGTGACAGGGCGAACGTAAGCGAGGAAGTGCATTATGCCATCAGGAAGAACGCATACGAAAATAAACTTAATATCCCTTCCGGTTGTTTTGTTTATGCTCTTTTCGTATGGATTAACAAACTTTGATTTTTTATTAACTTTTGCAATTGGTTTTTTAGTAGGTACTACATTTTTAACGCCGGATTTAGATACGTATAGTAATGCGTATAATAAATGGGGATTCTTACGTATATTTTGGTATCCGTATAAGAAGGTAATGCCGCATCGATCCTTCTTTACACATACAGTTATACTTGGTGATGTGATTCGTATTGCATACATGTTAATTGTATTTTCTCCGTTTTTATTCCTATTAAATGTAATCGCGCTTGACGGGAATTTAATAGAAATTGTGAAGAAACATGAGGTTGAAATTATAACGTTCGTAATGGGAATTGTCGTAGCGAGCACGCTTCACATTATAGCGGATAAAGTGAATACGCGCCGCAAGAAAATGATGAGAAAAAAGAAGAAACGCAGAAGGTAAAAAAACCGTCCCAAAAGGTATTTTGGGACGGTTTTTTCTTATTAAAAGGTTGTCGTATCATCGATAACCTTTTATTTATTATTATGCATGCTGTTTTAATCAAACGTTTGTTTAAAATTAAGCTTTCAGTATTTTAATCCCTTTTACGATGTTCCAAATGAAGTAGTATAAGCTAATAATGCCGCAAATACATAAGACAATCATTGCTCCAATTCCAAGTGTTACGTCTGGTTGATCAGATCCGATACCCATAATTCCTAGAATAATGAATCCAATAAATGCCGCGATGCTTGGAATGATGTGTGTCCATAGAGCGCGTTTTGCGTGTGGTTTTGTTTCAGAATCGCCCACAATCCACACAATGATAGGGAATAAGATAGGGGCAAATAATACACTAAAGTATGATAAAGCTGCTAATATTTTGTTTCCGTTCATATATATCACCTCATAAATAATATCCGTTGTTATACCTTTATTATGCAGGAAATGTAGCGAGCTTCCTATCGATGAACATTACAAGAACGTGACGTTTTTGTAAGATTTTCATGTTAAATAATAAAATTTTCAAAAAAATCTTTTGTAATGGAAATTGTTGTGATAAAATTAATGAAAACGTTTTCTTAAACGTTTTTTTATTTTAGACTTAAAGGTATGATGACCTGATAGTCTATTGATGAGGTTATTCTATTTAAAAGGGGATTCTTTAGGGGGAGAGAACAATGAACACATGGACACAAGTTTATGATCCGTTCGGAAACATTTGGATTTCGGCAGCGGTCGCACTTATTCCGATTATCTTTTTTTTCTTAGCTTTAGCAGTTTTCCGCATGAAGGGGTATGTGGCAGGATTTGTTACAGTTGTACTTACAATTTTAGTGGCGTTATTCGCTTATAAGATGCCGTTCACGATGGCGATGGCAGCGACCGGATATGGTTTCTTATACGGACTATGGCCGATTGCTTGGATTATCATTATGTCGGTATTTTTATATAAAATATCTGTAAAAACAGGTCAATTTGATGTCATTCGTGCATCTGTATTATCCATTACAAATGACCATCGTTTACTCGTTATTTTAATCGGTTTTTCATTTGGAGCATTTTTGGAAGGGGCAGCAGGATTTGGTGCACCAGTAGCGATTACGGCAGCACTCCTTGCAGGTCTTGGATTAAATCCTTTATATGCAGCGGGTCTTTGTTTAATCGCAAATACGGCACCGGTAGCGTTCGGAGCGATGGGAATTCCGATTACAGTTGCTGGACAAGTAACAGGTATTGATCCACATAAAATTGGACAAATGGCTGGACATCAATTACCATTTCTATCATTATTTGTTCCGTTCTTTATCGTATTTTTAATGGATGGATTTAAAGGAGTAAGACAAACATGGCCAGCTCTATTTGTAGCGGGTAGCTCATTTGCAATTACGCAGTTCATTACAGCGACGTTTTTAGGACCAGAACTTCCGGATATTACGTCAGCACTTGTAAGTTTAGTGAGTTTATCGCTATTCTTAAAAGTTTGGCAGCCGAAAGAAATCTATCAGTCTAAAGAAGTAAATAGTGAAGTAGCTGCGACAACGACAGCAACATCTATGCCGAAACTAACAGTAGGAAAAGTAGTAAAAGCATGGTCTCCATTCATTATTTTAACTGTGATGGTAGTCATTTGGAGCCAAAGTTTCTTTAAAGCGTTATTTGCTCCAGGTGGCGCATTAGAAAGCCTCGTGTTTAAGTTTGAAGTTCCAGGCTTACACAATCTCGTAATGAAAGCAGAGCCAATTGTAAATAAACCGACGCCTTATGAAGCAATCTTGAAATTAGATATTTTATCAGCGACGGGAACAGCAATTTTAATTGCTTGTATCATTTCTATCTTTATTTTGAAAATGAGTGCAAAAGATGCCGTAGTAACATTTAAAGAAACGCTAAATGAACTTAAGATGCCAATTCTATCTATCGGATTCGTATTAGGATTTGCATTTATCGCAAACTATTCTGGTCTATCTTCTACATTGGCATTAGCACTTGCAGGAACTGGCGGACTATTCCCGTTCTTCTCACCATTCTTAGGCTGGATCGGTGTATTTTTAACAGGATCCGATACGTCAGCGAATGCACTGTTCTCGAATTTACAAGCGATTACAGCGCAGCAAGTCGGTGTATCTGAAGTACTTCTCGTTGCAGCAAATACAACGGGCGGTGTAACAGGAAAAATGATTTCTCCGCAATCGATTGCGATTGCTTGTGCCGCAGTTGGACTTGCTGGAAAAGAATCAGATTTATTCCGCTTTACAGTGAAGCATAGTTTATTCTTCGTCATTATTGTTGGTATTATGACGTATGTACAGGCATATTATTTAACGTGGATGATTCCATAAACAACAAAAGAAATAAACTTTGCATTTTTCAGATTATCGTGTATGATGGGAAAGTATTGAAAATTAAATCAGTGATAAACTAGGGGTGCCTAACGTATGCGTAGGCTGAGAGAGAAGCGTGTGAACTTCTTAACCCTTTGGACCTGATCTGGCTCGTACCAGCGTAGGGAAGTTAACGGCTTTACATAATGATGTCTTTATGAGCCAGGTCCTTATTTTTTTATGGACCTGGCTCTTTTTATTTTGGCATACGCTGGCCATATCTCGTCCTTGTCACGTACAGGGGGGCAACAAAGGTTATGAAACAGTCTGTTTCAGCTGAGCAAATTGAATTGAAATCGAGTTTAACAGGAAGTAAGAAAGTGTATGTGGATGGACCACGCGCGGGTATGAAAGTGCCGATGCGCGAGATTGAACAAAGTGAAACGAACGGCATTCCAAATCCGCCAATTCGTGTATATGATACGAGCGGTCCTTATACAGACCCTGCGTATAAAGTGGAGCTGGAAAAGGGAATTCCAACGCCGCGTCACTCTTGGATCCTGGAGCGGGGAGATGTAGAAGCATACGAAGGGCGCGAAGTGAAACCAGAGGATGACGGTGTGAAGGTGGCTTCGAAACATACACCTGTCTTTCCACAAATGGCTCGCCAGCCGCTTAGAGCAAAGCAAGGGGCAAACGTTACGCAAATGCATTATGCGCGTAATGGCATCATTACGTCTGAGATGGAATATGTTGCGATTCGTGAAGGAGTAGAGCCTGAGTTTGTTCGTAAGGAAATCGCAGAAGGTCGTGCCATTTTACCAGCGAACATTAACCATCCGGAAGCAGAACCGATGATTATCGGGCGTAACTTCCACGTGAAGGTTAATGCAAATATCGGAAACTCTGCTGTATCTTCTTCGATTGCAGAAGAAGTAGAGAAGATGACGTGGGCAACGCGCTGGGGTGCGGATACGATTATGGATTTATCTACAGGTAAAAATATTCATACGACGCGTGAGTGGATTATTCGTAACGCGCCTGTACCAGTCGGAACTGTACCGATCTATCAAGCGCTGGAAAAAGTAAACGGAATTGCAGAAGATTTAACGTGGGAAGTGTATCGTGATACGTTAATTGAGCAAGCGGAGCAAGGTGTTGATTACTTTACGATCCACGCGGGCGTGTTACTTCGTTACATTCCGATTACTGCAAAGCGTACGACAGGTATCGTTTCACGTGGTGGTTCAATTATGGCACAGTGGTGTTTATTCCATCATAAAGAAAACTTCTTATACACTCATTTTGAAGAGATATGTGAAATTATGAAGCAGTACGACGTTTCGTTCTCGCTTGGAGATGGATTACGTCCAGGTTCGATTGCAGATGCAAATGACGAAGCACAGTTTTCTGAGCTTGAAACACTTGGTGAATTAACGAAGATTGCTTGGAAACATGATGTGCAAGTGATGATTGAAGGACCTGGGCATGTACCGATGCATTTAATTAAAGAGAATATGGAGAAAGAACTTGATATTTGTCAGGGCGCGCCGTTCTATACACTTGGGCCGTTAACGACAGATATTGCACCAGGTTATGACCATATTACATCCGCAATTGGGGCTGCAATGATTGGCTGGTTTGGAACGGCGATGCTTTGTTATGTAACGCCGAAAGAACACTTAGGTTTACCGAATAAAGATGATGTTCGCACGGGGGTTATTACGTACAAAATTGCTGCACATGCAGCTGATCTTGCGAAAGGGCACAAAACGGCTCATCAGCGTGATGATGCACTTTCAAAAGCTCGCTTTGAATTCCGTTGGCGCGATCAATTTAATTTATCTTTAGACCCTGAACGTGCGATGGAATATCACGATGAAACACTGCCAGCAGAAGGCGCGAAAACGGCACATTTCTGTTCAATGTGTGGGCCGAAGTTTTGTAGTATGAGAATTTCACATGATATTCGTGAATATGCGAAAGACAACGATTTAGAAACGACAGAAGCAATTGAAAAAGGGATGAAAGAGAAAGCGAAGGAATTTAAAGACACTGGGAGTCATTTATACCAATAACACGTTACACCTCTTTACTTGATTGATCACACTGTAGTACCTAACTTAAATATAGAAGAAGCCCGCTTTGCTAAGACGGTAGCAAAGCAGGCTTCTGTCGTTTATCCCGCTTTAATGGGCAGTAAGACCCCCAACTCAAAATTCAGCGAAAGCAAAGAAGTTAGGTGGGGGTCGGGCTGCTCATAAAAGTCCGAT
This sequence comes from Bacillus cereus group sp. BfR-BA-01309, assembly GCF_022664315.1. Taxonomy (NCBI): domain Bacteria; kingdom Bacillati; phylum Bacillota; class Bacilli; order Caryophanales; family Bacillaceae; genus Bacillus; species Bacillus cereus group sp. BfR-BA-01309. Next base: position 286,529 of record NZ_JAKUHE010000003.1, read on the forward strand.
TGGTGAGGGCTGATTAAAGTTTCACTTTATAAGGCGAAGAAGAGGTGTACCCAGTAGTATAAGAGGAATAATGTGACGACTGTTGTGAGAGGGATAACGATAAGGGATACACTTAAATAGTCTTTCCATTTTACTTTAATTTTGTTTTGTTTCAGGATATACATCCAAATGAGGGAAGCTAGTGTACCGATTGGTAATAATAGTGAACCGATGTCACTACCAATAATGTTTGCGAGGTAGATAGTTTTTAATGTGACTGGGTCTAGTCCCATTTCTGTTAATGTGATTGTACCAATCATAAGTGCAGGATGGTTATTGAAGACGTTAGAGAGGAGGGAGACGAGTCCACCCATTGCAAAGCTAGCATAGAGTAGATGTTGACTTACAACTGGTTCAAGCCAATTTACAAGCGCCGCTGTTAATCCTGCGTTGTGAAGCCCGTAAATAATGACGTACATAGAGAATGCGAAAATTAAAATGTGCCACGGTGTCTTTTTCAAAATATCGACAGGGTTTGTTCGTAAGTAGTACCATCTCCAGATGAGAAGAGTGAGTGAACCGAGTACAGCAACAATTTCGATTGGAATCGATAAGAAGGATGCCACGAATAGAAGACAGCGCATAAGGAAGACGAAGCCTAATACTTTTAACATAAATTTTGTACGTTTTTGTTTCGTATCAACAGAATTTTTTCCTTTTAACGGATGGAAGTTTTTCGTGAAGAAAATTTCTTCAATATCATATGAAGAAACAGGTAATCTTTCTGGTAGCTTTTTCTTTAAAACTGTATACATAAGCCATGACATAAATAGTAGTCCTAATGTTGCTGGTACAAACATCATTGCTGTGTGCATATAAAGAGTCATATGAACGATATTTAATGCGATTAAGTTTACGATATTACTTACACCAATTGGTGCACTAGAGGCAGTGGCGATTAAAGCACCGCTTAATAAATAAGGGATTTGTTGATGAGGTTTTAATTTAAGATTTCTCAGTAGTAAAATTAGGATTGGTGTTGTAATTAAAATACTACCGTCGTTATTGAATAAAAGAGTCATAAGAAAACAGAGTAATTGAATGTACCAGTATAAGCGGCGACCGGAGCCTTTTGCTAAATTCGCAAGTTTTGCTGCGGACCAGTGGAAGAAGCCGAAACTTTCTAATATAACCGCCATAACGATGGTCGCTAATATTGTTATGGAGGCACCGCCAATTTTACTAATAATGTCCATGACGTCTGGTTTTGATACAAGTCCAGTAATCAGGATAATGCCAGCGCCAATTGCTGCCGGCCACGCCTCATTTAAACCACGAGGTCGCCAAAAGATAACAATCATCGTTAAGAAGAATACAATAATAGTAATCCATATTTCAATGCTCATATTTTGCCTACCTTTCTATGTTCCCTTGAACAAATGTAGCTTGTCTCAAGTTTGTATTGGTAGTATATTCAGCAAAAAATAGGAAGAACTAGACGTATAATAGAATAAAGTGAATATGTGTTTTTCAAGTGAAAGGACAAGTGTCACGGATAGTGAAATAACTATTGTGAGATGAGTCTATAAATTAATGGGGCGATAAGACAGAAAATGAAATTTATATGGGTGATTATGGAGATATATTGGCGCAACGCAAAATATATCAGCGATTTTTAAAATATATCGACTTATCGACAAAACATGACAAAAGGAGCCCATCCCAAAATGCCTTTTGGAACAGACTCCGAGGCTATATTATTTTTCCTTCAAAAAAGTTCGATCCTTCAAGAATAAATTCCAGAAGAAAATAAATCCTGGTAGTAAAATTGCGATTCCAATTGCGTATAGGATAAGCAATGCATAGAATGTTTCTGTCGTTGTAAAACTTGTAAATACAGTTACATCAGGATAAATAATATACGGTAAATGCGCGACACCGTAAGCGTAACTTGCAAATGCATATTGAGCGACGACTGCTAAAACGGCGATGCGAGGATATCCTAGTGTGCCATACTTCTTGTTTGTCCACCAAAGAGAAGAGTACCCGATAACGAATAAAACGATAGAAACTGTAAACCATGGGAATTGCTTTATGAGTCCTTGCATAAGCCAGTGCGTTTCCGGATCCATTACAACGAGGGCGATAATCGCGGTAACGAGTGTTGCAGGACCAAGGATGATGGCGTTTCTTCTATAAATTCTATACGAATCTTCTGAACCTTGCTCTCTCGCAAAATCAGCAAGAAAGAGAGAGGAGAGAAATAGTTCCGAAGTTAGCCCGAAGAGCATATAGCAGTAGATAACCGGGCTAGAAAGAAGTTTTCCATACAGAAGTACTTCTTTTCCTTCAGACATTGTAATATAAGCCCCCTCTGTAACGGGTAAAACGGTAATTAATAAGGCTGGAATTAAGAGCCCAGTAATACCTGAAATCACCCGAAGAAGGAATTGATACTTTGGCAGAGAGTAGGCAAATACCATGAACGTACTACGAATTGCAATGAGTATTAAAATTAACATAACTGGCACGAACATCACTGTCGCAAGGGTGAAAGCAGCTTTCGGAAAGAAGCCGAGAAAAGCGACAACGACAAAGACGAGAAATGTATTTGTTACTTCCCAGGTTGGTGATAAGTACCGATTGGCAAGCTTGGCAGCGAGCGTTGGATGTTTTGCGTATACCATGCCCCAAAAACCTGCTCCAAAATCGATGGACCCTAATATACTGTATACGAAAATAAGAGCCCATAAGATGATGATTGCAATACTTTCCTCATGCACGAGAATCGCCTCCTTCGTGATGTAAATCATTTGTAAGCGGATGTTTCTTAAAGAATGTCCGTAGTACAAAAACTGTTAAAATACCGAGTCCAATATATAAAATAATGAATAGAATAAATAAAGGACCGACAAAATCAGCGCGTGTAGAAGCGTCGACTGTACGTTGCATACCATAAATGGTCCAAGGTTGACGACCACTACAGCTGAAAATCCATCCGAATTCAATACCGAGCATCATAATTGGTCCACATGCAGCAGCTCCCCAAAGAAGCCACTTCGGTAATTCTGTTCCTTTTTTTCGGTAAACAAAGTACCAATATAAGAGGGCGATTGCCGCAACTGCAAAAGTAAAGGCAGCGGTGCCGACCATTAAGTTGAATAGTGTATGTGTATAAAATGGTGGCCATGTTTCTTGTGGGAATTCCTTGAGTCCTTTTACGACGGTGCTAGGGTCGAGTCCCACTAGTAGGCTAAGCATGTTCGGAATTTCTAGTGCATAGTTTAGTTCAAGCGTGTTAGGATCTACAACTCCGCCAATTGATAACGGTGCATGTGATGTCGTTTCAAATAAAGCTTCAGCAGATGCAAGTTTTTCAGGGGAATGCTTATGTAAGGCAATCGCCGATTCGTGTCCGGAAAGCCACATCGTAGCACCTGTAATAAATGTCACGACGAGTCCTAACAGTAGTCCCTTTTTATGATATGCCACTTCACGTTTACTTAAATTCTTCTTTAATAATTTAAATCCAGCGATAGAGGCAATGACGGCAGCTCCAGTTGTATAGGCTGTAATCACAACGTGGAATGCGCTTGTGCCAAAACTCGGATTAAAGAAAGCTTTCCACGGATCAACGTTAAAAACTGATCCATCTGGCCCCATTGAAAAGCCTGCGGGTGTATTCATCCATGTATTTGCTGATGTAATAAGCACGGCAGATGCCGTGGCACCAATCATGACGAAGAATAGCGAGATTAATCTCATAAATGGAGGTAGTTTATCAGCTGCATATACATAAATGGACATGAACAAAGCCTCTAAAAAGAAAGCGAAAATCTCAATTTGAAAGGGAACAGAAATAACCTGCCCAACAATTTTGGCAAAACCAGGCCAAAGAAGTGAGATTTGCACACCAACAATTGTTCCAGTTGGAATTGCTACACCGAGAAGGATGGCAAACGCCTTCGTCCATCTTTTCGCCATAATGGCATAATCGGAATCTTTCTTCCAGTGATAGAGTATTTCACTTATAAAAATCATCAATGAAAGTCCCACGCCAAGTGTTGCAAAGATAATGTGGAATGCTAATGAAGAACCAAAAAATGCTCTTGCTAATGTTACCGTATCCATATGTAAACTCCTCTTCTTTTTTTGCCATTATTTTCTGATTGAATTGGAAGATTTATTCAAAAAAACTACCAAAAATATATATGTATTTAAAAAGTGGATATGGTAATATGTTGATTGAATATTCTAAATAAAAAGAAGTTAATGTTTAATAATATTTTGTTTGTTTTTTAGTGAGGAATATTTTATAATCTTTTATGCGAACATAAGTTCTGTTTTAGAGGTGAAGAAGTTTATGTGAAATGGAGAGGATGTTTTATGTATCCTGAAGTCATTAAAAAGATGGCATTTTCAAAAGAGCATAGAGATTTATTATTGAAGCTGTATAATAAAGAGATTACGCGTCGTGAATATGATCGACTTGTAGCATCGCTATATAGACCTTCTAAAGAGGCTTGTGAGGGATAGAGGCACGGGAGACAATCTAATAGATTGTCTTTTTTACATTCATGTATGTTCTGGTAAAATTAAGGTTAGTCTTAATGGGGAGGTGAAAAGATTGCGGAAACGTTTATATATAGGGATTGGAGTTATTCTCTTAATTGCTTTAGGTGGCATTGTATTTTGGGCGGCTATACAAGGAAACCGTACAGAACATTTTATTTTAAGACATATGGTGAATGAAAATGGGACACTTGCCACATATCGTTTAGCGGATACAAAGGCAGGTAAGGGTGAAGCGAAAGGTCGTGAAGCTTTATCGGAATCAGCAGGACTCTGGCTACAATATACACTCGATAAAGACGATCAAGCGTTATTCGATGAACAAGTTAAAGTTATTCAAAATAGCTTTGTACATAAGGATCAAATCGTTATATGGAAAATTTCTGAAAAGGGAGAAATGCAGTCAGCTACAAATGCACTTATAGATGATCTTCGTATTATAGAACAATTATATCGTGCTTATGAGATGTATAAGGAGGAGCGTTATAAAAACTTAGCAGATCAATTGAGTGACGCTGTAATTCGTTATAATAAGAAAGATAATTATTACGTTGATTATTATGATGCAGATGCAGGGAAACAAAATAATTTCGCAACTACATCATACTTAAATCCGCACGCATTCTCGTATATGAAGAAGTACGGCAAAGTTTCTGCACAGCAATATCAGGAAGTCGTTCAATTTTTAGCGGATTATCCAAGGCATGGCTGGGCATTCCCAAAAGAGTATAAAGAAGATGGTACATTTACGTACGATAAAGAAGTGAATCTTATTGACCAATCATACGTGGCATATCATCGAAGTTTAGGTGGCCTTTCATCAGATGCTTATTTGGAATTTATAAAGAAGAAGTTCCAGGAGGATGGAAAGCTATACGGTCGTTACAATTTAGAAACGGGAAAACAAACTGTGAATTATGAATCGCCAGCTGCTTACGGACTAACGATCTTGTACGTACTACAAACAGGTGATACAAAGTTTGCAAAGGAATTATATGATCATATGGTCACATTCCGAAATGATAATGTATTTAGTAGATATTACGGCGGATACGTAACAGGTGAAAATAATAATACGCATATTTTTGATAACGTATTGCCACTTTTAGCGGAAATAGAATTGGAGAAGAATAAAAAATAGAAGGTGCTATCCCCTTTTGGGGTAGCACCTTCTATTTGTGTCGTTATTTATTGATATAATTTTACACCTTAATATTAGAGAAGTATTCAATCACAAACTTACGGAATTGCTGAGCAGTTTTCGATAAGTAGCGTTTCTTTGACCAACTTAAGCCGATAGTTCGCTCGCAATTTGGTTCAATAATACGTAACTTATTTAATGCTAAAGTAGAGTTTTTTAATAAAGTTAAACTTGGGACAAAGGCGATGCCGAGACCTTGCTTAATGAGGTCGCTAATCACGGTTGGTTCATCTACTTCAAAAGCGATATGTGGAGTGAAACCAGCTTCCTTGCAAAATTCATCTGTTAAGTGCCGAAATCCGTAACCAGTGTTCATACTAATAAATGGTTCATCTTTTACCTCATGCAGATGGATGCTTTCACGTCCTGATAAACGATGACCTGAAGGGACGACTAAGAAAATTTCTTCTGTAATAAGTGGTTCCCACATAATTTCCTCGCCTTCAATGGGCACAGAAGAAATGCAAAAGTCAATTTCTATATTATCTAGTTGTCGCTTCATAGAAGGAGTAGATGCGAGAAATTGTTGGAAGCGAACGTTAGGATGCTCTAGTAAAAAAGAACCGAGTAGTTCTGGTAATATTCTTGGAATAGAAACTGCCAGTGTAATAGAGCTTTGTTGTAATTCAGCTAAATCTTTAATTTCTCGTTCACCTTCACTTAATTCATGGAAAATGCGCTCTACTCGTTTTAAAAATACTTTTCCAAAAGAGTTTAATGTAATCTGTCGACCTTGGCGATCAAATAACGGGACGCCTAAGTCCTTTTCTAATCTAGCGATTGTTTTGCTGAGCGAAGGTTGTGCGATATGCAATTCTTCAGCGGCTTTTGTCATATGTTCTAATCGTGCGACTGTCCGAAAGTATTTTAGTTGAAGAAGTTCCATTTTGATTCTCCTTTCTATAGACCAAAAGGAATGGATTGATAATTAAAGATGTATTATACAGTATGGAAAGTGGCGTGTATAGTAAATCTGTTAAACCATTCTAATGGTGTTAAATTAGGAGAAGGAGTATGTTTCATGAATGGAATTCAACTTATATTTAAAGATTGGAAAGCGATGTGGCACCATAAACATGGACGTATCGCCTTAATTTTTTTATTAATCGTTCCTTTAATTTATTCAGGATTCTTTTTAGCTGGATATTGGGATCCGTATGGAAGATTAGATAAATTACCTGTTGCGATTGTAAATTTAGATAAGGGTGCTGTGATGGATGAAAAAACAATTCATGCAGGAGACGATTTTGTAAGGAATTTAAAAGAGAATAAGGAACTAGCTTTTCATTTCGTATCAGAAAAAAATGCGGATGAAGGGTTAAAAGAAGATAAGTATTATATGGTTGTTACGATTCCAAAGGATTTCTCTAAAAAGGTAAGCACACTTATGGATGAGAAACCAGAGCCAGCACAACTTCAGTACAAAGTGAATCCGGGTAAAAATTTTGTAGCAGCTCAAATTGGAACGACAGCTGTTGAAAATATGAAAACAAAAATTTCAAATAGTATTACGAAATCTTATACAGAAGGTGTCTTTTCAAAGTTTCAAGACTTAGCACAAGGGTTGAGTGATGCAAGTAATGGTGCTGAGAAGTTACATGAAGGAACGACAGATGCAAGAAACGGGGCAAATCAGCTTGCAGATGGTATTCATCGTTTAAGTGACGGGACATCAAAAGTGAAAGAGGGAAGTGAAAAACTTGCTGATAGCCAATCAGCCTTAACTGGTGGGGCAAACGAGCTGAGTCAAGGAGCGACCTCACTTCATAGTGGTATGGAATTATTAGCACAAGGTGAAAAAACTTTACAATCAGGGGTTAGTGAATTAAGTGCTGGTACAAATGAATGGATGAATGGAAGTGAGAAGCTTACTGAAGGGCAAGTGAAGGCGGACAATGCAGCGAATAGTGTAAAACAACAACTAGAAGAGTACGTGAAAAGTCATCCAGAAGTGCAGCAAGATCCTGCTTTTCAAAAAATCATTGCTACTTCTAATGGATTAGCTAAAGCAACAAACACTTTAAATAATAGCCAACAACAATTGACACAAGGTGCGCAGAAGCTTGCGGATGGTCAGCATAAGGTTGAAGAAGGTATGAATACATTTGGAGTTAAGTTAAATGAAGCTACTACTGGAACGAAAAAGATCGCAGATGGTGCTGCGAATTTAGCTAATGGATTTACGAAGTGGGGAAGTGGATTTACATCATTACAAGAAGGGGTAAATCACCTTGCGAGTGGCGGAACAGAGCTAAATCATGGTGCTGATCAGTTAACGAACGGACTTGTTAAACTTGACGATGGCGCGGAAGAACTTTCTACGAAATTGGGAGAGGGTGCAGAGAAGATAGCGGATGTTCGCAATGATGATGCACGCAATACGATGTTCTCAGAGCCAGTTCAATTAGTGAAGTCGACAGTTTCTGATGTACCTAATTACGGTTCAGGTATTGCACCATATTTCTTATCACTTGCATTTTATGTTGGCGGAATTATGGCATCGAATATTTTACCACTTGGCCGTAGACAAAATATGAAGGTAAGCGGAACGGTACATTTTATTAATAAACTAGGATTGGTATATGTAATTGGATTGATTCAAGCATTACTAGTAGATGTGGTTGTGCTAGGAGTTATGAACTTAGAAGTTGCAAGTGTGCCACTCTTTGTTTTATCAAGTATCGTTATTTCCTTTACGTTCATGACGTTTATTCTTATGTTAGTAACGGTATTTGGTCTTGTTGGGAAATTCTTAGCGGTAACGCTTCTCGTCTTGCAATTAGCGACGAGCGGGGGGACTTTCCCAGGAGAATTAAATATAGCTGTTCTTAGCAAAATTGGACAATTTCTTCCAATGTCCCATTCTCTTAGAGGGCTACAAGATGTGATTTCTTTAGGAGATTGGTCTCAATTACAAATACAAATTTTAATATTGTTATGCTATCTCGTTGTTGCTGGCGGAATTGCTTGGATCACGAGTCATATACAACATAAGGAAACGAATGCAGAACAAGTTTCTTAAAAAAAGAAGCTATCCGTTTTTTTCGGATAGCTTCTTTTTTACTTGCGTTGCATTACCGCAAAGTAATTGTTTTCATTATCAGCAAAGTTGAATGCTCTACCTGTAGGTAAATCTACAACTTGCCCAACTGTAACGTTTTTCTCAGAAAGATCTTTATACAGTTGATCTAAGTTATTAGAGAAGAACATAAGTGAAGGCGTATTTAAGTTTAATTCAGGTTGCATCTTTGCAATTAACGCTTTATCGTGAAGGACGATGCTTGTGCCTCCTTCTTTCGTTGGTGCAATTTCAATCCAGCGAAAGCCTTGTCCGTTATTTTCTTCCGCGATAATTTGGAATCCTACTGTCTCAGTCCAAAATTGTACTGCTTCATCTTGATTATTTACATATAACATAATTTGTCCAATTTGATTAATCATAGGTGTGTCCTACTTTCTTTTCTTGTCTGGAATTCTATTATATCAAAGATATGGTTTGAATACCTTTTCGTGATTTTTCCGAAGTACAATCTTAGCCCATTTCACATTTTTCGTAGGAGAAGGTCCTGTAATCCACGTATGAAATGGTAGTGTACTGCAAATGACCATTGCTGAAATTGAGATTGTGGCCGTTATTGTAAATAATAATAGGCTATATAATATTGTGTTTTCTTGCAGTGTGAATAAAGAAAGAAATTTTGTACATAGTTGCAAGAAGAAAAAATGAGCTAAATAAGCACCGTACGTGTAATTCCCGATAAATCGTAAAGCTTTATATAAGAAACCGCGTCGCTGTACGATTGTAATAGACAGCACGTAAAGTATAATGATTTCGCATACGATATATAAAAACATAGACGGTTTTAAATAAGTCGAAACGGTTAAATGAATAGAGTTTGCTCCGTAAAAACTAAATAACTCATAATTGATGAATAAAAATAAGATGAAAAATAATATTGTGATAAGCGGGATATGTTTCATGACAAATGTACGCCACGTTTTTAATGCGACAGCAGCGATTCCTCCCATGACGAAATAGAATGAGTAGAACAAGAAGGAACGATCTGTATAATGTAAAATGGTTGAGCTAGTCAATTTCTCTCCATTAAAAATGTAGTGAGAAGAATACCACATTAAGAGGAAATATAGAGAAGCAAAGATGGTCATATATTTATATATGTCTTTTTTATTTTCAGTTCGTTTTTGAAACCAATAAAATAGTGTACATAGTAAAGGGAACAATAAGTGAATTTGGAACATCATAATCACGTACCAAAGATGGGGTGCAGCTGTTCCGAGTAATAAACTTTTTATACCACTTTGTAGTGTAATCATATCGTTTGTTGTTAATAAGTAAAGAATAGACCAGAAGAAATAAGGAATGAGTAAATGTGCGGATTTTTCATAAATATATTCTGTGTAGGCTAGTTGCTTCGTATATTGCCGAATTAAGTGAAAGCCGACGATAAATATGAATGCAGGTGCTGAAAACTTTGCAAGGTTGAATAGCATGCCCATAATGAGGGATTGCTCAAGTAAGACATTTCCTTGATTCATTGTATATAATAAGGAACTTTGCAAAACGACAGCAAGAAATGCAATGCTTTGCAAAACTTTAAATTCTGGTGCGCTTTGAGTCATCATGTCCATCTCCTTTTCCATACATGATTATAGTACGGAGAATGGATGATGGGTGTGGAATATTTGTGAAGATTATAACAAATTTGTGGCGGAATAGATTATATCGACGATTTTTCGGATATATCGTTCATAACTTCAAATATATCAACGATTTTTTCAATATATCGACGTTTCGACAAGGGATATCGACTTATCAACAAATAACGACAAAAAGAGGATGCTCAAAACGAGCATCCTCTTTCTATTTATTAAGCAAATTTGTTTTTGATCCAGTTCTTACCTTCTACAAGGCGAGCTGTCATTACGGCACAAGCGTTATCTGCTGTTACGTTTAACACTGTTGCAGGAGGATCAATGATTGTACTAATTGCTGCGATAATTGGCAATGCTTCTGGCGGGAAGCCGTATAGAGAAACGATTAACATTTCACCAATCATACCGCCGCCTGGAATAGCGCCCATTACTGTTCCTACTAATAGAGAAACAACAAGTGCGATTGCTAATGTTTTCGGTCCTTCGAATTCCATGTTGAAAATACCGAATAAGAAAGCAATTTTTAGTACGCCACCTAAAACAGATCCGTCTTTATGAAGTGTAGATCCGAGAAGGACAACTGTTTCACGAACGTCAGAAGAGATACCCATTTTCTTCGTTGCTTCCAAGTTCGCTGGAATACTAGCAGCACTACTACAAGTTGCAAGTGATGTAACTGTAGGGGATACCATGTTCTTCCAAAATACTTGTACACCTTGTTTGCGACCTGCAAGGTATGCATAGAACGTGAAGAATACAAAGAAATAAATTAGAGACGCTGGATAGTATACCATTGCTGCTCGGAAGTAAGTTCCAAGAAGTTGTGGTCCGAATTCACCAACTAATGCCGCGAAGTAAGCAGCAAGTCCGATTGGAGCGTAGTACATAATGAAAGATACAACTTTCATTGAAATTTCTGCACCAGCTTGTAAGAATGTAGCGAATGGTTTTCCTTTTTCACCAACTGCTGAAGTTGCAACCCCCATTAAAATAGAGAAGAAAATAAGAGCTAACATATTTTCACGAGATAGTAACTTCGAGAAGTCAGATACTGTTATAATACCAACGATTTGATCTGCAACACTAACTGCTTTTTCAGCTTTATCAGGCTGCGTTAGTTCCAATACAACACCTTGTGCTGGCGGGAATACTTTCACGACAATAATCATAAAAATAGCAGCTAAAATACTTGTAAATAAGAAAGTCCCAGCCATACTAGACATAATTTTACCGAAACGTTTTAATCCATCCATATTAGCAATAGATGACGCGATGCTAAAGAACACTAAAGGTACAACAATCGTAAACATTAAGTTTAAGAAAATGTCACCAAGCGGCTTTAAAGCAACTGCATCGGCACCCATGAAATAACCAATGAAACCACCAATTAGGATAGAAGATAATAAAATAAGTGGAAAGCGATATGCCTTCATAAATATATCCTCCTATCAATTAAAAAAATCATACTGAATTATTATAGCGAGTTAGAGCCCTCTTTACTAGGAGAATAATGATAGATGGAATAGCGTGAAAACCGAGAAATTTTTGTTTTTAAGCTCGGCATACAGCAGGCAATCTAGACATATATATTTGTAACCTAGTGGTGGCAAGGATGCGCCGTAATTTAGGTTTGGAAAAAGGGGGAGGGAAAAGGGATGAATATTTTACTTTGCTGTGCAGCGGGAATGTCTTCCAGTTTGATTGTTACTAAAATGGAGAAAGCAGCAGAGGCAAAAGGGATAGAGGTAAAGATTTGGGCAGTCTCAGGTTCTGAAGTAAATAGTCACATAGATGAAGCTGATGTGCTTTTACTTGGACCGCAAGTACGTTATTTATTACCGAAAATGAAAGAGTTATGTAAGGAGAAGGGAGTACCTGTTGATGTCATTCAATCTGTCCATTACGGGCTTTGTAATGGAGAAGCTATCTTACAAGCAGCTTTGTCAATGAAACCATGAGGAGAGTGGGATAGATGATACGGTTTTTAGAGAAATATGTAATGCCAGTAGCGGGAAAGGTTGCAGAGCAGAGGCATTTGCAAGCAATTCGTGATGGAATTATTTTGACGATGCCTTTCTTAATTATTGGATCATTTTTCCTTATCATTAGTGCGCTACCAATACCAGGGTATAATGATTTTATGGCAGGTTTGTTTGGGGAGAATTGGCAGAGGGCCTTGGGGTATCCAGTTAGTGCAACTTTTAATATAATGGCTTTAATAGCTGTTTTTGGAATCGCTTACAGGCTTGGGGAATATTATAAAGTGGATGCTTTAGCATCTGGGGCGTTGTCGCTTGTGACATTTTTACTTGCAACTCCCTTTCAAGTTGCATATATTGTTCCGGGTACGAAAGAAAGTATACTAGTAGATGGAGTAATTCCAGCGGCATTAATGGGAAGCCAAGGTTTATTTGTAGCGATGATTATTGCAATTATATCTACTGAAATATATCGATTTATTGTGCAGAAAAAGATGATTATAAAGATGCCTGAGACAGTTCCACCAGCAGTAACGCGTTCATTTGCAGCACTTATTCCGGGATTTATTGTTGTGACAGTTGTTTGGATCATTAGATTAATCTTTGAACATACGACTTTTGGTAGTATTCATAATGTTGTAGGGAAGTTGTTGCAAGAGCCGCTTAGTATACTGGGAGCTAGTCTTTGGGGGGCAGTAATTGCAGTTATCATTGTTCATGTTCTTTGGGCGTGCGGAATTCATGGTGCTGCAATTGTTGGTGGTGTAATGAGCCCAATTTGGTTATCGTTAATGGATCAAAACCGAGTTGCTTTTCAAGCGGGTCAAGATGTACCGAATACGATTACTGCACAGTTTTTTGATTTGTGGATTTATATGGGCGGTTCAGGTGCAACACTAGCTTTAGTTGTCGGAATGTTATTATTTGCGCGAAGTCAGCAATTAAAAAGTATAGGTCGATTGTCGATTGCACCTGGTATTTTCAATATTAATGAAATGGTAACTTTCGGTATGCCAATTGTCATGAACCCACTGTTACTAATTCCATTTATAGTAGTTCCGGTTGTATTAACGATTGTTTCTTACTTTGCGATGGAATGGGGGCTAGTTGCCCGTCCGAGCGGAGCTGCTGTACCTTGGACGACACCGATTCTGTTTAGTGGATATTTGGGATCAGGCGGAAAAATTTCAGGTGTTATTTTGCAACTCGTTAACTTTGCACTAGCATTCTTCATTTATTTACCGTTCTTAAAAATATGGGATAAACAAAAGTTGGCGGAAGAAAAGGGGGAGTAAAGAACTAAAATGGATACGATAGAAACGAAGGCTTTTCACTTAATTTTGCATGGGGGAAATGCACGAAGTTGTTCAATGGAAGCAATTGATTGCGCAAAGCGTGGAGAATTTACAGAAGCAGAAGCGAAATTACAAGAAGCGTTAGAGGAATTAAAAGAGGCGCACCGTGTACAAACGGAGCTCATACAGAAAGAAGCTGGTGGTGAAAAGACCGAAGTTACCCTTCTGATGGTGCACGCGCAAGATCATTTAATGAATGCAATTACGGTGAAGGAATTAGCGAGTGAATTTGTAGAATTATATAGGAAGATGTCAGTATCGGAATGAACCTTGCGTATGCAAGGTTTTTTTATGTATGTGTCGGTACCATCAGTGGAATGCTTGTTCCACTGATGGTATTTACAATCCTCCTTTTTATAAATGAGTAAGGTTGATATTTAATCGGTAGTAACAATCTCCCCTATACCACGAATTAGTTTTTTATATTCATCTCATTTGGTTTTAATATACTCACGATGTAATCAATCGCTATTTGTGGTTCAACGGTCGTACCGCACGTGTAACAGTCGATGGCTGCAAAGTTTTTTTCTGGATAAGTGTGAATAGAAAGGTGGCTTTCAGATAGTAAAACTAAAATAGTAACACCATGCGGATCGAATTCTTTTGCACTTACGTTTAAAACATGGGCACCAGAACAATTTGCAGCGGCAACTAAATGATATTCTAAAAAGTGAACATCATCTAATAGAGAAAAGTCTACTCCCCATAAATCTACTATTATATGCTTGCCGAAAGTAGAGTATTCCATAAGGTAGCACTCCTCACTATAATATCGTCAAAACTCCATTTCCTTTTTGTAACATTCGTGTAGGATAAGGTTCGATTCTGAATTTACAAGATCTTGGTTACGATGTTCTAAATGTTCTTCTTTAAATTGAAACAAAGGAGCAAGAAGAGAAGGTAATGTTCGAGGAGTTGGCACAATATATAATTGCTCAATTTGATCGAGTATATAGGCAGAGTTAGCAGCAATATGAAATCCCCAGTCAGTTCCGAAAGAAGGAACGATCGTATGATAACTTTTCACAGTCAATCCAGCATGTTCAATTGTATTACCAATACTCCAATAAACAAGAGGTGCATCAGCAGGAGAATTAGATTGGCAGACGAATGCTCCGTCTTCTGTTAAGAATGTAGCTATACGAGTGAATAATTCACTTGTATATAAAGTACTTAACAACTCTGTTGCTGGATCTGGAAAATCAATAATAATGACATCGTATAAGGATGAAGGAGAATTTAGAAACTCTTTCGCATCACATACGTGCACATTTACACGACTATCAAAAAATGCACTTTGATTTAAGGAAACTATCTCCGGCACAGTACGTGCCATATTAATCATTGCCTCGTCTAAATCAACAAGGTCCACATGTAGCACAGTTTCATATTTCAAAACCTCTCGTAAGGCAAGACCATCGCCACCACCTAATATGAGAACACGCTTTGGATCAATTACTTTTGACATAATCGGATGAACGAGTGCTTCATGATAAATTTGCTCATCGACGGAACTAAATTGTAGTTGCTTGTCCAAATATAAACGGACATCGCTAACTTGTAACAAAGTAATATTTTGATAATTACTTTGTTCTGCAAATAAATTTGTATGTTCGCTAGCTTGTATTTCTGTTAGCGAAATTTCATCCCATATATCTAAGTTATATGAGTTTGTTTCTATTATAGGTTCCGATTGCTCTTTTTTGTCTTGCTTATTTTCTATTTCCTCTTGTTCTAGTTCAAATTTGTCAGAGTCTAATTCAGAACGCTTGTCTTTTTTATAGCTTGTTATTCTATAAATCTTTCTTTTGTTCTGTTTTCTATGTTTTGGCATAGGAATCCCCTTTCGAATTGTGTTATTTTATTCTATGTAATTTAGTAGAGTTTGATTGGACAATAGATAGAAGAGTGTGTTTAAGAGAGGTCTATTTTTCACTAGATTTTCACGTTTTAAAAAATTTTTTAGTGTTTTTTTGTTTTAAACACAACTAGACAACTAAACACTAATCTATTTTCATACAGTTATGTGTTAAAAGCGTGTTGTTTTATAACACACTGTATGTTTTTTAGGTGACACACTATTTGAAAGCGTTAACACACAAAGAAAACAGTCGAAAAAGTGCTGATTTTAGTGGTTTTAAAAAGTTGGCACGCTAATTGCATTAATAAATAGCGTAAAGAAAAATAAATAAAATATAAATTTTTTATACTACACAAGGGGGATTTTCAAATGAATATTTTATTATGTTGCTCAGCAGGGATGTCTACAAGTTTACTAGTTACAAAAATGGAAGCGGCTGCAAAAGCTCGCGGTCTAGAAGGAAAGATTTGGGCTGTATCTGGGGATGCAGTAAAAACAAATATCGATCAAGCAGATGTATTATTACTAGGACCACAAGTTCGTTACATGCTTTCTTCAATGAAAACGCTTGCTGATGAGAGAAATGTTGGAATCGATGTTATTAATCCAATGCACTACGGCATGATGAATGGAGAAGCAGTTTTAGATCACGCGTTAACACTTAAAAAATAATTAGGGGGGAAGCGAAATGCAAAAATTTATTGCATTTATGGAGAAGTATATTGTTCCTGTCGCTGGTAAAATCGGATCGCAACGTCACTTAGCTGCGATCCGTGATGGATTTATTGCAGTTATGCCACTTATTTTAGTTGGTGCACTGGCATCACTAATTAATGGTTTTCCGTCTGAAGTTTTCCAAGATTTCATGAAAGGTTTGTTTGGTGAAACGTGGAAACAAGTTGGCGGTGGAATGTGGACTGGTTCTTTCGCAATTCTAGCACTAATCATAGCATTTACAACAAGTTATAACTTAGCAAAATCTTACGGCGTTGATGGTTTGTCAGCAGGTATTATTTCATTTGGTGCGTTAATTATTCTTACGCCAACAACACCGAAAGAAGGCGGGTTGAACTTAGCTTGGACAGGTGCACAAGGGCTATTCGTAGCAATTATCGTAGCACTTCTTGTTACTGAGGTATTCCGTTTCTTTGTACAAAGAAACATTACATTTAAAATGCCTGATGGAGTACCACCAGCAGTTTTAAGATCTTTCGCAGCTATAGTTCCAGCATTTGTTATCTTAACAGTAGTTGCAGGTATTCAATTAGCAGTGAAATTAGCTGGTACAAGTGTTCATGAATTTATTTTTAATACGATTCAATCACCACTGCAAAGTTTAGCAGGGACATTACCAAGTGCAATTATCATTGTAATCCTTGTTCATCTTCTTTGGTTCTTCGGTTTACATGGGCCAAATATCGTTGGTGGTATTATTGAGCCATTATACTTACCGGCATTAGAGAAAAATATGAAGTTATTCCAAGGTGGTACATCTGCATTTGATGTTCCAAATATTATTACAAAACCATTCTTTGATACTTTCGTATATCTTGGTGGTTCTGGTGCAACATTAGCATTCTTAGTAGTGGTATTACTTGTAGCAAAAAGTGCACAATTACGCGGTGTATCTCGCTTATCAATTGGACCTGGTGCATTTAACATTAACGAACCAGTAATCTTTGGTACACCAATTATTTTAAATCCAATTTTATTCTTACCGTTTATCGTAACACCAATTGTATTAGTAATTACTTCCTATACAGCTATATCTATTGGATGGGTACCAAAAACAGTTGTAATGATTCCATGGGCAACACCACCAATTATTAGTGGTTATCTTGTAACAGGTGGACATCTTTCAGGTGCAATTCTACAGTTATTCAACTTTGTAATTGCGATGGTAATCTACTATCCATTCGTTGTATTATGCGACCGTTCTGTTGTTCGTACTGAAAAAGCAGCAGCACAAGGAAATAATAACTCTGTACCTATGTAACACAGTAATTGTTCTCACAGATAACATTATCTGTGAGAACAATTACCTTTATATCATGTTCAGAAGGATGAGACCCATCTACAAGAACACCAAACTATCATTCATAAAATAATAATGTAATAGAAATGTTCAAACTGAAGGGGTATTTAAATCGGTTGAACCATAATAGAGAGGGCGGTAATTATGATGACTACAGCAGAACAAATTCCATTCCAATTAATTTTAAATAGTGGTAATGCACGAAGCTTTGCAATGGAGGCACTTCAATTTGCCAAACAGGGGAAAATGGCAGAGGCTGATGAAGCGATGGTAAAGGCGAAAGAAGCGATTAATGAAGCGCATCATTTCCAAACAGAGCTCATACAATCAGAAGCAAGAGGAGAAAAAACAGAGATTAGTGTTCTTTTAATTCATGCACAGGATCATTTAATGAATGCGATTACAGTAAAAGAATTAGCAGCAGAATTTATTGACCTTTATAAAAAGTTAGAAGCGAAAGGGGAATAAAGCATGACTGGAATTAAAATTGCTACAATCGGCGGTGGATCTAGTTATACACCAGAGTTAATTGAAGGATTTATTAAGCGTTATGATGAGCTTCCTGTTCGTGAAATTTGGTTAGTAGATATTGAAGCAGGAAAAGAAAAGTTAGAAATCGTTGGTAACTTAGCGAAACGTATGGTGAAAAAATCTGGTTTACCAATCGAGGTACATTTAACACTTGATCGCCGTGAAGCATTAAAAGGTGCTGACTTCGTAACAACGCAGCTTCGCGTAGGTTTATTAGAAGCTCGTGCAAAAGATGAAGCAATCCCGTTAAAATATGATGTAATCGGTCAGGAAACGAATGGTCCTGGTGGTTTATTCAAAGCGCTGAGAACGATTCCTGTTATTTTAGATATTTGTAAGGATATGGAGGAGCTTTGTCCGAATGCATGGTTAATTAACTTCGCGAACCCAGCTGGTATGGTAACAGAAGCTGTCCTTCGTTATACAAATATTCAAAGAGTAGTTGGTCTATGTAACGTTCCAATCGGAATCCGCATGGGTCTTGCAAGATTACTTGAAGTAGATGCAAGTCGTGTCCACGTTGATTTCGCAGGTTTAAATCATATGGTATACGGACTAGATGTATATTTAGATGGCGTAAGTGTAATGGATCGTGTGTTAGAGCTTGTAACAGATCCAGAAAAGCAAATTACGATGGAAAATATTGCAGCGCTTAACTGGGAGCCAGACTTTATTCGCGGCCTTCGTGCAATTCCATGTCCATACCATCGTTATTACTACAAAACACGTGAAATGTTAGAAGAAGAGAAAGAAGCTTCAGTTGAAAAAGGTACACGTGCAGAAGTAGTAAAACAATTAGAAGATGATTTATTCGAGTTATATAAAGACCCGAACTTAGATATTAAACCACCACAATTAGAAAAACGTGGCGGCGCTTATTATAGTGACGCAGCATGTAGCTTAATTACGTCTATTTACAATAATAAAGGTGATATCCAGCCTGTTAATACACGAAACAACGGAACAATTGCAAGCTTACCGCATGATTCAGCTGTTGAAGTGAACTGTATTATTACGAAAGAAGGTCCAAAACCAATTGCGGTTGGAGATCTTCCAGTACCAGTTCGCGGTTTAGTACAGCAAATTAAATCATTTGAGCGCACAACAATTGAAGCTGCTGTTACAGGTGATTATCATAAAGCGCTGCTTGCTATGACAATTAATCCACTTGTACCATCAGATAAAGTGGCAAAACAAATTTTAAATGAAATGTTGGAAGCGCATAAAGAATATCTTCCACAGTTCTTCAAAAAGGTAGAGAAATAAAGCGGCGCTATTCAGCCCGCTTTTTTTATTCTATTAGGAGGTATTACGATGATTAAGTTAATTGTAAACGCAGATGATTTCGGTCTTACAGAAGGTACAAATTACGGCATTATTGATGGACATATAAATGGACTTGTAAATTCAACGACGATGATGATGAATATGCCAGGAACAGAGCATGCGGTACGCTTAGCAAAAGAGCATAACCTACTCGGAGTAGGCGTACATCTCGTATTAACAGCAGGAGAACCACTTCTTGGAGATGTACCATCACTTGTAAGGAGCGATGGATTGTTTCATAAACAAAGCGTCGTATGGAAAGGGAATGTAAATCCAGAAGAAGTTGAGAGAGAGTGGACTGCTCAAATTGAGAAATTCCTATCTTATGGATTAACGCCAACTCATTTAGATAGTCATCATCACGTGCATGGATTGCCGATCTTGCACGATGTTCTTGAGAGATTAGCGGCTACATATAATGTTCCGATTCGTCGTTGTGAGGAAGAGCGAGCAGTGCGCCCATTTTCAGATGTGTTTTACAGTGACTTTTACGCGGATGGTGTGACGGAAGATTACTTTGTGAAGTTAAAAGAAAGAGTACAAGGTGAACAAACGATAGAAATTATGGTTCATCCAGCTTATATTGATCCAGAGCTTGTGAAGCGTTCTTCTTACGTGATGGATCGTGTGAAGGAGTTGCGCATTTTAACAGAGAGCGAGTTACCTGAGGGAATAGAACTTGTGAAGTTTTAATAGAAAAACGACGGCTATATAATGCCGTCGTTTTTTTGTGCTTACAAGATGGATAGAATATATCCGCCGAAGGCTCCGAGTATAACGATAACCCAAGGTGGTGTTTTCCAAAAAGCGAGTAAGCAAAATAGAAGAGACGCAAAAACAAAATCTACAGCGTCCATAATGGTGCTTGTCCAAATAGGATCATAAAAAGCTGCTAATAAAATACCGACAACGGCTGCATTGACTCCAAGTAGTGCGCCTTGTATGTAAGAGATTTTTCTCACACTGTCCCAAAATGGTAAAACACCAATAACGAGCAAGAAAGCAGGAAGAAAGATCGCAATTGTTGCGAGTATGGCCCCAAACGTCCCGTTTAACACTGCTCCTATATAAGAGGCGAATGTAAATAGTGGACCTGGCACGGCTTGTGTTAATCCGTATCCAGCTAGGAATTGTTCTTTCGTCATCATTCCGTTTTGTACGAACTCACCTTCAAGAAAGGGCAGCACGACGTGTCCGCCTCCAAATACAAGTGCACCAGAGCGATAGAAACTATCAAATAAAGCGATGTAATAAGAGAACGGTCTTAATATTGGTAGCAGTAGTAATAGTCCAAAGAATAAGACGAGACAAGAGACTGCTATCGCTTTTGAAATAGGTACTTTTATGTTTTGAGATTGGCTAATTGGTTGGTTACGATATAAAAACCAGCCGATAAAGCCCGATATTATAATGAGGATGACTTGTGTCCAGCTACTTGGCCATAATAAGGCGATTACGGCAGTTACAATCGCAATCGTCGCACGATTTCGGTCTGGCGTTAACTTTTGCGCCATTCCCCATATGGCATGAGCAACAATGGCGACTGCTACAAGTTTTAGCCCGTGAATCCAGCCACCACTTCCAAGATCGAACTGATTCAGGAACGAGGCGAAGAAAACCAAAACAAGCACAGACGGTAAAGTGAATCCGATCCATGAAATAATAGCTCCTAATACCCCGCCCCTTAATAATCCAATCCCCATACCGACTTGACTGCTAGCAGGACCGGGAAGGAATTGGCACAGTGCTACTAAATCTCCATAGCTTCTCTCATCCATCCATTTTCTTTTTTGTATGTATTCATGGTGGAAATAGCCGAGATGGGCGACAGGACCACCAAATGAAGTAAGTCCTAATTTAAATGAGACGAGAAAAATCTCTAATAATGTGCGAAAAGTGTATTTGTTATTTTTCAAAACGACCTCCGAGAATGTTTTTCTAAGTGCATTATACAAGAGGTAGTAAAGCAAAAGGAACGATTCTAATGTAAAGATTGTGTGAATCTTTTCTTCGTAATTAAAACTTGAAAAAGTCATAAATGATTATGTATAAACCATAAAGTAGTAGAAGTAGTGCTGGGAAATTTATATAAGGAGAATGCCCGTATGACAACACATTTCTTTGCGAGGTTAACAGGTAAGAGGGAAATACCTCCTGTAAATACAGAAGCTTATGGTGTAGCAGAGTTTATATTTAGTTATGATTTAAAGAAATTACAATATCGGGTCATATTGAAAAACATCGAAAAAGTTACATCATGCCAAATTCATTTAGGGAAAGCGGATCAAATTGGTCCAGTTATTTTAAATTTGTTTGGTCCGGTAAAGCAAGGTATTAGTGTAAGTGAAGGAGTCGTGACCGGTGTAGTCAATGTGGAAGATTTTGAAGGGCCTTTACAGGGGCGAGCTTTTGATAGCTTACTTCAAGAAATCATTCAGGCAAATGTATATGTAAATGTTTATACGAAGTCCAATAAGAAAGGCGAAATTAGGGGGAGAATCAGGAAAGTAAAGAAGTAGAAAAAAGGCTGTCCATATTTTGGAACAGCCTTTTTTGCTATAAGGTGCAAATTGTAGTGATTATTGCCGGTAAATCGATATATTTGAAAAGTTGCTGATATAATCTGGGTTACGCCGATATATTTGGAAAACCGCTGATATAATTCGCGTTACGGTCGATATAGTTAAACAACTGCCTCAATTAATTTTTTACAGGCTGATTTTTAATGAAGAAGTCCATGACATAAAACACTTCGTCATCCGGTATTTGTATTTCAAATGTATTTTCAATCGGTTGCAATGCTTTTTTCACTTTCATATACATCCAGTACTCATCTTGTCTTCGTTTTTCTTTATCTGGATGAGGGAGGAGGCTTTCTCCTTTTTGAAGACGGTCAACCATACAGCTCATATGCAGAATCACACCCATTAAGCTGTCAGGCGTTAGCTGTAAGGAAATTAATTCTTGAATTGTATTTAATGCATAACGAATTGTTTTAATAAGTAATGCTCCGTCGTTCCGCTGCATTTGTTGTTCAAGAATATCAGCCATTTTTGCATATGTTTCTTCATACGTAATTAATTCTTGAATTGGTTGAATCGCTGTGTAGTTTACAATGTCTTGGAAATGATATGTTAAGCATGGCACCTGCACATCGAAATTTGTGACGATACAAATGATATTTCGCTCTTTTTTTATGTTCTCAATCATTTTCGTTAAATCTTTTTCATGGACGATACTAATTGGAATAATTTCAATTAAGTCTTTGTCAAATCGCAAATAGTTCTCTAACATTTTTTGAATAGCTAAAGCACTGCCTTCACCAGTTAAACAAGCTGTCAAAATAACAGACTTCATTGGTGATAGTGGTTTTTTCTTTTCTTCTTGTACGTTTAAGTAAAACGGTGTTAAGTTCTTCACTGTTTCATATAACGCATCTAACGAGTAGCCAAGCTGAGCTTTTCGAGCTGCTTCTAGTGCATGTGGAGTGCTTGTCATGGAAAGAACACGTACCGGGATTTTGAACTCAGTTTCTAATATATCCCCAATATAAGCGAGAGAGCCCATATCAACGAGTAAGAGAAGTCCATTTACATTTTGAAGTGTTTTCATATACACTTTCACACGCTCTAAGAAATCTTTCGGCGATTCATGTAACGGCATATCAATACCGGTTACTTCCTCAATGCCGAGAAGTTCGTTTGCGACGTTTGCCATTTCTGTTGCGATGCCGTTACCGTGCGCTAATATTAATACTTTTACTTCTGTTTGTGAGGCAGGAATTGGATCAACAACGAAGAACATTGTTAAAAAGCCTGCTTCATCAATAGGCATTGTTATTTGTAATTCATCCTCCAGTAGTTGAATGCATTGCATCGCTACGGAAAAAGCTTCTTTATATTTTGTACGAATTTGATTTAATTGTGGGTGATGAATTTGTTTCCCAGCTTGCAAACGTTGTAGAGTTGTCTGTACATGTAAGCTTAAAGCGAGAAATACTTTTTCATCAAACGTCTTAGATAAATGCTTCTCAGCAAGTACCGCAATTTTTTCGCAAACGGAAACGATATTACGATCCACAATTTTAAAAACATTTTCATGACTTGTTTTTTTAGAAATTTGGTTAAAATATTGTACGAAAAAGCTTTGAATATCATTTTCTATTAGTAATTCTAATTCGTCCTCTTCAATACCGCGAGCTTGAAGTTCTTCATATTTATAATCAATATAATCGTATATAGAAGATTGTTTTTCATTTTCTATTTTATGATTACTCCAACCTTCATTACCTGTAAATACAAATGTTTCATTTGGTATTTGGTATAGATGACGGCTCTTTCTTTCAATGAATAGCCCTTCTTTCATATACCAAGGTAAATCTGTACTTGAAACATAGACAGAATCACGTTTCTTTGTCACGAAGTCAGAATAGGCTTTCGCACAGGCAATTTGTACATCCGTTTTTAATTGCCCGATGTTATTGGGACAATTGTAAAAGACGAAGGCGCGCATTGTATTCGGGCTAACGTGAATTTCTTTTCGCAGACGTATCGCTTCATTTGTGAAAAATAGTTGCAGTAAAGCAAAGCGTTCTTTATGTGTACGCTCACGAAGTGGTGGTAGCGTAACGGTCATCGGTATACGTCTTGTAAATGTTTTTAATAAAAATGAATTTGGTTCTTCTGTTGTTGCAGTAATGATTAATACTTGTGCCTTACGCTCGTTTTCTGTTTCTCCAAGGCGGCGGTATACCCCGCGGTCAATAAAGGTGAAAAGCATTTCTTGTCCCTCTGGAGGAAGACGATGTACTTCATCTAAGAAAAGGATCCCTTCATGTGCTTTTTCAATTAACCCTTTTTGATCACTTGCCCCTGTATAAGCTCCTTTTTTAATCCCAAATAACTGCCCCAGTAGTAGCTGTGGATTATTTGCGTAATCAGCACAGTTAAAGACGATAAATGGTGCATTTTTAGGAAGCTGTTCAACTTCAATTGCATATTCGTGCATTAAAGAAGCGAACATAGATTTTCCGACCCCTGTTTCCCCTAGCAGTAAAGTATGCATACCGTTTGGAGGATAGAGAATAGAAGCTTTCGCTTTTTCGATTGCGATTTTAAGGCTTGTATTTTCAATTGCAAATGTATCTAATGAAGTTGTTTCCTTTGAATGCGTTTCCAACGAAGCGTTCGTTTCTATATAAAAACGAACAGGACGCGTATTTGTTTTTAATAAACGTTTATCTTTTACAAGTTTGTTTAAGTCGCTACTTACATTGGCGCGATCTAGTTGTAACAGGGTAGCGAGTTCTGATGCGGTTACACCTTCTATATAATTGCCTTCTTGTATTGCGTTAAAAATGAGATCTATTCGTTTCATTTCTATTCACCTCGAAACTTCATCACTATTTAAAATTTTACACAAAAATGGGAAGGGTGGGAAGAGAAAAATAAAACAGCTTTAGCATATAGGCACTAAAGCTGTTACAATCTTGTGTCTTTCCAAAAGTTCACTTCGAGATGGGAAGACGGATTATAGGGAAGAAGTTTGTATCCTTGTGACTGTAAGTAATCAATTACTTGTGGCAGTATTTGTACGGTTACACTCGAATCATGCATTAAAATCACTTCGACTTGTTCATCGCTCTGATTACGTACTCTTTCTAATATGGAAGAAGGATTGTCATAGCTTTTCCAGTCATATGTATCGATTGTCCAATCCCACATTTTATACTGGGCGGATACAAGTGCATCACGGTAATTCTTTTTTAAGTAAGGCATACTACCGTACGGGACACGAACGAGATGTGTATTTAATTTTGTAACTTGCTGAACAATGGTTTGTGTTTGTTCCATTTCTGTAATTAAAGCAGATGGATCACCAGTATAAAGGCGTTTTACATCGTGTGACATACTGTGAAGTCCGATATAATGTCCGTCTTTAATTAATCGTTGCATTGTTTTTTTATAATGTGGCACTTTTCCACCAATAACAAAGAAAGTTGCTTTTCCGTTCTTTTCTTTTAAGATGTTTAAAATTTGCGTAGTATATTTGTTTGGTCCGTCATCAAATGTTAAGTACGCGATTTTTTGGATAGGAGAGGTAGTTTCAGTATTTGGATGATGTTCAGCAGGAATCATTGTAGTTGCTCCTGCATGAGATGACGCGTACATAGTAATTGTTAAAAATAAAATAATGTATTGAAATACTCGCTTGATCATAACATTCACCCTCAGTTTGACAATCAAGATGTAAAAAAGAAAATAGAATCCTTTTCTTATTATGTATATCTTTCTCCAATAGTGGGACTCTCAAACAAACTATATTTTGGAAATATGAAATGAGGAGTAAAAAATAAAAAATAGCATCCTCTTATAAGAGGATGCTATTTGAATATTTCATAATAGTAAAGGCTATACTACAATTAGTCTTCGCGTTTTTTCACTTTTTTATAAAAGGAAATAAGTGGTTTGTAACGGTCGTGTACAAGACCGATTACTTCAGCGACTATTTCAGTAAAGAAAATTAAAGCAAACAGAAGAATCATTGATATCCATAGCGTCGCTTTAGTGAAAAAAATAGCATTTACACTGAAAAAAATACCAAATGCATAAATGATGAGCACCGTCGTACGATGAGAGAATCCCATTGCTAGGAGACGGTGATGTAAATGAGATTTATCTGGTGCTGAAATTGGTTTTTTATTTACAATACGACGAATAATCGCAAAAGTTGTATCAAATATAGGTACACCTAAAATGATAATTGGAACAAGGAAACTAAATAGCGTTACACTTTTGTATAATCCCAATAAAGATAGGATGGAAATACAATAACCTAAAAATAGGGCGCCGGTATCTCCCATGAAAATCTTTGCTGGATGGAAATTATAGAATAAAAATCCAAGCGTACTTGCAAGTGCGATAAGTGCTAATGGCAAGATAATAACTGCACCAGTACCCATAGGGCTGGTGAGGGCCATGTAAGCCAATGTTGCTAGAACGATTGATGAAATTCCAGCGGATAATCCATCTAAACCATCAATTAAGTTGATGGCATTTGTAATGCCTACAATCCAAAAAACTGTAATTGGATATGCGAGCCATCCAAGTTCAGTATCCCCGATAATAGGTATATATAGTACCTGTACTAATAATCCACTTTTTACAATTAATATAGCAACTAATAGCTGGCCACCAAATTTTACTTTTGCTGATAATTCATACATATCATCTAAAATCCCAATGATAATGATGATGATAGCGCCTAAGCTTATTGATAACATTCTTTGTTCGTATAACCCACCAACAACAAAACCTACAGCTACACCGATAAAAATTGCTAATCCGCCAAGACGGGGCATGATTTTTTGGTGTACTTTACGCGCGTTTGGTTTATCTGTTGCTCCTATCTTAAATGCTAATTTAATAACGAAAGGAGTAACGCCGAGTACAGTGATAAAGGATGCCAAAATGGCATAAATCACCTGTGAGTCCATTAATACCCCACCTTTTATATTTAAACGTAATTTTTAGATGTTTTTTCTGAAAATTTTGATGATTATTTACAGGCTCATAACATATGGTATCACAAAAAGATTAGAATTCAATCTTTTTTCTTTGTACGGCAAATGGAAGCAGATAGAATATATGACAATTGTATACAGAATGTTGAATCGTTTGAGAAGGTTAATCGTATTGTACTTTAGAATATGACATTTTCTCTGTTTCTTCGATAATGAATATGTTTATTTCAGTATTATAAGTGTTACACGTAGAAATGAGTAAATTCCATGTTAAAATGTGGGAATTTATTCACATGAACGGGCAGTAAGGCTTCCACCTCAAAATTTAGTTGAGGCAAAGAATTTAGGTGGGAACCTTAATTCCTGTAAAATCTCGATTGGTTTAACTAATAATTAGTGGAGGATGAATGCCCCCCACTGAATAAAGTTTTATTTTATATTCTTGCATGTAATTTTACAAAAACTTAAAAAAGAATGGAAAAAGTAATTCATATAATAAAGAAGTAAAAGAGTTTTCTCATTTTTAATGTGAGAGGGGGAAGCACAGGGGGAATTCTATGTATTCGTATATTTTCTATTGTATATTCCTGTGCGAAAAGGAAATGAAAATTACGATAATAGGTACCGGATACGTTGGATTGATTACAGGAGTAGGGTTGGCAATGTTAGGCCATTCAGTCACATGTTTTGATATAAATGATGAGAAAATTGAACGGATAAAGCAAGGGGATCTGCCTATTTATGAAGCGGGTTTATATGAATTAATAAATGATGCGTGTGAAAATGATTGTTTAACTTTTACAACAAGTAGGGTAAAAGCATTTTACGATGCAGAATTTATATTTATTGCAGTTGGAACGCCATCTTTATTAGATGGGACAGCGGATTTAACATATATTCGAAGTGCTTGTGATGATATCGGAACATATGCGACGAACGACATTATTGTCGTTACGAAAAGTACGGTTCCTGTAGGTACAAATGATGTTATGAGAGGGTGGATTGAGGAGAAATTACAAAGTAGATATGAATTACATATCGTATCGAATCCAGAATTTTTACGGGAAGGTTCAGGAATTTACGATTTTTTTCAGGGAGATCGTATTGTAATTGGAGCAGATAATGAGGCAGTAGCGCGGAAAGTGGAGAATTTGTATAGTGAATTATGCTTAAAAACGTATGTTACAGATATAAAAAGTGCAGAGATGATTAAATATGCATCGAATGCTTTTTTAGCGACAAAAATTAGTTTTATCAATGAAATTTCAAATATATGTGAGAAGGTAGGAGCCAATGTATTAGACGTTGCACAAGGGATGGGAATGGATAAGAGAATTGGGGCGTCTTTTTTAAATGCTGGCATTGGTTATGGGGGTTCGTGTTTTCCGAAAGATACGAAAGCCCTTGTGCAAATTGCAGGGAATGTGGCGCATGATTTTCGCTTGTTAAAAGCAGTCATTGAAGTGAATAATAAACAACAGTTGTTATTGATTGAGAAAGCGAAGAAAGTATTAAATATGAACAAGAAGCGGATTGCGGTGCTGGGAGCGGCATTTAAACCGCATACGGATGATATAAGAGACGCACCGTCTCTTATTATGATACAAGAATTAATTCATATAGGTGCGGACGTAGTTCTATATGACCCGAAGGCGATTCCAAATATGAAAAACATCTTTGGAGAGACTATACAATATAGCGAATGTATAGATGAATCGATTAGAGGAGCGAGTGCGGCTTTTATCATGACAGAATGGGAGGCTATCCGAGCTTATCCGTTAGAAAAGTACGCACAACTTATGAGAGAGCCTATTTTATTAGATGGAAGAAATTGTTATACTATTGAGGATGTCAAGAAGCAAGAGATAGACTATTATTCGGTTGGAAGAGAAAGTATTTGTAAGAGGGACTTTTCCGTTATTCGTTAAAAAGGCATGTATTCATGTATATTCTTATATGTCATAATAGAATTTGTAACTGGTGAAAGAAAAGAGGCAGTGAAATGACTGAACGTTTAAAAGTAATGACAATTTTCGGGACACGTCCAGAAGCAATTAAAATGGCACCTCTTGTGTTAGAGTTGCAAAAACATCCAGAAAAAATTGAGTCGATTGTGACTGTAACAGCGCAACATCGTCAAATGTTAGACCAAGTATTAAGTATCTTTGGAATTACGCCAGATTTCGATTTGAATATTATGAAAGATCGCCAAACTTTAATTGATATTACAACGCGTGGTTTAGAAGGTTTAGATAAAGTAATGAAAGAAGCAAAGCCGGATATTGTACTTGTACATGGTGATACAACTACAACATTTATCGCAAGTTTAGCTGCTTTCTACAATCAAATTCCAGTAGGTCATGTAGAAGCAGGACTTCGTACATGGGATAAATATTCTCCATACCCAGAAGAGATGAATCGCCAACTAACAGGTGTAATGGCAGATCTTCATTTCTCACCTACATCAAAATCAGCAACGAACTTACAGAAAGAAAATAAAGATGAGTCACGCATTTTTATCACTGGAAATACGGCGATTGACGCACTAAAAACGACTGTAAAAGAAACATATAGTCATCCTGTACTAGAGAAACTTGGAAATGATCGTCTTGTACTTATGACAGCTCATCGCCGTGAAAACTTAGGAGAGCCAATGCGTAATATGTTCCGTGCAATTAAACGTCTTGTTGATAAGCATGAAGACGTACAAGTTGTGTATCCTGTTCATATGAACCCTGTTGTTCGTGAAACAGCGAATGACATTCTAGGCGATCATGGTCGTATTCATTTAATTGAGCCGCTAGATGTAATTGATTTCCACAATGTGGCAGCTCGTTCATACTTAATGTTAACTGATTCTGGTGGTGTACAAGAGGAAGCGCCGTCATTAGGTGTACCGGTTCTTGTTCTTCGTGATACAACAGAGCGCCCGGAAGGTATTGAAGCAGGTACATTGAAATTAGCAGGAACGGACGAAGAGACAATCTTTGGTCTTGCTGATGAATTGTTATCAGATAAAGAAGCTCATGATAAGATGTCAAAAGCATCTAATCCTTACGGTGATGGCCGTGCATCAGAGCGTATTGTAGAAGCAATTTTACAACATTTTAATAAGTAAATAAAAAAGAGCCAAATCATATGCGATTTGGCTCTTTTTGTTATTGCTGATTTCTCATAATCCACTCTGCATGAGCATTCGTAGAAGGAGGTGGCTCAGTTGGTGTTTTGTTCTGATTCGTTTCTTTCTTTGCTTTTTCGTCAGAGTTAGAATTTGAAGAAGGATTTGATTCAGTTTTTGTAGTTGGATTTTCTTGAGTGTTTGCTGTTTCGCCTAATTCTTTTTTAATTCCGTTACGTACTGTCTCTACACCGATTGGATCTGGAAGGAAGTAATAAATACCACCTATTTTTTTGTCTTCTCCTTCAAGTTTGAGCGTTTGTATTGTAGAAGGGTCAAACCCAGACAATTTATTGTAAAGAGCAAGTCCGTCTGAAATAGGAATGTCAGTTTTTATATATTTTCCAACGACTGCGGTTAAATCTTTAATTTTAAATACAGTAGAGGCTGAATTTAGTTTTTGAGCAACAGCTGCTAGTAATTGTCTTTGTCTAGCGGCCCTACCATAATCACCGTTTGGATCCTGTTTTCGCATACGTACGTATGCAAGTGCTTCTTCTCCATTTAAGTCTTGTTGACCTTGCTTAAACTTGATTTTTTTGTAGTAATCTACGTCCGAACGCTCCCAAAAATCGAATGGGACATCAACGGTAACACCGCCAACAGCATCAACAATACCTTTAAAGCCTTGGAAATCAATTTTAATATAATGGTCTACAGGAACTTTTAGAAAACCTTCGACCGTTTTGATTGCCATTTCTTCTCCGCCGTAAGCATGCGCAGCATTAATTTTGTCCTCTTTGTTCTTACCAACAATTGGAACGCGACTATCACGAGGGATACTCATAAGTGAAATCTTTTTCGTTTTAGGATTGACTGTCGCAAACATTAATGAATCTGTCCGACCGTTTTGTCCGTCCGTTGCATAATCTTCTATACCCATAATGAGGAGTGTAAAAGGCTCTTTTGTAATTTCTACATCTTCGGTTCTCAAGTCCGATTTTTGACGAGTAAAACCACTATACATCCCCATGAGAGAAGAGTAGGAGTTTAATATATAAAGTCCTACACCACCAAATAAAAATACGAAAATAAGGAAGTAGAAAAACTTTCTTCTTCGTTTCTTTTTTATTCTGCTATTTTGGAGATGATAATAACGTTCTTCCATATATAATCTCCTTAGTTCATTTATAGGGAAGTAATTCACTACATTAATCTTTAGAGGTGATAATATAGTTATTCTTAGATAACATCTTGTTCTAAGTACAACATATCTCCTTCTGTAATTGTACATTTCCCATTTGTTAATTCAATCATCCAATCTGTGAATGCTTGTTTTCCATCTTCTTCTACATACGTATCAAATGTGACATTTTCGAGATAATGTATATCTTTAATGGCATATTTCGAATTACGTAATTCATTTTCAATTTTGCCAAGTAATGTGTAATCAATTTCGGTCTGCATAACACGCATTAGTTTTCGCTGAACGACACCAACATGATTAATACCCTCACTTGTACATTTTCCATATGCGCGAATTAATCCACCTGCGCCAAGTTTGATGCCGCCAAAATAGCGAGTAACGACAACGACGGTATCTTTTAAACCGCGTTTTTTTAGTACCTCTAACATAGGTATGCCAGCTGTGCCGCTAGGTTCTCCATCATCATTTGCTTTTTGGATTTGATCTTGTTCACCAATCAAATACGCAGAACAATTATGTGTGGCATTCCAATTTTGTTTTTTTAGTTTTTGTATAAACTCTTGAGCTTCTTCTTCGGTTGTAGCTCGGCTAATATAACAGATAAATCTTGATTTTTGAATGACAATTTCGTGCTCACCGTAGTCTTTGATTGTTAAATATTGTAATAACACTCGTATACGCCCCTATCTATCAAAATGACTAGTACTTTACATTTTAAAAGCGAGCGTTTTTATATTCAAACATTTTTTATAAATAAGTTGAAATTTTTGATGAGTATTTCATCTTTTTGTTGTAATTTGTCGAGATGGTGAATATAATTTCAAATCGGCATTTTCATGTATGGATGCACCATTTTTAGTTTTCGTGTAAACTTAGGGAATAAAAACTTTTTTATAAGGCAGGTACGCAAATGAAAACAGCTATTGTTACTGATAGTACAGCATATATACCGAAGCATATTCGTGATGAACTCAATATATATATGATTCCATTAAACGTTGTATTTGGAACGGAATCTTATCAAGAAGAAGCTGAAATTTCAGTAGATGATTTCTATGTAAAAGTACGTGAGCAAGAAGAACTTCCGAAAACTTCTCAGCCAGCAATCGGAAAGTTTGTTGAGTTATTTGAAGAACTATCGAAGGATTATGATGCGGTTATTAGCATTCATCTTTCAAGTGGGATTAGTGGTACATATCAAACGGCAACGACAGCCGGGCAAATGGTAGAGGGTATCGATGTATATACGTACGACTCTGAAATTAGCTGTGAAGTACAAGGATTCTATGTACGTGAAGGGGCAAAATTAGCAAGCGAAGGAAAAGATCCGAAGGAGATCGTTGCCCGTTTTGATGAAATGAAGAAAACGATGGACGCTTATTTTGTAGTAGATGATTTACATCATTTACAACGTGGAGGACGATTAAATAGTGCGCAAGCCTTCATTGGTAGTTTATTGCAAGTGAAGCCCGTTTTATATTTTAGAGATAAAATCATTATTCCATTTGAAAAGATTCGTACACGTAAAAAGGCGTTAAAACGAATTGTTGAAATTTTTGATGAGCAAGCAAGTAAAGGTGTACCTATGGAAGCAGTTATCATTCATGCACAACGTGAAGAGGAAGCGAATGAATGGAAGGCAGAATTAGAAGCAAAATATCCTCATGTCACAATCCGCACAGGTTATTTCGGTGCTGTAATTGGTACGCATTTAGGTGAAGGTGCGCTAGGTCTTGGGTGGTATACGAAGTAATAAGATATAAAAAAGCTCTCTTTTTAAGAGGGTTTTTTTACGGATATTTTACGTGTGGTTGACAAGTTAATATTTGGAAATGGTAAAATGTACGTAAAATAAATTAACGAGGAAAGTTTTATAACTTACTTTTTACAAGAAACTATATTATAATGGAAGAGAGGTGAAACATATGGAGCATAATTCTTGTTTATGTCCAAAGTTTGAGTCAGCTTTTACTTTGCTTAGTAAAAAATGGACTGGCTTAATTATTAAATCTTTGCTTGAAGAGTCAAAACGTTTTAGAGAAATCGCAGATATTATACCAAATATGAGCGATCGTATGTTGTCAGAGCGTTTAAAGGAATTGGAAAGCGAAGGCATTGTAGTTCGTAATGTTTATCCAGAAGTACCAGTTCGAATCGAATACGGCTTAACTGAAAAAGGGAAAGCATTAGAAAGTGTTATGGATGAAGTCCAAAATTGGGCTGAGAAATGGATGAAATAACGTTTTGATTTCATTTGTATTAGTGTATGTAACAAAACGTAAGGGAAACCTTGCGTTTTTTTTTGCTTATAAAAAGCTTTTAAAATTCTACACATATATACAAAAATATGTATATTTTGCGATAGAGTTACATATAATATTACATTTGTTTTACAATAGCGTAACATTAGCAAAAAAAATCCCGAATTATGGTATAAATTTTATAGGTTATATACGGAAAAAAGACAAAAGAAAGCGGTGTAAAAAATAAAATGAAAAAGCTAAAAATGGCATCTTGCGCATTAGTTGCAGGGTTAATGTTTTCAGGACTAACACCAAATGTATTTGCAGAAGATAAAATTTCTGACGTGAAATCACAAATTAATACACAAAATGACACTTTACATAAACAACAACAAGAACGTGATGAATTACAAAAACAAATGAATGACTTAAACAAAACAATTCAAGGTTTAGATAAGTCTGTTCAAGAGAATGCTTCAAAGCTTGATGAAACAACGAAAAAAGTTGCTGATACTGAGCAATTAATCGAAAATAAAAATAAAGATATTGCAGAACTACAAACGAAAATTGCAAAACGTGAAGAGTTATTAAGAAAACGTTTAGTTGCACTTCAAGAGCAACCAAACACAAATGTTGTAACAGAAGTTCTTGTAAACTCTAAAAACGTTGCAGATCTAGTTGATCGTTTAGCTTCTGTTTCTAAAATTCTTGAGTCTGATGAAGATATCATGAAAACACAACAAGAAGATCAAGCGAACGTGAAAAAAGACGTTGAAACGGTAAAAACAAAGCAAAAAGAATTAAAAGAAGCACAAGCTCAAATTGAAACTGCTAAGAAAGAACTTGACGCTGAAAAAGCGAAAAAATCAACAGCAGTAAATGATTTAAGCGGTAAAATGGATACAGTTGTAACTACAATGACAAGTACGGAAAGTCAATTGAAAGATCTTGAAAAACAAGCACTGCAATTACAACGTATTGCTGAACAAGAAGCACAAGAAAAAGCTGCACAAGAAGCTGCTGCTCAAAAACAAGCAGAGCAAGCTGCTAAAGATGCGCAAGCTCAACCAGCACAAGCGGCACCTGCTCAGCCAGCAGCACCAGCTAAAAAAGAAGAACCTAAAAAAGAAGAACCTAAAAAAGAAGAGCCTAAAAAAGAAGCACCTAAGCAAGAAACGAAAAAACCAGAGCCAGCACCAGCTTCAAATGCGGGTGGCGTAATTGGTAAAGCGCAAAGCTACTTAGGTTTACCATATGTTTGGGGAAGTGCATCTCCATCAAACGGTGGTTTTGACTGTAGTGGATTCATTTCTTACATCTTCGGTGTAGGACGTCAAGACGTTGCAGGTTACTGGAATTCAGTTTCTAAAGTAAGTAGCCCACAACCTGGAGATTTAGTATTCTTCCAAGGTACTTATAAGCCAGGTCCATCTCACATCGGTATTTACGTTGGTAATGGCCAAATGATTCATGCTGGTGATAAAGGGATTGCATACTCTAGCTTAAGCAGTAGCTATAACCAAAAACATTTCTTAGGATACGGTCGATTCTAGGATTTATAAACGAATAAAACAAGTGTATAAAGTCGATAGCTTACTATTTTATAAGTAGGTTATCGGCTTTTTTGAGTTTTTACGAGACTATCATAAAGGCTTATAGTAGTGCTGGAGGTGGTTGCTGATGCTTGCTGGAAAACAGTTGCTATTAGAAGAACTCTCTTTAGATTTACGGAGAGAATTAAGTGATATGGAAAAGAAGGGAGAGGTCGTATGTGTACAAGGCGTACCATTTGAATGCATATAACAATAAGGATGACGGGAGAGAGGTTTGTTATTGGGATCAAAAGGATTTAGCAGCTAAAGTATCAGCTCAACTCGCTAAAGAAAGACGCTATGGTAAAGAGAGATTGTATGTACTAGCTGAAACTAAGGCGCCGGCAATTTTAATTGAACTTGGGGTTTATTGATAATGAAGCAGATATGGCAAAATGGCATGTAGATAATATCGCTCATTCCATCGTTTATGCATTAACTGGACAAGGAGTTGGTGGCAGCGGAAACGGAAACGTAGCAACTGTATCGCTAAAAAAAACATTATCTAATCAGGTGCTTTTTCGAGAGAGTATGTTGAGGATGTGATGGGAGCATTAACCTCTCTAAAAATGACAGCTAATTTCATTTTACAATCGAATGGACAAACATATTTCATTTCAGAACCAACTTCAGATACGCAATTGAATGTAATGAAAGAGTACCTTGATTGTAGAGAATGGTGGTATGAGGTTAAGTGAAAAGTAAAAAAAGCCGTCAAATGACAGCTTTCTTATTTATATTATTGAATCTTAACAAATTTCTTGAAGTATTCATCTCGTTTAATTTTATCGTTTACATATGACTTAACAAACTTATTTTCCCATGACTTATCAGCAACTTTTATAGATTCAATATCAAATCCAAGGTGTGCATTTAAAGAATCCCTGCTTAAGTTTACATTGTAAGTTTTCCCTTCGAATGGAAGAGTTATATTAATGGAATTTAAAGCGTGGAAACGTCTTAATATTCTAGCTGATTCTTCTACAAACATTTTTTCAATAGTGTCTTCACCTGAAAATTCCTGTTTGTACTGTTCCTCTGTAGTAGTACTATCAGCATGTGCAGCTTTGTACGCTGCAAAAGATTCATAGAATGTGATTTCAGCTTTATTATTATGTAGCTTTGCTTCTTTAATGAAGTTTACACCCTTAATTGATTTTGTATAAACAACAAAATCTTCTTGACTGACTACTTTCTTTTTAGTAGTATCTTCTTTTTTTGCTTCTTGTTTTTGTACATTTTTATCTTTCGCTTCAGTTTTATCTTCTGTAGAACCGCAACCTGCTAAAAGCCCTAGTGATAGTCCTGCTACGATAAATTTCTTCATGTCAATTGTCCTCCTGATGTATCTTCTATTTTGTTACAAATCAGAAATTCTTCTAACTTATTTTTCCCTGTTCTTAAAGTTTCTTTTATATTGTTTGAAGTCTTGTTTCTCTACATAGAATTGTTCGCCAGTTGAAACATTTTTTACTAAATATGTTTTCATTGTAAATTCCTTGATTGAAAAATAAATGGACCATACCCAGATTGAAAGTGTAAGTGTTGGAACGGCTAATAGAAAAGTAATTACGAAAATAATGATATCTACTTTAGGATTTACTGGTTTTAAAACTAATCGTTCCCAGCTGTAGCTTCTGCTTGTTCTAATTGTTGCATACGTTGTAGCGATGCTACAGTATCATAACTTATGAAATAACCTCCTTGAAGTAATATCTAAATCATACCAATTTCATGCAACAACTGTAAATGTTTTATTATTTCACATCGACAAAATCATCAACTTTCAATTTCATATCTAATTGAAAAGCATCAGTACATACAATTGTTTTCGATTGTACATCTATGTTCGTTATTGTGATGTATTATTCATGTATGTAGCCATTTCTGTAGTATGAAATAAGTATTTTTTTATTGTGTTGTAAAGATTCATTCAAACCTTGTTCTATCCGTTCTTGAGTGTCATAAGTCAGGTGTGGTTTTGGTACCTTGTATTGTTCCTCAATTTTGCTGGTGCGGAAGTTGGAAGAAAAGCCTCCATCATAAAAGAATTCCTCGAGTTTTACTACAATGGTTAGAAATGTACGTAAACAAAAAACATCCTATTTTTTTATTTGTTCCTCATGTGCGATATATAGAAGAAATGAGCCTGTTATTGAAAACCTTGAATCATAGAATCGATGGTGTACATGCAGAAGATCCAATGAGAAAAGAAAAAGTAGCAGCTTTCAGAAAGGGAGAAATTCCGTTATTAGTTACGACGACAATTTTAGAAAGAGGAGTAACTGTGAAAAATTTACAAGTTGCAGTGTTAGGGGCAGAAGAAGAAATCTTTTCGGAAAGTGCACTCGTACAAATTGCAGGCCGAGCAGGTCGTAGTTTTGAAGAACCTTACGGCGAGGTCGTTTATTTTCATTACGGTAAGACAGAGGCGATGGTACGCGCGAAAAAACATATTCAAAGTATGAACAAAAAGGCAAAAGAACAAGGATTAATCGATTGATGCATTGTCTACTTTGCGATGAGTATATATTGGAAACAGTTAGTTGGTATACCTTCTTTGTAAAGCCTCATAAAAAATATATATGTGATAGATGTGAACAGAAACTTTCCTATATTATAGGAGAAATTTGTATGGAGTGTGGGCGACCTTTAGAGGGCTTGCCTTCCGAATATAAAGAAAATGATATTTGTGTGGATTGCGTAAGATGGATAAACGAGGAGAAGTATCGTCCTTTAAAAAATCGTTCTTTGCACGTGTACGATGATGGGATGAAAGAAATAGTAGCACAGTTTAAGTTTCGGGGAGATGCGGAGTTAGTTCATATTTTTTATCGATCTTTTCGGGAGTTATTTCAAAAGCATTTTACGAGTGTTTCAAGTGTTATTGCTGTTCCGCTTAGTAGGGAGCGGGAATATGAACGTGGTTTTAATCAGGCAGAGTTATTAGCAGCTTGTTTACCTATCAAAATTTCTTATCCATCATTAAGAAGAAGAGAAACAGAAAAGCAAAGTAAGAAGAAACGTAAAGAAAGGCTTTCGGGAAGTAATCCTTTTTATTTTCAGGGAGAAGAGATGTTTCATGGACAGCATATCTTACTCGTTGATGATGTATATACGACAGGAATTACAGTTAGACAAATTGGAAGTCTTTTATACGATAGAGGAGCAAGGGGAGTTTCTAGTTTGACGCTCTGTAGAAGTTGATCTGTAACTGTCGAAAGGGATAATAAAAAGGCGATAAGTCTCCTTTGACTTCGTAAGTTGTCATTCGTTATAGTCAAAGTATGGGGCGAATGCCCTGATTTTTAGAGTGAAGGGAATGGAATGAACATGCAAGGAAGAGTGAAATGGTTCAATGCAGAAAAGGGATTTGGGTTTATTGAGCGTGAAGATGGTGATGATGTGTTTGTTCATTTTTCTGCTATTCAACAAGATGGATATAAGTCATTAGAAGAAGGGCAACAAGTTGAGTTTGACATTGTAGATGGAGCACGTGGACCACAAGCAGCTAATGTTGTAAAACTGTAGGAATATTGTTTTTGGGAAGAGAAAGCTGCGTTTGTGGCAACGTTATATATATGGTAGAACCTCTTGTTTTTTACAAGGGGTTTTTGTTATGAATGGAGTTGTCAAAAAGTTGTTTCTTTTCTGTAACGAATTGTCCACAGTTATATTCGTTATTCACGATGTTAATAGGATAAAATAAAGATAGAAACGATGCATCTTTTCATTTCAACAAAAAACGATAAAAAAATCGCAATTCCACTAATTTTTTTAAAAAAGTTAGAAGGAATTTTTAAGCCAATGTCGAAATTATAGTACATAGGCTTGAAAGGAGGAATTCATCTATGAAATTCAACATTCGTGGTGAAAATATTGAAGTAACTCCAGCATTAAAGGAATATGTAGAGAAAAAACTAAGTAAGTTAGAGCGTTATTTTGATACATTCCCAGAGATTAAAGTTAATTTAAAAGTATACTCTGACAAGCAACGTGTCGAGGTAACAATTCCATTTACTGATTTATTACTTCGTGCAGAAGAAACTAATAGCGATATGTACGCTGCTATTGATTTAGTAGTTGATAAACTTGAGCGACAAATTCGTAAACATAAAACAAAGGTAAATCGTAAGTTACGTGAGAAAGGTTCTGTGAAAACGAACTTTATCCTTCCAGAAACAGTAGCTGTTCTGGATGAGGTAGAAGAGGATGAACTAGAACTTGTACGTACAAAACGATTCGATTTAAAACCGATGGACGTTGAAGAAGCAATCCTACAAATGGATATGCTAGGACATAATTTCTTCGTCTTCACAAATGCTGATACAAATGAAACTAACGTTGTATATGGCCGTAAAGATGGGAAATATGGTTTAATCGAAACTAAATAATAATTCAAAAGCGCAGCCGAAATGGCTGCGCTTTTTTTGCTGAAAATAGATTTTGAAAAAAAGTTTTCTTAATTTAGAACGAGAGATTCGGCCGATTGTTGTCATAGTTATAAGACAAGTGTTACAATTATCATTAGGTATATACATTTTAGTTTTTTTAATTAGGAGAAAAATTGGCATAACATACATTTGATTTTTATGACGACTGATTGTAATAGAGAAAAAGAAAAACAATCGGAAGTTTTATTTTAATAAAAAGAGGAGCGTATTTCCTATGATCGGTATTTTAAAAAAGGTGTTTGATGTAAATCAACGCCAAATTAAACGTATGCAGAAGACAGTTGAGCAAATTGATGCATTAGAGTCATCTATTAAGCCTTTAACTGATGAACAATTAAAAGGAAAGACGCTTGAATTTAAAGAACGTCTAACAAAAGGTGAGACAGTAGATGATCTACTACCTGAAGCTTTTGCGGTTGTTCGTGAAGCTGCGACTCGTGTTCTTGGAATGCGTCCGTATGGCGTACAGTTAATGGGTGGTATTGCCTTACATGAAGGGAATATCTCTGAGATGAAAACGGGTGAAGGTAAAACGTTAACATCTACATTACCTGTATATTTAAATGCCCTAACAGGAAAAGGTGTTCACGTTGTTACAGTCAATGAATACTTAGCACAACGTGATGCGAGCGAAATGGGACAACTTCATGAGTTCCTAGGCTTAACAGTAGGAATTAACTTAAACAGTATGTCACGCGAAGAAAAACAAGAGGCTTATGCTGCTGATATTACGTATAGCACAAATAATGAGCTTGGATTCGATTACTTACGTGACAACATGGTTTTATATAGAGAACAGTGCGTTCAGCGTCCACTTCATTTTGCTATTATCGATGAAGTCGATTCTATCTTAGTCGATGAAGCGCGTACGCCACTTATTATTTCAGGACAAGCGCAAAAATCAACAGAGCTATATATGTTTGCAAATGCATTCGTTCGTACATTAGAAAATGAAAAAGAATATTCATTTGATGTGAAGACGAAAAATGTAATGTTAACAGAAGATGGTATTACGAAAGCGGAGAAAGCTTTCCATATTGAAAACTTATTCGATTTAAAACATGTAGCACTTCTTCATCATATTAATCAGGCACTTCGTGCGCACGTTGTTATGCACCTTGATACAGATTATGTTGTACAAGAAGGCGAAATCGTAATTGTAGACCAATTCACTGGTCGTCTTATGAAAGGTCGTCGCTATAGCGAAGGTTTGCACCAAGCTATTGAAGCAAAAGAAGGCGTAGAAATTCAAAATGAAAGTATGACACTCGCAACAATTACGTTCCAGAACTATTTCCGTATGTATGAAAAGTTATCTGGTATGACTGGTACAGCGAAAACGGAAGAAGAAGAATTCCGTAGTATTTACAATATGAATGTTATCGTAATTCCAACGAACAAAGATATTATTCGTGATGACCGTGCTGATTTAATCTTCAAATCAATGGAAGGTAAATTCAATGCAGTTGTTGAGGATATTGTAAATCGTCATAAACAAGGGCAACCTATTCTTGTTGGTACAGTTGCAATTGAAACGTCAGAGCTTATTTCAAAAATGTTAACACGTAAAGGTGTACGCCATAACATTTTAAACGCGAA
Source organism: Bacillus cereus group sp. BfR-BA-01309 (assembly GCF_022664315.1). Classification (NCBI taxonomy): domain Bacteria; kingdom Bacillati; phylum Bacillota; class Bacilli; order Caryophanales; family Bacillaceae; genus Bacillus; species Bacillus cereus group sp. BfR-BA-01309. The sequence goes on from NZ_JAKUHE010000003.1 coordinate 327,777, forward strand.
AAACCATGCGCGTGAAGCAGATATCATTGCAGAAGCTGGTATGAAAGGTGCTGTAACGATTGCGACGAATATGGCTGGTCGTGGTACGGATATTAAGCTTGGAGACGATATTAAAAACGTTGGTCTAGCAGTTATCGGTACAGAGCGTCACGAAAGCCGTCGTATTGATAATCAGTTACGTGGTCGTGCTGGTCGTCAAGGGGACCCTGGTGTAACGCAGTTCTACTTGTCCATGGAAGATGAACTAATGCGCCGCTTCGGTTCTGACAATATGAAAGCGATGATGGATCGTCTTGGTATGGATGATTCACAGCCGATTGAAAGTAAAATGGTTTCTCGTGCTGTAGAATCTGCACAAAAACGTGTAGAAGGAAATAACTATGATGCACGTAAGCAGTTATTGCAGTACGATGATGTACTTCGTCAGCAACGTGAAGTTATTTACAAACAGCGTCAAGAAGTAATGGATTCTGAGAACTTACGCAGTATTATTGAAGGTATGATGAAATCTACGGTAGAACGTGCTGTTGCGCTTCATACTCAAGAGGAAATTGAAGAAGATTGGAACATTAAAGGTCTTGTTGACTACTTAAATACAAACCTTCTGCAAGAAGGCGATGTAAAAGAAGAAGAGTTACGTCGTCTTGCTCCAGAGGAAATGAGCGAGCCAATTATCGCGAAATTAATAGAGCGTTACAACGACAAAGAAAAGCTTCTGCCAGAAGAGCAAATGCGTGAGTTCGAAAAAGTTGTTGTATTCCGTGTAGTAGATACGAAATGGACAGAGCATATTGATGCGATGGATCACCTTCGTGAAGGTATTCATTTACGTGCTTACGGTCAAATTGATCCACTTCGTGAGTATCAAATGGAAGGATTCGCAATGTTCGAGTCAATGATTGCTTCTATTGAAGAGGAAATCTCTCGTTACATTATGAAAGCTGAAATTGAACAAAACTTAGAGCGTCAAGAAGTTGTCCAAGGTGAAGCTGTTCATCCATCTAGTGATGGGGAAGAGGCGAAGAAAAAACCAGTTGTAAAAGGTGACCAAGTAGGACGCAACGATGTATGTAAATGTGGTAGCGGTAAAAAATATAAAAACTGCTGTGGTATCGGGAAGTAATACAGGGCGGTAGCCCAGATTACTTTGCAAACTTTTACATCAAAAATGTATCATTAAGAAAGATTAAACTCTCTCCGTCATAAGTGGAGAGAGTTTCCCTTGTTTTCATACGAAAGTAACAGCAATTACATAGAGGTGAAGGAAATGGAATTAGTAGAAATTAGACAAGAATTAGAGAAAATGGCTAAGAGATTAGCGGCTTTTAGGGGGTCTCTTTGACCTTCCTACTAAGGAAAAACAAATTGCAGAATTAGAAGAGACAATGATGGGTGCAGGATTTTGGGATGACCAACAAGGCGCACAAGCTGTAATTAACGAAGCTAATGCACTGAAAGAGATGGTTGGAAAGTTCCGTCAGTTAGATGAGACATTCGAAAATTTAGAAATCACGCATGATCTTTTAAAAGAAGAGTATGATGAAGATTTACATGAGGAGCTTGAATCAGAAGTGAAAGGCTTAATTCAAGAAATGAATGAGTATGAGCTTCAGTTACTACTAAGTGATCCTTATGATAAAAATAACGCTATTTTAGAATTACACCCAGGTGCTGGTGGAACGGAGTCACAAGACTGGGGTTCTATGTTATTACGTATGTACACACGTTGGGCTGAAAAACGTGGGTTTAAAGTAGAAACGGTTGATTACTTACCAGGTGATGAAGCTGGTATTAAGAGTGTTACTTTATTAATTAAAGGTCATAACGCTTACGGTTATTTAAAGGCAGAGAAAGGTGTACATCGTCTTGTACGTATTTCACCATTCGATTCTTCAGGCCGTCGTCATACATCGTTCGTATCTTGTGAAGTTGTACCTGAGTTCAATGATGAAGTTGAAATCGAAATACGTTCAGAGGACTTAAAAATTGATACGTACCGTGCAAGTGGTGCAGGTGGACAGCATATTAATACGACAGACTCAGCAGTTCGTATTACACATACACCTACAAATACAGTTGTAACATGTCAGTCAGAGCGTTCACAGATTAAAAACCGTGAGCACGCGATGAAAATGTTAAAAGCGAAATTATACCAAAAGAAATTAGAAGAGCAACAAGCAGAATTAGATGAAATTCGCGGTGAACAAAAAGAAATCGGATGGGGTAGCCAAATTCGTTCTTACGTATTCCACCCGTATTCTCTTGTGAAAGATCACCGTACAAATACAGAGGTTGGTAACGTGCAAGCAGTTATGGATGGAGAAATTGATCCATTTATTGATGCTTACTTACGTTCTCGCATCTAATAAGCGAAAAAAAGCCAACAGAGTTGTCGGCGTATGCTGAGGGTAATCGAGGATATAAAGAATTTGATTTTATTTCTATAAATGAAGTAAAGAGGAAGAGAAGTTGGAAACGACAACTTCTCTTTTTGATGGGATTATATGTAGCATATAATGTTGTATATTGTTTTGTAAAAAGAAGAGAATAGTAAAACAGAGCGGCAATAGAGTAAGACTTGAACAGAACTTTTCTGATTTTCTGTTCAAAAAGAATTCTTTATAGAAGTTTTTACGTTGTTCACAGAATTGAAACAACTTATGAAAGCTTTATATTATCAGGGTTCTTACTGTATTTTTGAAGAATATGAAATATACCTTAGTTTTTCTATATAAAGATAATGCTTATAATGAAAATGAGTGTGTTAGGAATGAAAAGAATATCAACAATGGGGAGCGATAGATGTGAAAAAGAAATTGTTGGCTATTGCGCTAGGAACATCAGTTGTTTTTGCATTAGGAGCATGTGGAAATAAAGAAGAGAGTAAGCCTTCGAAACAATCTGCAAGCACGGATAGCGCAGAGCAAATTTACCAAAAAAGTTGTATAGGCTGTCATGCGAAAGATTTATCGGGAGCAACTGGACCAGATTTACGAAAAGTGGGACAGAAATATGATGCAGCAGAGATTGAAAAGATTATTGAAAAAGGTCGCGGTTCCATGTCACCAGGAATTATTCAAGGTGAGGATGCGAAAAAAGTAGCTGAGTGGTTAGCTGAACATAAATAAAAAGGGTAAAATGGACGAGTTGATTACATAATCTTATCCCAAAATGATTTTGGATAAGAATTATGACAGCTCGTTTCCTTTTTTTGGAGTGTAACATAACTGTAACAAAATTGTATCCGAACTGGAAACCGTTTGATGTTACAATGGGGTTTGTAGAATTTTGCTGAAATATATTACATAGTAGTATTGCTTATAAAAAGATTGTAAGTAGACTACCTTCAACAAGAGTGGTTAAGCGAGAATAAAAGGTTATCTTTTATTTTTAGATGTACAGAAAAGTATTTCGAAAAAAATCATTAAGTATTGGGTGATAAATAATGATAAAAATGACGAATGTTTATAAGGAGTACCCGAATGGTATGAAAGCCATTGCTGGTCTCACAGTTAACATTAAACAAGGTGAGTTTGTATACGTAGTTGGACCGAGTGGAGCCGGGAAATCTACATTTATTAAAATGATGTATCGTGAAGAGAAGCCATCTACAGGATCAATTAATGTAAATGGACTTGTTATTGAAACATTAGCAGAAAGAGATGTTCCATATTTCCGTCGTCAATTAGGCGTAATTTTCCAAGATTTTAAATTGCTACCTAAGTTAACGGTATATGAGAATGTTGCGTTTGCCTTAGAGGTAATTGAAGAAGAAAAAGAAGCTATCCGCGAGCGTGTAACAGAAGTTTTAGGTCTTGTAGGTCTTGAAGATCGTGCAGGCGCACTTCCAAGTGAACTTTCAGGCGGAGAGCAGCAACGTGTTGCGATTGCGAGAGCAATTGTTAATAGACCAAAGGTTGTAATTGCCGATGAGCCAACGGGTAACTTAGATATTGAAACAGCTCTTGATATTATGAAGATTTTCACACGCATCAATGAACGCGGTACAACGATCGTTATGGCGACACATAACGCAGATATCGTAAATACAATCCGTCATCGTGTAATCGCGATTGAAGGCGGAAAAATTGTTCGAGATGAGATTGAGGGAGGATACGGATATGAAGGCTAAGACCCTTAGTCGACATTTGCGAGAAGGTGTAAAGAATCTATCACGTAACGGATGGATGACGTTTGCTTCTGTTAGTGCAGTAACAGTTACATTATTACTTGTAGGTGTCTTTTTAACAGCGATTATGAATATGAACCATTTTGCGACGAAAGTAGAGCAAGATGTAGAAATTCGTGTACACATTGATCCAGCAGCAAAAGAAGCTGATCAAAAGAAATTAGAAGATGATATGAGTAAGATTGCAAAAGTAGAATCTATTAAATATTCTTCTAAAGAAGAAGAGCTAAAACGCTTAATTAAAAGCTTAGGTGATAGCGGAAAAACGTTTGAGTTATTTGAACAAGATAACCCACTTAAAAACGTATTCGTTGTAAAAGCAAAAGAACCAACAGATACAGCAACAATCGCGAAAAAGATTGAGAAAATGCAGTTTGTAAGTAATGTTCAATATGGTAAAGGGCAAGTTGAAAAATTATTTGATACTGTAAAAACAGGACGTAATATCGGTATTGCGTTAATTGCAGGTCTTTTATTTACAGCGATGTTCTTAATCTCTAATACAATTAAAATTACAATTTATGCTCGTAGTACAGAAATCGAAATTATGAAACTGGTAGGTGCAACAAACTGGTTTATTCGTTGGCCGTTCTTATTAGAGGGATTATTCTTAGGAGTATTAGGATCAATTATTCCAATTGGCTTAATTCTAGTTACGTATAATTCACTACAAAGCGTGTTTAACGAAAAACTTGGCGGAACAATTTTCGAACTTCTACCATACAGTCCTTTCGTGTTCCAATTAGCTGGTTTATTAGTGTTAATCGGGGCTTTAATCGGTATGTGGGGAAGTGTAATGTCAATTCGTCGCTTCTTAAAAGTATAAAAAGTTGCAAACATAATTCGTACAAGCTTATCATATAGTAGAAATAGGTAAAGGCATCACACACTGTGTGATGCCTTTTGCTACACCACCTGTGTGTTTTGGAAAGGGGAATTCCGCATTGAAACGTAGAGTTGCAATTATTGGAATGGTTGTTGCATTTTTAATTGGTGCTGGCGGAATGTTTGCAGGTATGTCTTTATTTGGGGTTAACCCAGCAGAAGTAACGCAAACAATTTCGAGTGGAAATGCTAGCACCGCGCAAGGGAATTTGGCAAAAATTAATGAGGCGTATGCACTAATTGATTCACGTTATGTGGAAGACGTGAAGGATGACAAGTTAGTCGAAGGTGCAATACAAGGTATGTTGTCTACGCTGAAGGACCCTTATTCCACGTATATGGATAAAGAAACGGCTAAACAGTTTAGTGAATCACTTGATCCTGAGCTAGAGGGGATCGGGGCTGAGGTGAACAAAACGGACGGTAAGCTTATTATCGTATCTCCAATTAAAGGCTCACCGGCAGAAAAGATTGGAATTAAACCGAATGACCAAATTTTATCTGTGGATGGAAATAGTGTGAAAGATTTATCACGTGAAGAAGCAGTATTAAAGATTCGTGGTAAAAAAGGTACGACTGTCGCGATTGAAATTAAGCGTGCAGGAGTAGCTGATCCGATTGTATTTAAAATTAAGCGTGAAAAAATTCCAATCTTCACAGTGTTTAGTTCTGTGAAACAAGAGAGCGGAAAAGATATCGGTTATATGCAAATCACTTCTTTTGCTGAAAATACGGCGAAAGAATTTAAGGATCAGTTAAAAGAGTTAGAGAAGAAAAATATCAAAGGCTTAGTTATTGACGTGCGCGGTAATCCTGGTGGCTACTTAAATAGTGTAGAAGAGATACTAGGGGAAATTATGACGGATAAAAAGCCAATGCTACAAGTAGAGCAACGAAATGGTGAGAAAAAGAAATTCTCTACGGAACTGAAGGAGAAAAAGCCATATCCAATTTCAGTATTAATTGATAACGGAAGTGCTTCTGCTTCAGAGATTTTAGCCGGTGCGCTAAAAGAGGGAGAAGGATACGATTTAATTGGTGAAAAAACGTTTGGTAAAGGCACTGTTCAGCAAGCCGTTCCATTTAAAGATGGCAGCAACATTAAATTAACGATGTTTAAATGGTTAACACCGGATGGAAACTGGATTCATAAAAAAGGAATCGCGCCAACAGTAGAAGTGAAGCAACCAGATTATTATCATGCGACACCAATTCAAATTGAAAAAACACTTTCATATAATTCAAATGATGTGCAAGTAAAACACGCGCAAGAAATGCTTAAGAGCCTAGGATATGTACCGGGGCGTGAAGATGGATACTTTAGTAAAGAGACAGAATCAGCGCTGAAAGCATTCCAAAATGCGAATGAGATGGAAGCGACAGGGCAGCTGGATAAAAAGACAGCTGAGGCGATTCAAACTAAAATTATTGAAAAAATCCGTTCTGGAGAAAATGATTTACAATTACAGTCCGCATTAAAATTAATAGCGAAATAAAGTGAAATTTTAATCAGCGGGGGTTTTCTTCATCCCCCACTGATTATTAGTTGAACCAATCGGACTTTACTGGGCAGCCCGACCCCCACCTAAATTCTTTGCTTTCGCTGAATTTTGAGGTGGGGGTCTTACTGCCTAGTAAAGTGGGGTAAAAAGAAATACAGGCAGTTTGCTGCCTGTATTTTTTTGTGTTAAACAAACGTTTGTCCAGTTATGATAATATAAAAAGAAAGAATGATATAAATGGTGGTGAATGGGTTCGTGGAGGCATGGATTTTTGAAATAATGCGGGCAGTTGGACGTTTTTTCTTACACCCTGCTGTCTATGTATTTTTAATAAGTAGTATCTTCGTTGGATACTTACGTATGTTACGTGAACGAAAGGATTTTTCCTTTAAAGTTTATGATATTTGGTTTGAACTGCGAACATCTCTATTCGCAGGAGTTAAATACGGATTAATCGTATCTATTATTACGATTGGACTTGGACTTGTTGTTTCTAAAGCAAGCTTATGGGTCATCTTATTATGGACGTTTCTATTTGGATTAACTGCAATGTATCGATATTTATCAGCAGCTTATACATTTAGTATCGCGATTGTCTGCGTTCTATTATCTTCTAAGCTACCAGTTTCCTTCTTACAGCTTGGAGAGGGTGAAGAGAATACGATTGTATCTCTTGCTATTTTACTAGGCGTCATGCTCGTCGTAGAGGGCCTGTTGATTTCTAAAAATGCAGTAGGATATTCGACGCCGAAGATTAGGAAGGGTAAGCGCGGATTAAAGATTGGTTTACACGAATCAAAGCGTTTATGGATCGTTCCAATTTTTATTCTTGTACCAGGTGACGCGGTAACACAATTTATTTCATGGTGGCCTGTCGTTTCAATAGGTTCAGATACATATTCTCTATTCCTCGTTCCATTTTTAATTGGATTTATGAGAAGGATTAGAAGCTATGAGCCAACGGAAGCTTTATTATTTACAGGAAGACGTGTATACGGATTAGCAGGACTTGTACTTGTTTTAGGAATCGCAAGTTATTGGTGGCACGTACTTGCCATTATCGCGATGGGAGTCGCAATGCTTGGACGTTTCACAATTTCCATGCAAGAAAAAATTGCCGATGAAACAAGACCGGCGTATTTTGCTGCACGTAATGATGGACTTGTTGTATTAGATACAATCCCGAATACGATTGGGGCAGAACTGAATTTGCTGCCTGGAGAAGTGATTACGAAAGTAAATGGAGTCATTCCAAGAAGTGCTGAGGAATTTTATGATGCGCTTCAAACGAAGACGACAGGAGCATTTTGCAAGTTAGAAGTATTAGATACAAATGGAGAGCTTCGCCTTGCTCAAACGGCATTATACGCCGGAGGACATCACGAATTAGGTGTTGTGTTTGTTCAGCAAGAACATGAGTGGGATTCGGAAGCGATGTAATAGAAGTGGGGTATCACCTTGTGGTGATACCCTTTTTTGCTGTTGGCTGGGCGGGATTAGTAGTAACTGAAATTTATATCGGCGCAACTGAAAAAATATCAGCGATTATTCCAATATATCGACTTTTCGGCAAAAAACGACAACTATCGCAAACCGTATTTTTAAGTTTTATAGTCGAATCTCTTGAATAATTATTTGATAATGGTTATCATTTAGGGAGTCTTTTTAATTTTGGAAAATGGAGGGGAAATATGCTACGTAAATTTTTTTCTTACTATAAACCGTATAAAGGTTTATTTATACTCGACTTTTCTTGCGCGGTTGTCGCAGGGTTACTAGAACTTGGCTTCCCGCTTATCGTAAATCAATTTATTGATAAGTTATTGCCAGGGCAAAACTGGACGCTTATTTTATGGGCTTGTTTCGGTTTACTTGCAGTGTATATATTAAATGCAGGCTTACAATATGTCGTTACATATTGGGGACATATGCTTGGTGTTAACATTGAAACGGATATGAGGCAGAAATTATTTGATCACATTCAAAAGCTATCATTCAGATTTTTTGACAATAATAAAACAGGTCATTTAATTTCACGTCTTACAAACGACTTAATGGAAATTGGAGAAATTGCTCACCACGGGCCAGAAGATTTATTTATCGCTGTTATGACTTTAGTTGGGGCATTCTCATTTATGATGATGATCAACTGGAAGTTAGCGTTATTAACGTTCTTCGTTATTCCATTCTTATTATGGTTAGCGCTTTACTTCAATAAAAAAATGACAGGTACGTTTAGACGTTTATTCTCAGATGTTGCTGATTTCAATGCATGTATTGAGAACAACGTTGGTGGTATCCGCGTTGTACAAGCATTCGGAAATGAAAGATTTGAGAAAGAGCAATTTGCTGTAAATAACGCTCGTTTCCGTACAACCAAATTAATGGCGTATAAAATTATGGCGTTAAATTCGTCAATTAGTTATATGCTCATGCGTCTCGTAACGCTTTTCGTCTTAATATGCGGTACATGGTTTGTTCTGCAAGGTGAATTAACGTACGGTGGATTTATCGGATTCGTTTTATTAACGAATATTTTCTTCCGCCCAATTGAAAAAATCAATGCAGTAATCGAAAGCTATCCGAAAGGGATCGCTGGTTTTAAGAGATATGTAGAGCTTCTTGAAACAGAGCCAGACATTGTAGACTCTAAAGATGCAATGGAAGTTAAACATGTACATGGTGATATTCAATATAGCAACATTACATTCGGATATGAAAATAAAGAACCGATTTTAAATGATATTAGTTTGAAAATACATGCAGGTGAAACAGTTGCGTTCGTTGGACCATCAGGAGCTGGAAAAACAACGTTATGTAGTTTACTCCCACGTTTTTATGAACAATCGTCTGGATCGATCCAAATTGATGGTATTGATACGAAAGATATGACGTTATCTTCACTTCGTAAGCAAATTGGAATTGTGCAGCAAGATGTGTTCTTATTCTCAGGAACGATTCGTGAAAATATTGCTTATGGAAATTTAAAGGCGTCAGAATCTGAAATTTGGCAGGCGGTAAAACGTGCGCAGTTAGAAGACTTAATTTACTCACAACCAGACGGTTTAGATACTGTTATCGGTGAGCGCGGCGTGAAACTTTCAGGAGGACAGAAGCAGCGTCTAGCGATTGCTCGTATGTTCTTGAAAAACCCGCCAATTTTAATATTAGATGAAGCGACTTCTGCATTAGATACAGAAACGGAACTAGCGATTCAAAAGTCACTTGCTGAACTATCTGTCGGCCGTACAACATTAGTTATCGCTCATAGACTTGCAACGATTAAAAATGCGGATCGTATCGTCGTTGTAAATAAAGATGGTATTGCAGAACAAGGTTCACATGATGAATTAATTGAGCAAGGCGGAGGATACAGCAGGTTATACGAAGCACAGTTCAGTTCGTAAATATAATTTCTACTGAATTAGCACATCATATTAGTAGATGGAAATCTCATATGGGAGGCTATAAAGTATGATTGTAACAACAACGTCTACAATTCAAGGGAAAGAAATTATTGAGTATATCGATATCGTGAATGGAGAAGCGATTATGGGCGCGAATATAGTTCGTGACCTTTTCGCCTCTGTCCGTGACGTTGTGGGTGGTCGTGCAGGTGCTTATGAAAGTAAATTAAAAGAAGCACGCGACATCGCAATGGAAGAGATGAAAACTCTCGCAAGACAAAAAAATGCGAATGCAATTGTTGGTATCGACGTGGATTACGAAGTGGTTCGCGAAGGGATGCTAATGGTTGCAGTGAGCGGAACTGCTGTCCGTATTTAAAGTAAAAAGCCGTGCTGATGCACGGCTTTTTACTGTTATTGATGCGATTCTATGTCGAAGTTCCAATATTTCTTGGGAAATGCGGAAGGCCTTGTCGATATATAGGGAAGACATTAGAGCGCCTCTTTACATTTTCGTATTTGAACTAATAATGTTTCGTATTCTTGTTCGAGAGACGTGATGTCATCGTGATGATTTGGTATGGAAATTCGGCCGATGATTTCTGTTAATTTTGTTTGTAATCGTAATAATTCTTGTTCAGTAACGTTTACAGAATCCCCTGTTGTTCTTTTTGTGTATTGCTCGTAATTACCGTGGAATACTTTTGGTTCACTTTCGTCTACTTGTAGAATACGGTCTGCAACAGAGCGAATAAAGGCACGGTCATGGCTAATGAAAAGTATTGTGCCAGGGTATTCTTGTAACATGCTTTCTAATTCTTCTTGCGTCGCTAAGTCTAAATAGTTTGTCGGTTCATCGAGTAGAAGCATATTATAGTTTCCTAAAAATACTTTTGCGAGCGCAACCTTCATTCGTTCGCCGCCACTTAAGACATGCACAGGTTTATGAACATCTTCACGACGGAATAGAAGCCGGGCGAGTATTGTTCGAACGAATGCTTCTGTATAGTTGGTTTCTTCTAGAACGTTCTCTAAAATGGTTTTATCTGTTTTTAAAATGGATAGTGTTTGTTCAAAGTATCCAATTTTGCAACTCTTCGAAAGCTGGATGCCACGCTCGTTTGCGAGAAGCATGTTGAACACAGTTGTTTTGCCGCTTCCGTTTGCACCTAAAATAGCAAGTTTTGCACTAGGGGCAATAGTTCCATTCATATTTTTAAATAGTGTGCGGTCGCCTATTTTCTTTGTTGCTTTATTGAACTGTACTGCCACTTTACTATGAATGGGTGTATGGTATTGCACGTCAAACTGAGCCTGAGAAAGATCTTTTGGTTTTTCTTTCTTTTCTAGTTTTTCGAGACGTGTTTCTAATGCTTTTGCTGCTTTGCTAACCTGTTCTTGCCCATGAGCCCCGCTTAACTTATAAAGTTTAGATTCAGATGAACTGAACCGAGTTGGTATTTTTGTCATGCTAGAAGCACGTTGCTTTTTTTGTGAAATTGATTGCTCTAAACGATTTTTTTCTTGTATATATTGCTCATATTCTGCTTGTTTTTGTATTCGTTCACGTTCTTTTTGCTTTCGATAGTTGGAATAGTTTCCTTTATACTCTTGAATCATGCCGTCTTCAATTTCAATGATTTTTGTACATATATTATCTAGAAATTCACGATCATGCGATATTAAAACAAGAGCCCCTTTATAAGATAAAAGTGCTTTTTCTAATTGCTCTGTACCGACCATATCTAAGTGGCTTGTTGGTTCATCAGCGAATAAAATACCTGCATCTTGTTCGAGAGCATGGGCGATCTTTAGCCGCATTCGTTCACCACCGCTCATTGCATCTGTAATATTTGAAATACTCCATTTTCCCTTTGCGAGAGAAGAAGCGGTTTCCGGTAGTTCCTCGCTAAGCTGAGGAATGATGCTGATAGAACTATGATGAGTTACTATGCCAGTGTCAGCTTCTATTTCTTTACTTAATATTTGTAATAACGTAGATTTACCAGCTCCGTTGACTCCGACAATTCCTATGCGATCCTGTGCTTGGATTTCCAGTGATGGTAACGTAAATAGTGTGCGATCACCAAAGCTCTTTTCAATATTGCGTGCGAATAAAATAGTCATAAAAAAACCGCCCTAGTTTCACTAGAGAGGATAAACGTCGCCCTTGCATGAAAAAATCGTACATAAATAAACGATTTTTTCACATGATCGTTTCGAAAGAAAGTATCGACAAATGGACAGACTAATCCCCTGCTAGTTTTCATCATTTTTTGTTCACTGTTTGTGATGGATGAAATAAATAAGAGAATTAGAACTTCATTGGTCAAAGTACCTTCCTTTCATAATATTACTTTTATTGTATGCGTATACAAAATGGTTTGTCAAACTTATTTCTGTTTATGATTTTTGAATTCGTTATTATACAATTGTGCTTTTGCGAGCGCCTTAGCATCGTTTTTTGATTTCATCTAATCCATTTGCGCCCCCAATGATATATCCTTCAAATGATGAACCAACAAAATCAAAGATGTATTGAAACTGAGCGATAAGCGCACTCCTTTTACATGTATTGTAAACCTTCACACTAATGTGAAGGTCAACTCTGTTTTTTCGCAAAGGAATCTACATGATTTAAAAATACTTGAATAGCTTTAGACGGAATAAAATATTTGCCGCGCACGATGGAGAATGGACGGATGAGTTGTTCATTTGGAACTTCAACGTGGAATAGCTCTTTTGCCAGTAACTCTTTCCGTACGGTCCAATCAGAAAGGATAGCGATGCCAAGTCCGGCACTAACTGCTTCCTTCACGCTTTGGATACTACTGAATGTAAAGAAGCGCTTCAGCTTTAAATGGTGTTGATGAATAAAGCGGTCACTATAAGCACGTGTACCAGAACCACTTTCTCTTAATACCCATACTTGATCTTGGAGTGTGTTTTCATTTATTTCTTTTGTGCGGAGTAGTGGATGATTTGGCGGGACAACGAGCTTCATTTCATCTTGCATAAACGTTTCAACGTCAACGTCGGCGTATACGACTTGCCCTTCCACCAAGCCAATATCAATTTGATTAGAGCGAAGGCTTTGCAAAACATCTTCTGTATTTGAGATAAAAGTATGAACTTCGACGTGTGGATTTTCATTCGCATAGTTAGCCAGTATTTTTGGAAGTAAGTATTCACCGATTGTAAAACTAGCACCGATGCGAAGAGTTCCTGTTACAACGTTATGTAGTTCGTTAATTTCTTGCTTAGCATCTTCATAAAGAGAGAGCATTTGCTTTGCATGTATATATAATATGTTTCCAGCCTCCGTCACTTGAACATGCTTCGGAGAGCGCTGAATAAGTGTAGTGCCAAATTCGTTTTCTAAGTTGCGTATATGCATACTTACGCCAGGTTGTGAAAGGTTTAGTAATTCTGCTGCACGGGAGAAGTGTTTCTGTTCAACGACAGTAACAAAAATTTTTAAAATGTCTACGTTCATGTAATGGGCTCCTTTCGTTTTTCTTTCATCTTATCATAAGTATTTCTAATGATAGAGATTCAATATTGATATTAAACTTATTATAGAAACTCTCTTATAATGTAAGTAGAAAGAACATGCATGTTCCAATACGATTATTGGAGTGGTTCAAAGTGGAACAAACACTTGTTATACAAAAGAAGAAGGGCTTTGGATTTTCGCAAGGAATTGGGATTACACTATTAATCGCAATTGCTGCGAAATATTTAGCAGAGCTTCCGTTTTTAAATATTATGGGACAATTAGTAATTGCTATTCTAATTGGGATGGTTTGGCGTGCGGCAATTGGAGTCCCGCAAGAAGCGATAGCTGGAACGAACTTTGCGAGTAAGAAGTTACTTCGCTTCGGGATTATCTTACTTGGAATGCGATTAAATCTTGTTGATATTGCGAAGGCAGGGCCGAAAGTATTGGTCATCGCAGCGGTTGTTATTACATTTACGATTTTCGTTGTATATGGAGTAACGAAAGTATTTAAGGTAGAAAAGAAACTCGGAATTTTAACAGCATGCGGAACTGCAATTTGCGGCGCGGCTGCGGTCGTGGCAATTGCGCCGCAAGTGAAGGCGAAAGATGAGGAAACGGCAGTCGGCGCAGCAATTATTGCAATTTTAGGTACAATATTTACACTTATTTATACGTTATTATACCCAGTGCTTGGCTTCTCACCGTACGGTTACGGTGTATTCTCAGGTGCGACGCTGCATGAAATCGCTCATGTCATCGCAGCTGCGGCGCCAGGAGGAAGTACGGCTGTAGACATCGCAGTTATCGTGAAGCTAACGCGCGTTGCGATGCTTGTGCCAGTAGCGATTTTAATTGGATTATGGTTTGGTAAGAGTGAAGGAAGCGAGGAAAAAAAATCGTGGCGCGACCTTCCGATTCCGTGGTTCATCTTCGGATTTTTAGCGATGAGTGCGGTGCATTCGCTCGGGATTATCCCAGAAGTTGTTGCTGGATACATTGTTGTCATTGCTTATATGCTTATTGCAATGGCGATGGCGGGGCTTGGTTTAAATGTAGAGTTTAAAACGTTCCGTAAGTTAGGAAGTAAAGCATTCATGGCGGGGCTGATCGGCTCGGTTTGCCTTTCTATTCTTGGATACGTTCTTGTATATGCGTTAGGATTTATGTAGTAGGAAAAAGCTGCTCCCAAAGGTACTTGGGGCAGCTTTTTTTTATGATTATAGTGCTACGGATGTCGGTATATTTAAAAAATCGCTGATATAAATTGAATTACTCTTGTACTTGGTTAGAGAAGATGTTCAGTGAAACGTTTTACTAAAATTTGTAAAGATATCTTTATTTATAACTGGAAAATATTTATAATTAAAGTAAAGATATCTTTACTTTCGAAGGTGGAGCTTATGGGTGTGAAAAATACAATAAAAGAGTTAAGAAAGCAACATCATATAACGCAAGTTGAAATGGCAAAGGCGATGCAGGTGACGCGGCAGACAATTGTGGCGATTGAAAACCATCATTATAATCCGAGTCTAGAGTTATCCTTAAAAATTGCCAAATATTTTGGGGTGAAGGTGGAGGAAATATTTACGCTAGAGTAAGGGGAGAAAAAATGAACGATACTAAAAAGTTATTGATCGGTGCGACTTTTGGATTGTGTTTGGGAGACATTGTAGTTCATATTATGAACCCGGCTATACCAATTTTACCGCTCGTAGTGAGTAACGTTTTAGCAATTGTATTTTTGTTAGTGTATGCGTATTACAAAAAGCGTAAGTACAGAAAAGAAGAACTTCCGGATATAGATGAGCGAGTAAATGAAAATATAAAAAAATATGTAAATGTCTCATTTGTATTCGCATTTCTATTGCTTATTGTTTATATTGTTGCGAGTAAAGCAATAGGCAGAGCTGTTATACCAATGCAAGAAATATTTATGATATGTAGTTCCTTATTTGCGGGTAGTCTCATCATAGGAGTCATGATAGGGAAACGAGCATAGTGATAGGAGGAATGAAAAATGCAAGATGAGTTTGAGAGATTTCAGTCAGATAAAGCGTTTAAATATGTAGGGTTATTTTTTACGATTAGTTTAGCGATATGGAGTTTATATAATTTAATTGTTGATGGAAATGTTGGTATGCCGTTTGTTTTATTTGTACTAGGGCAGTGGGTGTATTTTCTTGTGAACTATTGGCCGAAGTGGAAATATAGAAATCAAAAAGAGGCTGATCATGTATGAGTAAACAAGATATTGTACGGTTCATAGGAAGTTTATTTTTAGCGGGTCTTGTTTTAAATGTGAGTTTAATGATTTTAAGTATTTCGTGGGGAACAATCTTCATATCGAATGTAGCACTAGTCATTCTGTATGGTATTTCGGAATATAGGGAACAGAAGCGTTTGAAAGAAGAGGGAGTACCGTCGATTGATGAGCGAGTTGTGAATAAGATGAAGTCATATTTTACGATTAGTATGACAAGCTTCGTTTTTTTGTTCATTATGTATCTTTGTGTAAATAAGTATTTAGATAGGCAAGTCGTACATGTAAATGAGTTATTATATATTGCTATTTTTGGTTTATTAATAAGTATGGCATCGACGAGTGTGTTAGCAACAAGGAATAGATAGAAAAAGGGGAACTGGGATGGGATTACCGGTATTATGTGTCGCTACGGCTATTTTTGCTTTATTTTGGGGAATGCAGAACTTCTCTCGTAATCCAGTACCAAGTATTTGTATTATGCTTGGTACTGTAGGTTTATCATATTATTTATTAGTTTCAGCTCATTATCATAAAACAGCAACGAGTGTTGTTGTTGGAGCACTTATTTTATTTTGTGGGCGCGCTGTACAAAAAGGATTATTTCCGTAAAAGCTGTTTATACAAAGAGTATAAACAGCTTTTTGTATTTTTTTTACAAAAGTCTTGAAAGTTACGTAACGTCATCTTTTATAATGAAGTGGAAGAGGTGATGGTAGTGATTTCAATACAACAATTGACGAAAGAAACAGGGGTAACAGTACGTACATTACGTTATTATGATCAAATAGATTTATTAAAGCCGAGCGGGAAAACAGAAGGTGGGCATCGTTTATATAGTGAAGCTGATGTAATACGTCTGCAGCAGATTTTATTTTTAAAGGAAATGGGATTTTCATTAAAAGAGTCTGCGAATATGTTAGTAAAAGGTGAGCTTAATTTAAAGGATTCACTTGAAAAACAACTTCGATTTGTACAGGAAGAACAAAAGAAATTCAATCGAATGGAGCGTGTTTTACAAGCTGTTGTTTATTCAGTAGATGTGGAGGGAGAACTTGATTGGAAAGTTATGTTTGAACTGATTCAGCTTTCGAAACAGTCGTCTCGTATACGTGAAATATTTCAAAATGAAGTATTTTCAAAGGAAGAACAAAAATTACTTCATAATTTGCCAAATATGAGTGAAGAAGATCCGAATGTTTTAGAGTGGGTAGATTTATTAAAGCAGTTTCGCACTTTTATGAAAGATGGTAAAGAAACTGCAAGTGATGAGGTACAAGGGGCAACGAAGAGATTAATGCAGAAATGTTTAGAAATGGCTAATGGTGATGAAGCGTTTTTAGATAAGTTATGGGGAGTTAGAAAATCGAAGGAAGATTCACAGAAAATGAGCATGTATCCAATTGAAGAAGAACTTTTATTGTATATGGATGAAGCTTTTCGTATATATGATGAAAAGGAGAGGGATAAATGAGTATACTCGCAGAATATCGTTGGTATTTTTTAATTGGGGCAGAGATTGTATTTTGGTTATCGGCTATCGGTTTCTTTTTACTTCGTTACGGATTCCGTTTGAAGAAGGCGAGCTTTATTATGGGGAGTGTACTACTCCTAAATGAAGTGTTCATTTTAACCTTAGGGGTAGTGGATTATTATCAAACAGGGAAGTTCTCTAACTTTCAGATCATTACTGTAATCATTTTATTGTATGCAGTTTTCTACGGAAAAAAGGATTTGAAGAAGCTTGATATATTTGCGCAAAAGCTAGTTGCGAAATGGCGGAATGAACCGGCGCCAATTATGGAAGAACAGGTAGAAATAACAGGTATGGCCTACGCAAAGCAGGAAATAAAAAATTGGGTATTGCACCTTGTTTTATTCGTTGTTGTGCATATTTTCTTTTTCTTCGCGTATGGGCTTATTCCATTTGAACAGTGGGGCAATTGGTTAGAGTCAGGAATCGTTTTAAATAAAACTGCGAGTCGAGTGAGCCAAGTGTGGGCACTTATATTTTTAATTGATACAGCGATTTCATTTTCATATGTTTTTTTCCCGAAGAAGGAGAAAGGAAAAGAGAAGCTACTTTCGTAGAGGAAAGTAGCTTTTTTAGTATACAAATCATTGTTATAGGAGAGGATGACAATAAGAAAAAGAGTCGGTTTTATATGTCTATTTCTCGTTAGTTTAGTAGCATGCTCACAACCTAACATTAAAATTGATAAAAAGAATGATGTCATTGTAAAGGAATCAGGAATTTCCAATCTAGATAAATTCAAAAAATTCGTTTTGAATGTGGAACAAGGGGAAGTTGGTAAAATAAGAATTGTACATTATACACATGAAGGTGATCCGGTTTTTCAAACGTTAGAGTATAGTGGAACAGATATAATTCATATGTTAGATAATAGGCAAGATCGATTTGCTGGTAATCATACAGATATAGATGAAGATAGCTGTAAAAGGATTGTTAAAGAGCAGCGTGAATTACAAATGGCTTATAGGTTAATAGACTGTGTGAATGAAAATGGGCGCAATGGATATGATTTATTATATGTACCTAAAAAATAGAGTTAGTAGAGGAAGGAAGTTTTTACTCCTTCCTTTTTCTATGTATATATTGTCGAAAGTTTTACCGAATATCTGTTCGTTTTTTTAGGTTTTTTATGGGCGTTCGTGGTAAAATAATAATACAGATTTTTTACGAGGAGGTCGGTTTTGTTTGGAACATCAATTTGAAATTATCTCAGCGTATTCCCCGCAAGGTGATCAGCCGGTAGCTATAGAGAAGCTTGTAGAGGGAATTAATAGTGGAAAGAAAAAGCAAGTGTTGCTTGGAGCGACAGGAACGGGTAAGACATTTACGATTTCAAATGTCATTAAAGAAGTGCAGAAGCCAACACTTGTCATGGCTCATAATAAAACGTTAGCAGGACAGTTATATAGTGAGCTGAAAGATTTCTTTCCGAATAATGCAGTTGAATATTTTGTTAGTTATTATGATTATTATCAGCCAGAAGCATATGTGCCGCAAACAGATACGTTCATTGAAAAAGATGCGCAGATTAATGATGAAATTGATAAATTGCGTCACTCAGCAACATCTGCATTATTTGAACGGGATGATGTAATTATTGTTGCGAGTGTTTCGTGTATATATGGTTTAGGTTCTCCAGAAGAATACCGAGAGTTAGTTGTTTCACTTCGAGTTGGTATGGAAAAGGACCGCAATCAATTGCTTCGTGAGCTTGTTGATGTGCAGTATGGACGTAATGACATTGATTTCAAGCGTGGTACATTCCGTGTGCGCGGAGATGTAGTTGAAATCTTCCCAGCATCACTTGACGAGCATTGTATTCGAATTGAGTTTTTCGGCGATGAAATTGATCGTATTCGCGAAGTAAATGCGTTAACAGGTGAAGTATTAGCAGAACGTGATCATGTAGCAATCTTCCCGGCATCTCACTTCGTTACACGTGAAGAAAAGATGAAAGTCGCTATTGAAAATATCGAAAAAGAATTAGAAGAGCGTTTAAAGGAATTAAATGATAATGGCAAGTTATTAGAAGCACAGCGTATAGAGCAACGTACACGTTATGATTTAGAAATGATGCGCGAGATGGGATTTTGTTCAGGGATTGAAAACTATTCCCGTCATTTAACGCTTCGTCCAGCGGGTGCAACGCCATATACGTTATTAGACTATTTCCCAGAAGATTTCTTAATCGTTATGGATGAGTCACACGTATCCGTGCCACAAGTAAGGGCGATGTATAACGGAGACCAAGCACGTAAGCAAGTACTTGTGGATCATGGATTCCGTTTGCCATCAGCTTTAGATAATAGACCGCTTACGTTTGATGAGTTTGAAGAGAAAACGAATCAAGTTATTTACGTTTCGGCAACCCCAGGACCGTACGAGTTAGAACAGTCACCAGAAGTAATAGAACAAATTATTCGTCCAACAGGGCTTTTAGATCCACCAATTGATATACGACCAATTGAAGGACAAATTGATGATTTATTAGGAGAAATTCAAGATCGCATTGCAAAAAATGAACGTGTATTAATTACGACTTTAACGAAGAAGATGTCAGAGGATTTAACGGATTACTTAAAAGATGTAGGAATTAAAGTGAACTATCTTCACTCTGAAATTAAAACGTTAGAACGTATTGAAATTATCCGTGACCTTCGCCTTGGTAAGTTTGATGTACTTGTTGGTATTAACTTATTACGAGAAGGGTTAGATATTCCAGAAGTATCACTTGTAGCTATTTTAGATGCTGATAAGGAAGGATTCTTGCGTTCAGAGCGTTCATTAATTCAAACAATCGGTCGTGCGGCACGTAATGAAAACGGCCGCGTAATTATGTACGCAGATCGTATAACAAGATCGATGGGAATTGCGATTGAAGAAACGCAGCGTCGTCGTACGATACAAGAAGCTTACAATACAGAGCATGGTATTACGCCGAAAACGATTCAAAAAGGCGTGCGTGATGTTATCCGTGCAACGACAGCTGCTGAAGAACCAGAAACATATGAAGCAGCGCCAGCTAAGAAGATGACGAAAAAAGAGCGTGAAAAGACAATTGCGAAGATGGAAGCAGAGATGAAAGAAGCGGCAAAAGCGTTAGATTTCGAGCGTGCAGCTGAATTAAGAGATTTACTATTAGAATTAAAAGCGGAAGGGTGAACAGAGTGAGCATGAGCAAGGATTTTATTGTTGTAAAAGGTGCTAGAGCACATAACTTAAAAAATATTGATGTAACCATTCCGAGAAATCAACTTGTTGTTGTGACAGGATTGTCTGGTTCAGGGAAATCATCATTAGCATTTGATACGATTTATGCAGAAGGGCAACGCAGATATGTAGAATCGTTATCTGCGTATGCGCGCCAGTTTTTAGGACAAATGGATAAGCCGGATGTAGATACGATTGAAGGATTGTCACCAGCGATTTCAATCGATCAAAAAACAACGAGTCGGAATCCACGTTCAACTGTCGGAACGGTAACGGAGATTTATGATTATTTACGTCTACTATTTGCACGAATTGGTACGCCGATTTGTCCGAATCATGGTATTGAAATTACATCACAAACAGTAGAGCAGATGGTAGACCGTGTACTTGAGTATCCTGAACGTACGAAATTACAAGTGTTAGCTCCTATCGTTTCTGGGCGTAAAGGTGCACATGTGAAAGTGCTTGAAGACATTAAGAAGCAAGGATATGTTCGTGTACGTGTTGATGGTGAAATGCTTGATGTATCTGAAGATATTGCATTAGATAAAAATAAGAAGCATTCTATTGAAGTTGTAATTGATCGTATTGTTGTAAAAGAAGGAATCGCAAGCCGTCTTGCGGATTCTCTTGAAAGTGCATTAAGACTTGGCGGGGGAAGAGTCTTAATTGATGTAATGGGAGAAGAGGAACTTCTATTTAGTGAACATCATGCTTGCCCACATTGTGGTTTTTCAATCGGAGAATTAGAGCCGCGTATGTTCTCATTCAACAGTCCATTCGGGGCATGTCCTTCTTGTGATGGACTTGGTTCAAAGTTAGAGGTAGATTTAGAACTTGTTATTCCGAACTGGGATTTATCATTAAATGAACATGCGATTGCGCCTTGGGAACCGACAAGCTCACAATATTACCCACAGCTTTTACAATCTGTATGTAATCATTACGGCGTTGATATGGATATGCCTGTGAAAGATATACCGAAAGATTTATTTGATAAAGTGTTGTACGGAAGCGGAGAAGAGAAAGTTTATTTCCGTTATGTAAATGAATTTGGTCAAGTGAAGGAAAATGAGATTTTATTTGAAGGTGTTATTCCGAATATTGAACGTCGTTATCGTGAAACGAGTTCTGATTATATTCGTGAGCAAATGGAAAAGTATATGGCAGAGCAAGCTTGTCCAAAGTGTAAAGGTGGACGCTTAAAGCCCGAGAGTTTAGCTGTTTTCGTTGGTGATAAAACGATTGCTGACGTAACGAAGTATTCTGTTCAAGAAGTACAGGAATTCTTCTCAAATGTGGAGCTAACGGAGAAGCAACAAAAAATTGCTCATTTAATTTTAAGAGAAATCCAAGAGCGTGTTGGATTCTTAGTGAACGTCGGTTTAGATTATTTAACGTTAAGTCGTGCCGCAGGAACTTTATCAGGTGGTGAGGCACAGCGTATACGTTTAGCGACACAAATCGGTTCTCGTCTGACCGGCGTACTTTACATTCTTGATGAGCCTTCTATCGGTTTGCATCAGCGTGATAACGATCGTCTTATTCGCACATTGCAAGAAATGCGCGATTTAGGAAATACGTTAATTGTCGTTGAGCATGATGAAGACACGATGATGGCTGCTGATTATTTACTTGATATCGGACCTGGTGCAGGTATTCACGGTGGTCAAGTTGTGTCAGCAGGTACACCAGCTGAAGTGATGCAAGACGATAATTCGCTAACAGGTAAGTATTTAAGCGGTAAAGAGTTTATTCCGGTTCCACTTGAAAGACGTAAAGGTGACGGAAGAAAAGTGGAAATTGTCGGTGCAAAAGAGAATAACTTAAAGAATGCAAAGATGTCATTCCCGCTTGGTACGTTTGTAGCGGTAACCGGTGTATCTGGATCAGGTAAAAGTACGATGATTAATGAGGTACTATATAAATCGTTAGCGCAAAAATTATATAAAGCGAAAGCGAAGCCAGGTACTCATAAAGAGATTAAAGGTCTTGAGCATTTAGATAAAGTAATCGATATTGATCAATCGCCAATCGGTCGTACACCACGTTCTAATCCAGCGACGTATACAGGTGTATTCGATGATATTCGTGATGTGTTTGCGCAAACGAATGAAGCGAAAGTGCGCGGATATCAAAAAGGACGTTTCAGCTTTAATGTAAAAGGTGGCCGTTGTGAAGCGTGCCGTGGTGATGGAATTATTAAAATCGAAATGCACTTCTTACCAGACGTATACGTTCCGTGTGAAGTTTGTCACGGTAAACGTTATAACCGCGAAACGTTAGAAGTGAAGTATAAAGATAAGAATATTTCTGAAGTATTAGGGATGACAATTGAAGATGGAGTAGAGTTCTTCGCTAATATCCCAAAAATTAAGCGTAAACTTCAAACGCTTGTAGATGTAGGGCTTGGTTATATGAAATTAGGGCAACCAGCTACGACGTTATCTGGAGGAGAAGCGCAGCGCGTGAAACTAGCTTCTGAATTACATCGTCGTTCTACAGGGCGTACGCTATACATTTTAGACGAGCCAACGACTGGTTTACATGCACATGATATCGCGCGTCTTCTAGAAGTTCTGCAACGTCTTGTTGACAGTGGTGAAACCGTACTTGTAATTGAACATAATTTAGATGTAATTAAAACAGCTGACTATATAGTTGACCTTGGGCCAGAGGGCGGAGACAAGGGTGGACAAATCGTTGCTTCAGGAACGCCAGAGCAAGTAGTGAAAGAAGAGCGATCGTATACAGGTAAGTATTTAAAAGAGATTTTAGATCGTGATAAAGCAAGAATGAAAGAGAAAATAAAAGAAGTAGAGTTATCACAATAAGTGTATTGCTAAAAACCGAGTGGAAATGCCACTTGGTTTTTAGTTTATAGGGGGAGAAGATGGAGTTTACAGATGTTCTAAGAAAGAAAAATATGAAAGTAAGAGAGTTTCAAAGTTGGGGTGTATATTTTCGCAAGCGCTGGGAGGATCATTTTGCAAACCATTTAAGTGATGAGGAAAAAGAAGACATTTTCCTGTATGGAGATAAGTATGCATGTGGGTATCTTTGGCACATATTTAGTTATGAGAAAAAGAAGTGTTTAGAGGGTGAAGAAGCGGAGAACGCGTTTCATAATGAAGCGAAAAAGGAGTGCTATATATTCTATCAACATTGTGACGATGTACTACTAATAAAAGATGCGAGTTTATTACGTATCGAGGATATATTACGGGAGACGTATACTGCGTATAAAGGCGATATCTATATTGTAGACAAAGATTTCACTTGGACCTTTGTGAAAACTCATGAACATAGATGGTATGGCCCTTATTTTGCGAGGAAATGTTAGTAGGTATACAAGCATGGAGAATAGAATAAGTTGATATAAGTGTTTGTATGATACTTGCGTTTATAATCTATTAGCGTATGATGAAATATATATGTCAAAAGGATGTGTAAGAAAATGAGATGGATTGTATCACTTCTTGTAAATAGCGTTGTGTTAATCGCTGTATCGGGACTTTTAAAAGGGATTGCGCCAGACGCTTTTTATGTAGCAAATATACAAACTGCAATTATTGCGAGTATTATCTTGGCCGTTTTAAATGTGTTCGTAAAACCGTTTTTAATTTTAATTACGCTACCGATTACGGTTGTAACTTTCGGGTTCTTCTTAATTGTTATTAATGCGATTACGTTAAAAATAGCAGATTCATTATTAGGAGATGCATTTAATATATCAGGATTTGGTGTAGCGATTGTAGCGGCAATTTGTATTTCAATTTTTAATATGATTATTGAAAAGGCAATTGTGGAACCACTATACGAAAAAAAGAGAAAATGACAAAAAGAAAAACATTTCATGATGTGTATGAAATGTTTTTTTCTATTTATTAGAAACCGTATTTCTTGTTTCCAGAAAAAAATGGTACAATATCCGGTAGAATGGAATTTTACATCAAATGAGACTGAACCCGCAGCGGAGTGGAGGTTTATACATATGCCGAAAGTAAGGACAAAAGATTTAATTGAACAATTTCAATTGGAGTTAATAAGTGGTGAAGAAGGAATTCATCGTCCGATTGATACAAGTGATTTATCACGACCTGGAATTGAAATGGCAGGATTTTTTACATATTATCCAGCTGATCGCGTACAGCTTCTTGGAAAGACGGAGCTTACGTTCTTTGACACGCTAACGACAGAGCAAAAACAAGAGAGAATGAAAGCGCTTTGTACTGAGGAGACGCCATGTATTATTATAACTCGTAATCAAGATGTACCAGATGAGTTACTGCAAGCGTCACGTGAATCGGGTATGCCTTTATTACGTTCTTCTCAAACGACAACAAGATTATCAAGTCGTTTAACAAATTATTTAGAAGGTAAGTTAGCGCCAACAACAGCTGTACACGGTGTGTTAGTAGATATTTACGGTGTTGGTGTTTTAATTACAGGTCAAAGTGGTGTCGGTAAAAGTGAGACAGCTCTTGAGCTTGTAAAACGTGGTCACCGCCTTGTTGCGGATGATAGCGTAGAAATTCGCCAAGAAGATGAAGACACATTAGTAGGAAGCTCACCAGATTTAATTGAGCATTTATTAGAAATTCGTGGTCTAGGTATCATTAACGTTATGACGTTATTCGGTGCAGGGGCAGTGCGAAATTATAAGCGTATTACACTTGTTATTAATCTTGAAATTTGGGATCAAAAGAAAAATTACGATCGCTTAGGTCTTGATGAAGAGAAGATGAAGATTATTGATACAGAACTTACGAAGATTACACTTCCAGTTCGTCCTGGTCGAAACTTGGCTGTTATTATTGAAGTAGCAGCGATGAACTTCCGTTTAAAACGTATGGGAGTCAATGCAGCACAACAGTTCTCTGAACGATTAATGAGTGCGATTGAGTTAGGAAATCAGGAGTAAACTTTGGAGAGGGAGGTCATACATATGCTGTTAGGTTCTGTACCACAGCTTGACCGCGTAGCGATCCAACTTGGACCGTTTCCTGTTTATTGGTACGGGATTATTATCGGTACAGGTGTGCTATTAGGTCTTTGGCTAGCAACTCGCGAGGGAGAAAGGCTAGGTATTCCAAAAGATACATTTGTTGACCTTGTATTAATTGCAGTACCGATCGCTATTCTATTTGCGAGAATGTACTACGTTATTTTTGAATGGGAATATTACGCGCAAAACCCGAGTCAAATTATTAATATTCGTCAAGGTGGCTTGGCGATTCATGGTGGTTTAATCGGGGCTGTTATTACAGGGATTCTTTTTGCGAAACGACGCGGGCTTTCATTTTGGAAGTTAGCAGATATTGCAGCGCCAAGTATTTTACTAGGACAAGCAATTGGCCGATGGGGAAACTTTATGAACCAAGAGGCACATGGTGATGAAGTAACGAGACAGTTTTTAGAGGGTCTTCATTTACCGGATTTCATTATTAATCAAATGTATATTGAAGGTGTGTACTATCACCCAACGTTTTTATATGAATCATTATGGAATTTTGCAGGTGTCATTTTATTACTTGCATTACGAAAAGTGAATTTACGACGCGGGGAATTATTCTTCACATATTTAATTTGGTATTCAGTAGGGCGCTTCTTCGTAGAAGGCCTACGTACAGATAGTTTAATGCTAGGACCACTTCGTATCGCACAAGTAATGTCAATTGGACTTGTTGTTATTTCTATTATTTTCATTATTGTGAGACGAAAAATGGGGCAAGCTGATAAAAGATATTCGGAAAATTAGAGAAAAGTAGCATCTTATTATGAGATGCTGCTTCTTTCATATTCAGGAAAGAGAAGGGACTAAGGCAATGAGAATAAATACAGTGTTATTTGATTTAGATGGAACGTTAATTAATACAAACGAACTTATTATTTCTTCTTTTTTACATACGTTACATACATATTATCCAAATCAATATAAGCGTGAAGATGTATTGCCATTCATTGGTCCATCTTTACATGATACTTTCAGCAAGATTGATGAAAACAAGGTTGAAGAGATGATTACATGTTATCGTCAATTTAACCATGAGCATCACGATGAATTAGTGGAAGAATATGAAACTGTATATGAAACAGTTCAAGAGTTGAAGAAGCAAGGCTATAAAGTTGGTATTGTTACAACGAAAGCGAGACAAACCGTTGAAATGGGATTAAAGCTGTCAAAGCTTGATGAATTTTTTGATGTTGTCGTGACAATTGATGATGTAGAGCATGTGAAACCACACCCAGAGCCACTTCAAAAAGCGCTTGAGTTATTAGATGCGAAACCGGAAGAAGCATTGATGGTTGGGGATAACCATCATGATATTGTTGGTGGACAAAATGCGGGTACGAAAACAGCTGCAGTTTCATGGACGTTGAAAGGTAGAGCGTATTTAGAGGCGTACAAGCCGGACTTTATGCTAGATAAAATGAGTGATTTGCTACCGATTTTATCTAATATCAACCGGTCATAAAGGTCCAAGTAAGTTAGTAGGGGTGTATTTCCCTACTTTAGTAGAGGAGCGAGCTAAGTGCGACGGACAACGCGCTATCCTGTTTCGGGAGAGAATTCATTATGGAATGTGTATAAAACAGTGTCCTTTTGGAAGGTGATGAAGAACTTTATTATTATCCAAATTGCACGTTACACGCCATTTTTATCCGTCAAGAATTGGTTGTACCGTACATTCTTACGGATGAAAGTCGGAAAGAAAACATCATTTGCGCTTATGGTAATGCCGGACATTATGTTCCCAGAAAAGATAACTGTGGGAGAGAATTCGATTGTCGGCTATAACACAACGCTTTTAGCACATGAATATTTAATTCGTGAATATCGACTTGGAGAGATCATCATAGGAAATGAAGTGATGATTGGAGCGAATACGACCATATTACCAGGTGTAAAAATTGGGGATGGCGCGATTATTTCAGCTGGCACACTTGTTCATAGAGATGTCCCAAGTGGTGCTTTCGTGGGTGGAAATCCAATGCGTGTTATTTATACGAAAGAAGAAATGGATGCTAGAGAAGGTTGATAGCAAAAATGTAACATTTCTCTTCTTTTTTAATGAATAAAAAGGAAATAATTGAGTATAATATACTGTTTTGTTTTTTACGGAATCGTTTATACTTATAGATAGAAGAATGTGTGAACGAAGAAAACAAAAAACTGGAGGATATATGGGGAAAAATCAAGGAATATATAAGGAGAACGGACAAGTTATCTCTTTTAATCAATTAGCGGACTTCTTTTATAAAAAAGGGATGAGGGCTTACAAAGGGCAAAAATTGCAGGATGCAATTAAATATTTTCGAAGAGCGGCACAAAGTGAGAAGGAGCCGTTTATTTTATGCCAATTAGCAACAGTATTATCTGAGGCTGGTGAATATCAGGAGTCGAATCAAATCTTCTTTAAGCTTGTTAGATCTAATCCAGAACTTGAACAGTGCTATTATTTTATTGCAAATAATTATGCATATATGGGGCTATTTCAGCAGGCGAAAAAGTATGCGGATCGCTATTTAGAAGTTGCAGAAGAGAAGGAATTTGTAGAAGATACATTAGAATTACTTGAGATTATGGAAGAAGAAGCGATGGGTGCGGAAGAGATTGAGGATGAAGATGATTTAATTGTTATGCAGGAAGAAGCGAATCGTTATATTCGTAACGGACAATTGGAAGAAGCAATTGCTACATTAGAAATTGTTACGAAAGATTATCCGGAATTTTGGTCGGGTCATAATAATTTAGCCATTGCACATTTTCAATCTGGTAATGTAGATAAGGCGCTGAAATTAACGGAAATGATTTTAGAGAAAAATCCTGGTAATATACATGCGCTTTGTAATACGCTTATTTTTCTATATTCAATTGGAGAGCATAAACAAGTAGAAGCGTTAGCTGCTCAGTTAGTTTCGGTATATCCAATTTCGTTCGAGCATCGTTTGAAACTGGGAACGACACTTGCAACAATTGGTCATTTTGAGCCTGCATATAAATGGTTCAAAGTATTAAAGCGTCAAGGATACGAGGGAGACGTTAGTTTTTATTATTGGTTTGCATATTCTGCTTATATGGTGAAAGATCAGCAAGTAGCTGAAAAAATGTGGCAACATGTTGTAGAATTGCACCCTGATAAAAAGGGAAAAGAGCCGTGGAATGCGCTGAATTTAGCAGATGAAGGACAAAACGTATTGTTTGAAGAATTACGAAAATCATTTCAGCAAAGTGGGACGCTAGAGGAACAAATGCTAGCTTTATATTTAATGAATGAATTATCCACGCCAGAGAAGGTGGGATTCTTCTTTGATGTAACGCAGGCGAAGAACGGTGTTCCAATCGTATCGCAACTTGCAAAGTATTTCTTTTTACTTAATAGCCATAAGAGCATTCCGGCTGATTTACAGCAATTTGAACAGTGTGCGCGAATTGCGGATGCTTTATATAATTATACGAAAAAAGATGATGAATTGATCGAAGAGTGTTTACAATTTTGGTTCTGTACGTTCATACGTTTATATACATCTGGGGCAGTTTTCACAAATGTATACGGATGGTCAGCTGCGGTTGAATATATCGTACGCAGCGAACAAGGAAATAAGATGACACAGTCGGAGCTTGGAGATGTATATAATGTATCTGTAGCGACTGTTCGAAAGTATGTGCAGGCTGTTAAGCGTACGCACACATAATGTAAGCAAATCATTGGGAAAAAAATGATGCTAACAGTATAATGAGGGTAACTTAATTGTGTAGGAATGAATAGGAGTGAATAGTGTGTCAGAAGAAAAAATTTATGATGTCATTATTATTGGTGCAGGACCAGCTGGTATGACAGCTGCAGTATATACATCTCGTGCGAATTTAAGCACATTAATGCTTGAGCGTGGTATCCCAGGTGGCCAAATGGCAAACACAGAAGATGTAGAAAACTACCCAGGTTATGAGTCTATTTTAGGACCAGACTTATCAAATAAAATGTTCGAGCATGCGAAGAAATTTGGTGCTGAATATGCATACGGTGATGTGAAAGCAGTCATCGATGGTAAAGAATACAAAACAATTATTGCTGGTAAAAAAGAATATAAAGCACGTGCAATTATCGTTGCAAGCGGTGCAGAGTATAAAAAAATTGGTGTGCCAGGCGAAGCAGAACTTGGCGGCCGCGGTGTATCATATTGTGCAGTATGTGATGGGGCTTTCTTTAAAGGAAAAGAACTTGTAGTTATTGGTGGCGGAGATTCTGCTGTTGAAGAGGGTGTGTTCTTAACACGCTTCGCATCGAAGGTAACAATTGTTCACCGTCGTGACACGCTTCGTGCACAGAAAATTTTACAAGATCGTGCTTTCCAAAACGAGAAAGTAGATTTCATTTGGAATCACACTATTAAAGAAATTAACGATGCAAATGGTAAAGTAGGAAGCGTAACACTTGTAGACGTAAACAGTGGAGAAGAGAAAGAAGTCAAAACTGACGGCGTATTCGTATACATCGGTATGTTACCATTATCAAAACCATTTGTTGAACTAGGTATTACAAATGAAAATGGTTACCTTGAAACAAACGAGCGTATGGAAACGAAAGTTCCAGGTATTTTCGCAGCTGGTGATGTTCGTGAAAAAATGCTACGTCAAATTGTAACTGCAACAGGTGATGGTAGTATTGCAGCGCAAAGTGCACAACATTACGTAGAAGAATTATTAGAAGAACTAAAAACTGTATCAGAAAAATAAGGGATAACATACCTTTTGAGAAGAAAGCTACCGATAGGAGCTTTCTTCTTTTTTGTGAAAATGTCAAAGTTTTGTCAAAAAATATCAGGATTATAAGCTTTCTTATTGATATACTGGACTTTACGGAAAAATCACTATAAGAAATGAGGAATTTATTCAGTATGGAATGGCGTAATATATATCGTGGATTTTGTATGGGCGTTAGTGATTTAATTCCTGGTGTGAGCGGCGGTACAATCGCTGTTGTGTTAGGAATTTATGAACAATTACTTGCGGCAATTAGTGGATTCTTTAGTCGTGAATGGAAAAAACATTTAGGATTTTTAATTCCCCTTGCAGCTGGTGTGGCAGCAGCGTTTTTAACATTAAGCCACGTTATTAAATATTTACTTGCAAATCATTATGAACCGACTCAATTTTTCTTCCTCGGTTTAATTATTAGTATATTACCGATGTTAATGAGAGAAGCTGATGCAAAGTCTTCGTTTAAAGGTAAGCACATTGTTTTACTAATCGTTGCAGCAATTCTTGTTGCAATCACAGCTTTCTTTAAACCGGATAAGGCAGCAGATCCAATTACGACGTTAACAATTTTAAATGCAATTGGTTTATTTTTCGCAGGATGGATGGCTAGTATGGCTATGTTGCTTCCTGGAATTAGCGGATCATTTATTTTATTAATTATTGGTGTGTATCCGACGGCAATTAATGCTTTAACTACACTGAACTTACCTTTAATCGTAGTTATCGGTGCTGGTGTTATGGTAGGGTTTGTTGTAAGTAGTAAAGGAATTAGTTTCTTGTTAAATCGTTATAAAAGTATGACATTTGCGGCAATTATTGGACTTGTTATCGGCTCAATTGTAATTGTGTTCCCTGGTATTCCAACTGGAGGATTTTCGATTATCAGTTCAATTATTACCTTTATTTTAGGATTTGCGATTGTTACTTATTTCGGTAAGAAATAAGTACTTTAATCCCCTTGGCGATAAAAATCGTTAAGGGGATTTTTCATGCTATTCATTGAAAGTCTAGGCATTTACATTGCTTGTTATAGAAAGCTTTTTTAAAATTGTTGAGTAGCAGTGCTTAGCGAAAGGGGACTGGCTCCTTCGTTGTAGCAAACTGTTTTTGATAGTATAATGAAATGAGTATGCAGTGAGAAATTTACTGCAAGTAGCTGAGGTGAAGAAACATGCAAAGAGTGACAAACTGTGTGTTAGTTAGAGATAATGAAGTACTCTTACTCCAAAAACCTCGCCGAAATTGGTGGGTTGCACCAGGCGGGAAAATGGAGCGTGGTGAGACAGTAAGAGATTCCGTTGTTCGCGAGTATCGCGAAGAAACAGGTATTTATTTAAAGAACCCAGCGTTAAAAGGGGTCTTCACCTTTGTCATCCAAGAAGGTGATAAAGTTGTTTCTGAATGGATGATGTTCTCCTTTTTAGCGACAGATTTTGCAGGAGAAAACAAACTAGAGAGCGAAGAAGGCATCATTGGTTGGCATACATTTGACAAAATTGATGATTTAGCAATGGCACCAGGAGATTATCACATTATTGATTATTTAATTAAAGGAAATGGCATAATCTACGGTACATTTGTATATACCCCAGATTTTGAGTTGCTTTCATATCGATTAGATCCGAGTTAAACCGTCAAGGAGAGGATACGATGACAGAGAATAATGATATAAAAATGGTAATTATTACAGGAATGTCTGGAGCTGGAAAGACAGTAGCTTTACAAAGTTTTGAAGATTTAGGATATTTCTGTGTAGATAATTTACCACCGATGTTATTGCCAAAGTTTATTGAGCTTATGGCGGATTCAAAAGGGAAAATGAATAAAGTGGCACTTGGCGTTGATTTACGTGGCCGAGAGTTTTTCGAACATTTATGGGGAGCACTTGATGATTTATCAGAACGTACATGGATTATTCCTCATATTTTATTCTTAGATGCGAAAGATGGCACGCTTGTAACTCGTTATAAAGAAACGAGACGTTCGCATCCACTTGCACCAACTGGTTTGCCGTTAAAGGGAATCGAAATGGAGCGCAGTTTATTAACTGATATGAAGGCACGAGCGAATATTGTACTGGATACATCGGATTTAAAACCGAAAGAATTACGTGAAAAAATTGTTCATCTGTTTTCAACTGAAACTGAGCAAGCATTTCGTGTAAATGTTATGTCATTTGGATTTAAGTACGGTATTCCAATTGATGCAGATTTAGTATTTGATGTTCGTTTTTTACCAAATCCATATTACATTCCACATATGAAGCCATTAACAGGATTAGATGAGGAAGTTTCATCGTATGTGCTGAAATTTAATGAGACACATAAGTTTTTAGAGAAATTGACGGATCTTATTACTTTCATGCTGCCTCATTATAAAAGAGAAGGCAAGAGTCAACTTGTAATTGCAATTGGATGTACAGGTGGACAGCATCGTTCTGTTACGCTTACAGAATACCTTGGGAAACATTTGAAACCAGAGTATAGCGTTCATGTATCTCATCGTGATGTGGAGAAGAGAAAGGGCCATTAAGGGATGAAAAAAGAGAGAAAACCTAAAATTGTTATCATGGGAGGCGGTACTGGACTCTCTGTTTTATTACGAGGATTAAAACAATATCCAGTTGATATTACAGCAGTTGTTACAATCGCTGATGATGGTGGCAGTTCAGGTAGATTACGTGATGAGCTAGAAATTCCACCCCCAGGTGACATTCGTAACGTACTTGTTGCGTTATCAGATGTAGAGCCGCTGGTGGAAGCTTTATTCCAGCATCGTTTCACAACGGGAGACGGGCTGAAAGGTCATGCGTTAGGAAATTTATTATTGGCGGGTATGACCTCAATTACAGGAGACTTTTTTCATGCGATTACGGAAACGAGTAAAGTGTTAAATGTCAGAGGACGTGTGTTACCAGCAGCGAACCAAAGTGCGGTACTTCATGCGGAACTAGAAGATGGAGAAATTGTAACAGGCGAATCAAAGATTCCTTATTACGGAAAGAAGATTAACCGCGTCTTTCTAACTCCAGAAGATGTAGAGCCGTTACATGAAACGTTGGCTGAGATTAAACGAGCTGATTTACTAGTTTTTGGTCCAGGAAGTTTGTATACGAGTATATTACCGAATTTAGTTGTTAACAAAATCGGGGACGCTGTTCTTGCTGCAAAAGCAAAGAAGGTATATGTGTGTAATGTTATGACGCAAGCTGGTGAAACGATGGGATATACTGCGTTTGACCATGTGCAGGCGTTACATGATCATTTAGGTAAACCATTTATCGATACTGCAATTGTAAATAACCGTGATATTCCTTGTGAATTACGTGAGTTATATGAGGAAGAAATGTCGGCACCAGTTGTAGTAGATGAAGAGCGTTTTACAGAGAGCAATATTGATGTCATTCAAGATCAATTGGCGAAGTATGATGATCGTGTTGTAAGGCACGATACATTAAAACTAGCTTCTATTTTATATTCACTGTTGTAGATGTGCGTTGCCTCGTTTGAGGTAACGCTCATCCTTTCATATAGGACAAGATTTTTGTTCCAAAGTAATCGTATAAGGAGGTGTTGACTGTGTCATTTGCATCAGAAACAAAGAAAGAGTTGACGAATCTTGAGATGAAGGAATGCTGTGAGAAAGCAGAATTATCAGCGTTACTTCGAATGAACGGATCGCTTTCTTTTTCAAATCGTCGTCTATCTATCGATATTCAAACGGAGAATGCGGCAATTGCAAGAAGGATTTATACGCTTTTGAAAAAAGGATATGACGTGACGGTAGAATTACTTGTTCGTAAAAAAATGCGATTGAAGAAAAATAATGTATATATTGTGCGGCTTGTTGAGAAGTCTCGCGAAATATTAGCTGATCTTCATATTGTTCGAGACGACTTTTCATTTATCCGAAATATATCACAAGAATTGATTGATAAGAAATGTTGTAAACGATCGTATTTACGCGGTGCATTTTTAGCAGGTGGTTCAGTAAATAACCCAGAAACATCATCTTATCATTTAGAAGTCTTTTCGTTATATAAGGAACATAATGATGCTATATGTGAACTGATGAACGGATTTGATTTAAATAGTAAGACGTTGGAAAGAAGAAAAGGGTACATTACGTATTTGAAAGAAGCAGAAAAGATTACGGAGTTTTTAAATATTATAGGCGCTCATAATGCACTTTTAAGATTTGAAGACATTCGAATTGTTCGCGATATGCGTAATTCAGTAAATCGTTTAGTGAACTGCGAAACAGCCAATTTAAATAAAACAATTGGTGCAGCGCTAAGGCAGATTGAAAATATCCGTTATATTGATGAGACAGTTGGTCTTGATATATTACCAGATAAACTACGAGAAATTGCACAATTACGAAGAGATTATCAAGATGTAACATTGAAAGAGTTAGGCGAGATGGTATCCGGGGGGAAAATTAGTAAATCGGGTATTAATCATCGTTTGCGTAAAATCGATGAGATTGCAGAGAAATTACGCGCGGGGGAAACGGTAGCGAAAAAATAAGAGGTTAAAGGGGAAATGGAGCTGTGGTTCAAAAACGAGTTCAGGTTTCATTAAAAAACGGTTTACAAGCACGTCCGGCTGCGTTGTTTGTACAAGAGGCCAATCGCTTTCATGCGGATATCTTCATCGAGAAAGATGGAAAGACAGTGAATGCAAAGAGCATAATGGGGATTATGAGCTTAGCAATTGGAACAGGTAGCATGATAACAATTACAACAGAAGGTTCAGATGCAGAAGAAGCCTTAGAAGCATTAGCTGCATATGTACAATAAGAAGCTATCGCGCATGTGCGATAGCTTTTTTGTTTTGTTGTTGGGGTGGGGTATGTACATGCAGCGGTTTGAACATAAAAAGAAGCGCCCAATTATAGGGCGCTTCCGCTTTAAATCTATCTAGCTCCACCGGCTAGAATTTTCGGTCGTTTCGCCCCTTCATTCGAGGCAAAAGCGCCTCGGAATCAGGGGCTCCATCGCCCTGCGATTCTGAACGAGCCGCTTCCGCTTTAAATATCTATTAACGATTTGTAAAGATCTTATCGATTAAACCGTATTCTAAAGCTTTTTCTGCTGTCATGAAGTTGTCACGGTCTGTGTCGCGTTGTAGTACTTCAAGAGGTTGACCTGTGCGGTCAGCAAGAATTTGGTTTAGTTTTTCACGTAAGAATAGGATACGTTTTGCAGCGATTTCGATTTCAGTCGCTTGACCTTGTGCTCCACCAAGTGGTTGGTGAATCATTACTTCACTGTTTGGAAGTGCATAACGTTTACCTTTTTCACCTGCTGCAAGTAAGAATGCCCCCATAGATGCAGCCATACCGATACAGATTGTTGATACTTGTGGTTTAATAAACTGCATTGTATCGTAAATTGCCATACCTGCTGTGATAGAACCACCAGGGCTGTTGATGTAGATGTGAATATCTTTTTCTGGATCTTGAGATTCCAAGAATAAAAGCTGGGAAACGATTGAGTTAGCTACGTTGTCATCAATTGCACTACCAAGCATAATGATGCGGTCTTTTAATAGTCGAGAGTAAATATCGTAAGCGCGTTCTCCACGATTTGTTTGTTCAATTACTGTAGGAATTAAATTCATCTGTTATTTCCTCCTTCTAAAGCTTTCTTAGTCTTATAATACAATTATGGTCAATAAAGGTCAAACGAAACCACTTTAAATCAAAAAAATATGTAGTTGTACCATGAAATATTCGCTATGTTTTTGAAATTCCCTGCTTATGTATCTTCAACATCATAACCGAATTACATAAATTTAAACGTTATAAAAGCTGTAGAAAAAAAGAAAAGAACGCCTTTTTAATACAGCGTTCTTTTGATATTTATTCTTTTAAAAGATAGGTTACTTTATTTAAAATCTTTTCGATGTGTTTCGCGTTTTTACTATACATTTCGCTTGCTGATTTCGACTTTGTTTCTAGGGAAAATAGTTCAAGATCAGCATGGCATTTTTTTAAAGATGCTAATAATAAAGGCTTGTTTTGAGGAGAAGGCATTTGTAGTTTGTCATTATAAATGTCGATAGTAAGTTGCCCATATGAATCCACTTGACCGAGAAAGACATTTTCAATAACAACACCGAGCTTTTCTAGTTCAGAATGTAACCAAGCACGGTTATGCCCACTAGAGGATAAAGGTTCATCTAAGACATTTCCATCCATAATAACAGTTTGTGGTTCTTTTTCGTTTGGCACTTTTAAGCCGATATCTTTTGCTGTAAGTGGTTGGCGATCTTTCTTCAATAACACATTCAATTCTCCGCTCGGTTCTAGTACAGCGAATTCAACATCGGCTACGCTGAAAGCATCTTTTCCACGGAGAAGTTCCAGTAATTCGTCACTTGTATATTTTTCTTTCTTTAAGTTGTCTTCGAGTATCTTTCCGTCTTTTATTAATACGGTAGATTTTCCTTCAAAAAAATCTCGAGCTGTTTTGTTTTTTAAAGAGAGGATTCCTGTTAAAAAAGGTACCACAGCGAAAATGAGTATCGCAAAGACGCCGTGGAAAAATTTTGAATCGAGCCCTGTAGATACTTGGGCAGCAATGTCACCGATTGTCATTCCGGCTATGTATTCAAAAAAGGAGAGCTGAGAGATTTGTCTTTTCCCTAACCATTTTGTAATAGCGAATAAAATAATTAATATGAATACAGAGCGAAGAATGACAAGTGTCCATTCCGGCAGGTGAGACATAGTCATTTCCTCCAGTCTACTTAAAACCCTTTATATTGAGGTTCTTCACGTTCTAATACTGAAACTCTATTCTGTAAATCAGCGATGATGCTGTCCATTTCTAACATACATTCATGAAATACACGTTTTGATTCCGCGTCCTGTGAATGTAGTGAAAGAGAACTTAAGCTTGCTTGAGCGCCCCTTACACTAGCGAGGCAGGTTTTAACGCTAGCAATAACTGTCATACGAACACCTTATCCTTTCGGTTTGAATAGCAATGCTCCAATGAATCCGAAAATAATAGCTGCTGATATACCAGCGCTCGTTACTTTAAACATTCCAGTAATAACGCCAACGATGCCGTGTTTTGCAGCTTCTTCCATTGCCCCGTGAACGAGGGCATTACCGAAACTTGTAATAGGTACAGTTGCACCGGCACCTGCAAAGTCAATTAATGGTTCATACAGGTTAAAGCCGTCTAGTATAGCGCCGACAACAACAAGTGTTGCCATTGTATGAGCGGGTGTTAATTTGCCGACATCAAACATAAGTTGTCCGATTACACATATGAGTCCACCAATGACGAAAGCCCAGAAAAAAATCATTGCGTTGCACCTCCAAATTCAATCGAAACGGCGTGAGCGATACACGGAATCGTTTCTTCTTGTTGGAATGTAAGTGGAGATAGTAAAGCGCCTGTCGCAACGACAAGTATTTTTTTGAGCTCTCCTCTTTTCATTCGGTTTAATAAATGACCATACACGACTGTTGCGGAACATCCTGGTCCACTCGCCCCAGCTATGACTGGTTGTCCGTCTCTGTAAATAATGATTCCGCAATCTTGGAATTGTTCACTTGTTACTTTTGTTCCGTGTTTATGTAGTAGGTCGTAGGCAATTTCGCGACCGACATGTCCAAGGTCACCTGTTACGATTAAGTCGTAATAAGAGGCGTCAATTTGTCGTTCGCGTAAATGGGCTTCAATCGTATCGACAGCCGCCGGGGCCATCGCACCACCCATATTAAAAGGATCTGTTAATCCCATATCAATCACTCTTCCGATTGTTGCAGATGTTACTCTAGGCCCATGTCCAGTGTCGCTTAAAATAGCTGCGCCAGCTCCAGTTACTGTCCATTGTGCGGTAGGAGGTTTTTGACCGCCGTATTCAGTTGGATACCGGAATTGTTTTTCTACAGCGGCATTGTGGCTGGATGCTCCAGTTAATAAATATTTTGCACCTTTTGCATTTACAATGCTTGCCCCGAGTGCTAATCCTTCCATTGAAG
This sequence comes from Bacillus cereus group sp. BfR-BA-01309, assembly GCF_022664315.1. Lineage (NCBI taxonomy): Bacteria > Bacillati > Bacillota > Bacilli > Caryophanales > Bacillaceae > Bacillus > Bacillus cereus group sp. BfR-BA-01309. The sequence continues at coordinate 366,036 of NZ_JAKUHE010000003.1, forward strand.
TAGAACATGCGCCGAATAATCCGAGATATGGTGTTCCGAGTGTACGGCAGGCAAAGCTTGTTGGAGTGATTTGATTAATTAAATCTCCTGCAAGTACAAATTGGATATCGTCTTTACGAAGCTTGGCTTTTTCAGTAGCGCGGCTACAAGCTTCTTCAAATAAAATTTTGTGCGCCTTCTCGTAAGAATCTTGTCCGAGCCATAAATCTTCATGGAGGGTGTCGAAGTCTTCAGGTATATTTCCATTCGCTTCAAACGGTCCACCAACTACCCCGGTTGAGATAATAACTGGTTTGTTTTCGAATACCCATGTTCGGTGTCCTTGTAACATTTATAGACCTCCCCATTGAACGAGAATCGTTTTAATAAGTGCGATGACGAAAGCTGAAAATACACCAAATAAAATAACGGAGCCGGCTAATTTAAACATATTTCCTCCAACGCCGAGTACGAATCCTTCAGTCCGATGTTCAATACATGCTGCGATTACGGAATTCCCAAATCCAGTAACAGGTACAGCTGTGCCAGCTCCAGCGAATTGTCCGAGGCGATCGTATACGCCGAATCCAGTTAGCAACATGGAGATGAAAATTAGAGTTGCGACTGTTGGATTTCCTGCTGAACGCTCAGTGAAATCAAAATATGTGATGTAAAAAGTAGAAATGAGTTGTCCGATGAAGCAAATAAAACCACCGACGAAAAAGGCTTTTATACAATTTTTCAAGACAGGGCGCTTCGGTTCCCGTTCTTGCTCAAATTTTTTATACTCCTGTTGTACAGGGGTTAAGTTCTTATCTTTACTAGACATTGCGATCCTTCCTTTTCTATTCGAAAGCGTTAAGTGTTAGATTCCATTTCTGATCCGATAAGTTTTAACTGTTTTTTGATTTCACCTTTAGATATTTCTTTTTTCTTGATTCTGTTTTCAAGCTTTTCGAGTAACATAAAGATTTTTTTATCTGTACTAACACGAACATCGAAAGTTGGATATTCATCACTTAGTTGCTTTTGAAGTTTCTTGCGTAAAGGTTTTAGCCCAAAGCGTTCATGATGCTCAGGCTTAACTGCTATGTAGAGATCTAAATTTGAATTCACTGCAGCGCTTTTTATAATTTCATCCATAGCGATAGCTGTTTTCTTTGCTTCTTGCGATATAGATTGATTAAAGGATTCTGTACTCATTTTCGTTAATTTAGGTCCTTTTTCTTTCTCTGTTCGCTTTGCTTCTTCTTTCTTTACCTTTTTATCTAATGGGCTGTGATCACATCCGGTAAAAGAGCTACATAGAAGGGCAAATAATGCGGCTATGAGGCCGAGTTTTCGCATGATTATCATTCCATTTCTATTGCAATATGTAATGTGATAGAAAAAGGATGACTGCATATCATCCTTTTTCTATTTCACAGCATGACGAATCCGTTATTGCTGTGAGTATTGTGGTTCTTCTTGTTGGACTTCTTCAACGCGTGGGTTTAAAGAATCGATAATCGTTTGTGTTTGCTCTGCAGCTGTTTGGAAAAGTTGCTTTGCTTGTTGGTTATCCGTATCAAGAGCGAATCCCTCTAAGCTAGCTTGTGCGCTTTTTAATCCAGAAACAGTTTGCTTTAGTTTTGTAATTACAGTCATTGAATGAAGCCCCCTTTGGAATATCAATTCAAAGATTATAATTTGTGAGTTGGAGTGAATTTATGATTGGAAAATTTAGGGGATAGTGCTTTGTTAATCTACTCCTAACTAGGGTGCATAGAGGATTATGGGGATATTTTTATTGATTTAGATGGATTTTATTGCTATTATTATGAAAAGAAAATGAAGTGTTTTTATAATCATGCGCCCATAGCTCAGTCGGATAGAGCGGTGGTTTCCGGTACCACGTCTGCCGGGGGTTCGAATCCCTCTGGGCGCGTCAAAAAGTCCTAACTTACGTTTTGTAGGTTAGGACTTTTTTTATTTCCCTCTTGTTATATCTAGTAATAAGATTTACTATTAGTACTTGATAATAATTTAGCGAGTTATTATTTTCTTTCAATATTATTCAAATTTCGGTTGTAAGTTGTAAATCTCATTAATACATATAAATTAATAATATTTTGGAATGGGTTTCTGCGTGAGGATTCTCCTTTTACCAAACTTATTGTACAATAGAAACAAGGGGGAGATTAGTTTGAAGGCAAGTCTTTTACAAGAACAAAGCTTACGTTTGGCAATGACACAAGAGTTAAGGCAAGCGATTACAATGCTCCAGTATAATGTACAAGAATTATCGGAGTTTTTGTATGAGCAATCGTTAGAGAATCCCCTTATTGAGTTAGGTGGTTTTGAGAGGGAGAAGAAAAAGAGCTCTAACACAAGTAAAAGTACCAGCAAACAAGTCGAGAATCAGATGGAAATCTACAGTGTGGATTCTACAACGATTCAGCAACATTTATTAAATCAAATACAGTATTATAAAATAGATGAAGAAGAGCGAAAAGTAGCTTCTTTCATTATTATGAACATGGATGGAAATGGGTATTTACAAGAAACGAACGAAGAGTTAGCGGATCTCCTTTCCGCACCGATTCATGTAGTCGACCGCTCTGTAGAGCTTGTCCAATCGCTCGAGCCAGCAGGGGTAGGAGCGCGTAATATTCAGGAATGTCTAACTTTACAATTGAAGCGCTTACAAAGACGGGATGGATTAGCGGAAGAGGTTATAGAGGATCACTTCGCTTATTTCGTGAAGAAGGATTGGCGAAAGCTCGTTCAAGTGTTGAAGTGTAGTAATGAAGAATTGCAATCGGCAGTGAACTGTATTACGTCCCTGCAGCCGAAACCAGGTCTTGCGTTTTCTTCTGATAAACCACTTTACATTGTGCCTGATATGGCGGTGAAAAAAGATGGTGATCGTCTCGTTTTACAAATGAATGAGAGAAATATGCCGAGAATTGAAATTCATTCTGAGTATAGTGCACTTCTGAATGATAGTGAAAGTGAAGTAGCATCTTACGTATCAGAAAAGTATCAGCATGTGCAGTGGATTATGCGCAGTTTAAAACAGAGAAAACAAACGCTTCTGCAAGTGATGACCATTATTATGGAAAAACAACATGATTTCTTCTGGGAAGGTCCAGAACATTTAAAGCCACTTGCTTTAAAAGAGGTAGCAGAAGAGTTAAGTGTGCATGAGTCTACAATTAGTCGTGCAACGCGAAATAAATATGTGCAAACACCACACGGTTTATTTGAGATGAAATCGTTCTTTAGTAATGCTGTTTCGACTACTGAAGATGAAGCAGTTTCTACAAAGCGTGTGAAACGGTTTATTCAAACGCTTGTTGAAGCGGAAAATAAGAAAAAGCCACTTTCAGATCAAAAGATTTCAAAATTATTAGAAGAAGAGCATGAAATCGTTATTTCTCGAAGAACAGTGGCAAAGTATAGAGAACAAATGCACATTCCAGCGTCGTCATTACGAAAAACGATCGGATAGGTGAAGAAGATGGAAGTTGTACTGTATACAAAAAAAGATTGTGGCCTGTGCGTGCAGGCGAAACAAGTTTTACAGGAAGTACAATGTGAATATTCTTTTCAAATTGAGGAAATAGATATATATGAAGATAATGACCTTTTAGAAAAATATCACCTAATGATTCCGGTTGTAGAAATAGGCGGGAAACAGGTGGAATATGGTAACATTCACAAAGGTGTCATAATAAACTATATAAAGAATGCAGTTAAGAGTTGAATAAGTTTCTATCTCCTGTTACAATAATACACGTAGCAGGGATTATTTTTTTAACCTATGTGGGACACAAAATGTCACTACGGGACGTAAAGTGACCACGAGGGAAAATGAACCAATGTAGTGAGGAGAAAAGATATGCGCTCATGGATTCAGAATACTAAAAAATTATTACCTGATCTGCTACCTGTTATGCAAACGAGAATGCAAATTCTTCAATACATTAGGCTCATGCAGCCGATTGGAAGAAGAAATTTGTCAGCAAGTCTCGGTATGACAGAACGAGTATTGCGAAGTGAAGTTCAAGTTTTGAAAGAACAAAACTTAGTTCACGTCGCTTCTTCTGGAATGACTTTGACAGAAGAAGGAACAGCTTTAGTTCTTGCTTTGGAAGACTTTATGAAAGAAATTTCCGGGTTAAAGGTTTTAGAAAAGCAACTTAAGGAAACATTAGACTTGGATGAAGTTTTCGTTGTCCCTGGTGATAGTGATGAATCGCCTTGGGTCAAACTGGAGATGGGCCGTGCTTGTGTGACTTGTATAAAAGACCGTCTGACAGCGAATAATATCGTTGCTGTGGCTGGAGGAACTACGCTAGCTGCTGCTGCGGACATGATGCAGCTTGATTGCAAAGATTTACATATGCTATTTGTCCCAGCACGTGGTGGAATTGGAGAAGGTGTCGAATTAGAAGCCAACACCATTTGTGCCAAAATGGCGCAAAATACGATGAGTAATTATCGCTTATTGTATGTTCCAGACCATGTTAGTAGCGAAGCATATGCGTCTATTGTGACAGAGCCTTCCGTGAAAGAAGTTCTTGAGTTGATTCGATCTTCCAATATCGTCATTCATGGAATAGGTGATGCGTTAACAATGGCACGTCGCAGAAATACTTCAGAAGCAGATTGGTTAAAGATTCAAGCAAGCGAAGCAGTTGGCGAAGCTTTCGGTTACTACTTTAATGAACAAGGAAATGTTGTTCATAAAGTAAGAACAGTTGGTATGCAACTTGAGGATTTACAACATGTATCTCACGTTGTTGCAGTCGCTGGAGGTTCTTCAAAGGCAAAGGCAATACAAGCTGTAATTAAACAAGGGCACACTTCAATTCTAATTACAGATGAAGGTGCAGCAAAACAGTTAACAAAGGGTATTACCCTTTAATATAATCCCCCAAGGAGGAAATTCAAATGACTAAAATTGGTATTAATGGATTTGGACGTATCGGACGTAACGTATTCCGCGCAGCTCTTAACAACTCTGAGGTAGAAGTAGTAGCAATCAACGACTTAACAGATGCTAAAACATTAGCTCACCTTTTAAAATATGACACAGTTCACGGAACTTTAAATGCAGAAGTATCTGCTAACGAAAACAGCATCGTTGTTAACGGTAAAGAAATTAAAGTTATCGCTGAGCGTGACCCAGCTCAATTACCATGGAGCGACTACGGAGTAGAAGTAGTAGTAGAATCTACTGGCCGTTTCACTAAAAAATCAGACGCTGAAAAACACTTAGGTGGATCAGTTAAGAAAGTTATCATCTCAGCTCCAGCTTCTGACGAAGATATCACTGTAGTTATGGGTGTTAACCACGAACAATACGATGCAGCTAACCACAACGTAGTATCTAACGCTTCTTGTACTACAAACTGTCTAGCTCCATTCGCTAAAGTATTAAACGAAAAATTCGGCGTAAAACGCGGAATGATGACAACAATTCACTCTTACACTAACGACCAACAAATCTTAGACTTACCACACAAAGATTTACGTCGTGCTCGTGCAGCAGCTGAAAACATGATCCCAACATCTACTGGTGCAGCTAAAGCTGTAGCATTAGTATTACCAGAACTTAAAGGTAAATTAAACGGTGGCGCTGTACGTGTTCCAACTGCTAACGTTTCTCTTGTTGACTTAGTTGTTGAACTTGACAAAGAAGTAACAGTTGAAGATGTAAACGCAGCATTCAAAGCAGCAGCTGAAGGCGAATTAAAAGGTATCCTTGGATACAGCGAAGAGCCATTAGTATCTATCGACTATAACGGATGTACTGCTTCTTCTACAATCGATGCATTATCTACAATGGTAATGGAAGGTAACATGGTTAAAGTACTTTCTTGGTACGATAACGAAACTGGTTACTCTAACCGTGTAGTAGACCTAGCAGCATACATGACTTCTAAAGGTCTTTAATTCTTAATTATATAAGTAATCAATGACAAAACGAGGGAGAGGGTTTGTTCCCTCTCTCTCTTCTTTCGTTTTAAAAGCAAATGTGTTAAGCTTTTGAGTGGGTTTTGTCAATCCTAACTAGTAGTCGGAGGGAAATCCAATGAACAAAAAATCAATTCGTGACGTAGATTTAAAAGGTAAGCGTGTATTTTGCCGCGTTGATTTCAACGTACCTATGAAAGAAGGCAAAATTACAGATGAAACTCGTATCCGTGCAGCTCTTCCTACAATTCAATATTTAGTAGAGCAAGGTGCGAAAGTTATTTTAGCAAGTCACTTAGGCCGTCCAAAAGGTCAAGCAGTAGAAGAATTACGTCTTACTCCAGTAGCAGCACGTTTAGGCGAGCTTCTTGGTAAAGATGTTAAAAAAGCGGACGAAGCATTCGGACCAGTTGCACAAGAAATGGTTGCAGCAATGAACGAAGGCGACGTATTAGTTCTTGAAAACGTACGTTTCTATGCGGGCGAAGAAAAGAACGATGCAGAACTTGCGAAAGAATTTGCAGCACTTGCTGATATCTTCGTAAACGATGCATTCGGTGCAGCTCACCGTGCTCATGCTTCTACAGCAGGAATCGCAGACTACCTACCAGCAGTATCTGGTCTATTAATGGAAAAAGAGTTAGATGTATTAGGTAAAGCACTTTCTAATCCAGAACGTCCATTCACAGCTATCATCGGTGGTGCGAAAGTAAAAGATAAAATCGGTGTAATTCGTCATCTATTAGACAAAGTAGATAACTTAATCATCGGTGGCGGACTTGCTTACACATTCGTTAAAGCTTTAGGTCATGAAATTGGTCTATCTCTATGTGAAGACGACAAGATTGAACTAGCTAAAGAATTTATGCAACTTGCAAAAGAAAAAGGCGTAAACTTCTACATGCCAGTTGATGTTGTAATCACAGAGGAATTCTCTGAAACTGCAACAACTCAAATCGTAGGTATCGACTCTATCCCTTCTAACTGGGAAGGCGTGGACATCGGTCCTAAAACACGTGAAATTTATGCAGATGTAATTAAAAATTCTAAGCTTGTTGTATGGAATGGACCAATGGGTGTATTCGAAATGACTCCATTCGCAGAAGGTACAAAAGCAGTAGGACAAGCATTAGCAGATGCAGAAGATACATACTCTGTTATCGGCGGTGGTGACTCTGCAGCAGCTGTTGAAAAATTCGGTATGGCTGATAAAATGAGCCACATTTCTACTGGCGGCGGTGCGTCATTAGAATTCATGGAAGGTAAAGAGCTTCCAGGTGTAGTTTGTCTTAACGACAAATAAGTAGCAGCCAAAGAAAAAGGACGGTGCAAAGCATGCGTAAACCAATTATCGCAGGTAACTGGAAAATGAATAAAACTCTATCTGAAGCAGTTAGCTTCGTAGAGGAAGTTAAAGGTCAAATCCCAGCAGCTACAGCTGTTGATGCAGTAGTTTGCTCTCCAGCTCTATTCTTAGAGCGTCTTGTAGCAGCGACTGAAGGAACTGACTTACAAGTAGGTGCACAAAACATGCACTTCGAAAAAAATGGTGCATTCACTGGCGAAATTAGCCCAGTAGCACTTAGCGACTTAAAAGTAGGCTACGTAGTACTTGGCCACTCTGAGCGTCGTGAAATGTTTGCTGAAACAGACGAGTCAGTAAACAAAAAGACTCTTGCAGCATTTGAACATGGTTTAACACCAATCGTATGTTGTGGTGAGACTTTAGAAGAGCGCGAAAGCGGAAAAACATTTGATCTAGTAGCAGGTCAAGTGACAAAAGCACTTGCAGGTTTAACAGAAGAGCAAGTTAAAGCAACTGTTATCGCTTATGAGCCAATCTGGGCTATCGGTACAGGTAAATCTTCTTCTTCTGCAGATGCAAACGAAGTATGTGCGCACATCCGTAAAGTTGTTGCAGAAGCTGTTTCTACAGAAGCTGCAGAAGCTGTTCGTATTCAATACGGCGGTAGCGTAAAACCAGAAAACATTAAAGAGTATATGGCACAATCTGACATCGACGGCGCTTTAGTTGGCGGTGCTAGCTTAGAGCCTGCTTCGTTCTTAGGTCTTCTGGGGGCGGTAAAATGAGAAAGCCAACAGCTTTAATCATTCTTGATGGTTTCGGACTACGTGAAGAAACTCATGGGAATGCTGTAGCACAAGCTAAGAAACCTAATTTTGATGGTTACTGGAACAAATTCCCTCACACAACGCTTACAGCTTGTGGTGAGGAAGTAGGTCTTCCAGAAGGTCAAATGGGTAACTCTGAGGTTGGTCACTTAAATATCGGTGCTGGCCGCATTGTATATCAAAGCTTAACACGCGTAAACGTTGCAATTCGTGAAGGTGAGTTCGATCAGAACGAAACGTTCCAAAATGCAATTAAAAGCGTAAAAGAAAAAGGTACTGCTCTTCATTTATTCGGTTTACTTTCTGACGGTGGTGTGCACAGTCACATGAACCATATGTTTGCTCTTCTTCGCTTAGCAGCAAAAGAAGGCGTGGAGAAAGTTTATATCCATGCATTCTTAGATGGCCGCGATGTTGGACCACAAACAGCAAAAGGTTATATCGATGCAACAAATGAAGTGATTAAAGAAACAGGAGTAGGACAATTCGCGACTATCTCTGGTCGTTATTACTCTATGGACCGTGACAAGCGTTGGGATCGCGTAGAAAAATGTTACAGTGCTATGGTGAATGGTGAAGGCCCTACTTATAAATCAGCAGAAGAGTGTGTAGAAGACTCTTATGCAAATGGTATCTACGATGAATTCGTATTGCCGTCTGTAATTGTTAACGACGATAACACGCCAGTTGCAACAATCAATGATGATGATGCAGTTATCTTCTATAACTTCCGTCCAGACCGTGCAATTCAAATTGCTCGTGTATTTACAAACGAAGACTTCCGTGAGTTCGATCGTGGTGAAAAAGTACCTCACATTCCTGAATTCGTTTGTATGACACATTTCAGTGAAACTGTAGATGGTTACGTGGCATTCAAGCCAATGAACCTTGATAACACATTAGGTGAAGTTGTTGCGCAAGCGGGATTAAAGCAACTTCGCATCGCGGAAACTGAAAAGTATCCGCACGTTACATTCTTCTTTAGCGGTGGTCGTGAGGCTGAATTCCCAGGAGAAGAGCGTATCTTAATTAACTCACCGAAGGTTGCAACGTATGACTTGAAACCTGAAATGAGCATTTACGAAGTAACGGACGCTTTAGTAAATGAAATCGAAAATGATAAACATGATGTTATCATTCTTAACTTTGCGAACTGTGATATGGTTGGCCATTCTGGGATGATGGAACCAACAATTAAAGCAGTAGAAGCAACTGACGAATGTTTAGGAAAAGTTGTAGAAGCGATTCTTGCAAAAGATGGTGTAGCACTTATTACTGCTGACCATGGTAATGCTGATCAGGAGTTAACTGCTGATGGTGGACCAATGACAGCTCATACAACTAACCCGGTTCCTTTCATCGTTACAAAAAATGACGTAGAGCTTCGTGAAGGTGGTATTTTAGGAGATATCGCCCCAACAATGCTTACACTTTTAAATGTGGAACAACCGAAAGAAATGACAGGTAAAACAATTATTAAATAATTTGCTTATATAAAAAGGAGAGAATTTATTATGTCAACAATTATTGATGTTTATGCTCGCGAAGTCCTTGACTCTCGTGGTAACCCAACTGTAGAAGTAGAAGTTTACACAGAAAGCGGCGCTTTCGGACGCGCTATCGTACCAAGTGGTGCATCTACTGGTGAGCACGAAGCAGTAGAATTACGTGACGGTGACAAATCTCGTTACCTTGGTAAAGGTGTTCTAAATGCAGTAAACAACGTTAACGAAGCAATCGCTCCAGAAATCGTTGGTTTCGACGTAACTGACCAAGCTGGTATCGACCGTGCTATGATCGAATTAGATGGCACTCCAAACAAAGGTAAACTAGGCGCTAACGCTATCCTTGGTGTATCTATGGCAGTAGCTCACGCAGCAGCTGACTTCGTAGGTCTTCCATTATACCGTTACCTTGGTGGATTCAATGCAAAACAATTACCAACTCCAATGATGAACATCATCAACGGTGGTTCTCACGCTGATAACAACGTAGACTTCCAAGAGTTCATGATCTTACCAGTTGGCGCTCCAACATTCAAAGAATCAATCCGTATGGGTGCTGAAGTATTCCATGCACTTAAAGCTGTATTACATGACAAAGGTCTTAACACTGCAGTAGGTGACGAAGGTGGATTCGCTCCAAACCTTGGTTCTAACCGTGAAGCATTAGAAGTAATCATCGAAGCTATCGAAAAAGCTGGTTACAAAGCTGGCGAGAACGTATTCTTAGGAATGGACGTTGCTTCTTCTGAGTTCTACAACAAAGAAACTGGTAAATATGACCTTGCAGGCGAAGGCCGTACTGGCTTAACTTCTGCAGAAATGGTTGATTTCTACGAAGAGCTTTGCAAAGACTTCCCAATCATCTCTATCGAAGATGGTTTAGACGAAAACGACTGGGATGGTCACAAATTATTAACTGAGCGTATCGGTGATAAAGTACAATTAGTTGGTGACGACTTATTCGTAACTAACACACAAAAACTTGCTGAAGGTATCGAAAAAGGTATCTCTAACTCAATCTTAATTAAAGTTAACCAAATCGGTACTTTAACTGAGACTTTCGAAGCTATCGAAATGGCTAAACGTGCTGGTTACACAGCAGTTGTATCTCACCGTTCTGGTGAAACTGAAGATGCTACAATCGCTGACATCGCAGTTGCAACTAACGCTGGCCAAATCAAAACTGGTTCTATGAGCCGTACTGACCGTATTGCTAAGTACAACCAATTATTACGCATCGAAGACGAACTAGGCGAAATCGCTGTTTACGATGGTATCAAATCTTTCTACAACATCAAACGATAATTGTAGAAAATAACGACAGACCGTGAGAAATCACGGTCTGTTTTTTTATGCTTAAAATTGCTCACCCGTCATAAGTGACATGAAATGTTTAAAGAAACGGTTATAATCAAAATCGATTGCGATCTGATGACTCGGCCAATCAGTAAATGGTTTGGATTCTCCTAAAGAGCGAAATTCTCCAATGCTTGCACCTTGTGCATAGGATTCCGTCATGACAACGATAGGTGATTTATGATACGTAAACATAGAGTTATCAAGTAAAGCGAGTATTGGCGTTGTGTCATGAAAGGGGCTTCCTTTTAAATCTGGTAGGGCATTTTTATAATATCCGTAGTAATAATGATCGAATAACGGTTTGACAAGTGGGGCTTTTCCTTTTGCCTCAATGTATTCAGCCATTTCTGGTGTAATGACAGAATATTGAGTGACGTTTAACGGGTATATATACATGTTAGCTGTGGATTGAAGGACTATATTAGCGGCAGTAGGATCACCATAAAAGTTAGCTTCAGAAATAGGTGTAACATTACCAGGGTGTAAAAAGGCACCGCCCATTACGTAGTAAGATTTAATTTGCTTCATTAACTGTTTACATAGGATGAATAAAATTGCGAGGGAGGTAAGTCTTCCTAAACTTACAATGATTAATTCATCTTTATATTGCTCAATAAGAGGGATAACTTCAAAAAAATTCTCCATTTCTCCGTTAGTCACATTCTCCTTTGGAATAATTGGCCCGAGCCCTTGTTTCCCGTGTACATTCGTAAAGAAAGAAGGAGGGGCACCAGTAAGCGGTTGTTCTGAACCACCAAATACTTTAATATTTCTATTTTTTGTTTCGTGCTTAAGAAAATGAACATTTTGTACGGCCATTTCTTTTGGAACATTGCCGTAATCAGCAACAATGCCGATGATTTCTATTTCATCGATAAAGAATGCTAAGAGGAGGGCCATCGCATCATCAATCCCAGGATCACAAAAAATAAGAACTTTTTTGGGCATATGTTCACCACCTATCTTATTTATCCCACTTTAATGGGCAGTAAGACCCCCACTGATTAAAGTTTTACTTTATATATATGTAAGCTTAAGGATAAAAAGATTATTTTATTAAAATAACAACCTTATAAATTCAGAAAATAAAAACTTTTTATATTAGGTCAAGGTTTTTGACTTAATTTTTACATAGAAATCCAGTCATATCAAGGTTGTAAGCGTCTAACATAGGCTGTTTTTGCTGTCAAGTTGATAAATTGCAGCTTTTTACAATTTATACTATGATAAAGATATTAAGAGAAGATCGTATAAACATGAGGGATGATGAACATGAAATTTACAAAGATTCTTGTCCAAATTGCTGCTCTTTACGTCTTTTATATGGTTGGAAATTGGGTGCAAGAAATGTTAAATATTCCGATTCCAGGAAGTTTGATTGGAATGTTCCTCTTACTTGTTTTACTTAGCCTAAAAGTTCTTCCAGTGAAATGGTTCGATTTAGGAGCAGAAACACTCGTTGCTATTATGCCGTTTTTATTAATTCCGCCAACGCTTGGCCTAATGAATTACGGTGCTTTTTTTATGAGTAAAGGAATTTCTCTTTTCATTACAATTGTAGCGAGTACATTTTTAATTATTATTGTCGCAGGACATACAGGACAATATCTTGCGAATAGAAAGGAAAGAGAGTCGCGATGAGCCAAATATTAATCGGAATTGGTTGGGTTCTTTTTACGGTGCTATTATACCAATTATCTAAAAAAATCTATAAATTATTTCCAACACCATTCACCATTCCAATGCTTGTAGCAACAGGATTAATGGCTTTCTTATTTATTATGCTTGATATACCATATCAACATTATATGGAAAGTGGTGGCGGCTGGATTGCAAAACTGCTCGGACCCGGTGTTGTAGCATTTGCAATTCCTCTTTATAAACAACGTCACGTTCTGCAAAAGTATGTTGTACCGATTGCTGGTGGCGTATTAGTAGGTACAACAGTTGCCATTGCGAGTGATTTTGCCATTGCATCACTTATGGGAACGGATAAAAGCTTAATTTTATCTTCTTTACCAAAATCGGTGACAATGCCAGTTGCAATGAGTGTTTCAGAGCAAGTTGGTGGTGTACCGTCATTAACAGCAGCTTTCGTTGTTATCGCAGGTATTACTGGAACGATTACCGGCCCGCTTTTATTAAAATGGAGCCGCGTTACAAACTCAGTTGGTAAAGGTATCGGATTTGGATGTGCTTCTCATATTATGGGTGTCATGAGAGCGATGAAAAATAATGAACATGAAGGTGTTATTGGATCGGTAACAATGACATTAACAGCAATTTTGACATGTTTGCTCGGGCCGTTATTTGCAATGATGTTTATGTAATAGAAGAAAAGCGAGAGCGACTCTATAGCTCTCGCTTTTCTATAGAATTTATGCTACAGTTAAAATAACTGAATCTTTGTAGGAGGTACGCCAAGTGCATACGTTATTATCCGTTTTACTTATTATTGTATCGATTTTAATGATTGTTATGGTACTTATGCAGTCTAGTAATAGCTCAGGCCTTTCAGGTGCAATTTCAGGCGGTGCAGAGCAATTATTTGGTAAGCAAAAAGCACGTGGAATTGAAGCAGTATTAAACCGTATTACAATTGTTTTAGCTGTTCTATTCTTCGTATTAACAATTGCTGTTACGTACTTAAATTTATAGAATTGAAAGAAGAAGCGTTAGTAAGTTGTACTAATGGTTCTTCTTTTTTTATTTTGCCATTTGAAAGATGTTTCTAATTAGATTATAGAAATATAAATATGGTACACTAAGATATAGAAAGAATACGACTAGATTACAGAAGAGAAAGAGGAGAAGTACATGATGAAATTAGCATCTCCGAAACCATTTACATTTGAGGGTGGAGACCGCGCTGTTTTATTACTACATGGTTTCACAGGAAACTCAGCTGATGTACGTATGTTAGGGCGTTTCTTAGAGAAGAAAGGCTACACTTGTCATGCCCCAATTTTTAAAGGGCACGGTGTACCACCAGAAGAGCTTGTTCATACAGGTCCTGAAGATTGGTGGCAAGACGTAATGGAGGCATATCAGCTTTTAAAAGATAAAGGCTTTGAGAAAATTGCTGTTGCTGGATTATCACTTGGCGGCGTATTTTCTTTAAAATTAGGTTATACAGTACCGGTTTTAGGTGTAGTACCAATGTGTGCACCAATGTATATTAAGAGTGAAGAAACGATGTACCAAGGTATATTGGCATATGCCCGCGAATATAAAAAACGTGAGCAAAAATCACCAGAGCAAATCGAACAAGAAATGTTGGAATTCCAACAGACACCGATGAATACATTAAAAGCATTACAACAATTAATTGCTGATGTACGTAACAATGTGGATATGATTTATGCACCGACATTTGTTGTACAAGCACGTCATGATGAAATGATTAATACAGATAGTGCTAACATTATTTATAACGGTGTAGAATCTACGTTAAAAGACATTAAATGGTATGAAGACTCTACGCATGTCATTACACTTGATAAGCAACGTGACGAGCTACATGAGGATGTATATAACTTCTTGGAGCAACTAGATTGGTAAGATCTAGTTGCCTCTTTTTTTCATAAGGGAATTTTTTATGAAAGCTGTAAAAAAATCATTGGGAGATGATTGAAGTTTCGCTTTATACATCCCCCATCTTTCGGATACACTAAATAATATAAGGGTTTAAAGGAGGTATTTTTGCTTGGAAGAAATCATACAAGAACATATTGATAAGTTGTTATTATTTATGAGAGAAGAAGCGTATAAACCGCTAACGATACAAGAGTTAGAAGAGGCATTTGGAATTGAAGGTTCTGAGGGCTTTAAAGATTTTGTAAAGGCACTTGTAACGATGGAAGAGAAGGGACTTGTTATTCGTACTCGTAGTAACCGTTACGGTCTTCCTGAAAAGATGAATTTAGTACGCGGTAAATTAATTGGACATGCACGTGGATTTGCATTCGTTGTACCAGACGAAAAGAAAACGGGAGATGATGATCTTTTCATCCCGCCTACAGAGTTAAACGGTGCACTTCATGGCGATACAGTATTAGCACGTGTTAGCGCACAATCAAGTGGATCACGCCAAGAAGGTTCAATTGTACGTATTTTAGAGCGTGGCACGAAAGAACTAGTTGGTACATATACAGAATCGAAAAATTTTGGATTTGTTATACCTGACAATAAGCGCTGGACGAGTGATATCTTTATCTTGAAAAGTGCATCGATGGGTGCTGTAGAAGGCCATAAAGTAGTTGTGAAAATTACGAGCTATCCAGAGAATCGTTTAAGTGCAGAAGGTGAAGTTATTCAAATTCTAGGTCATAAAAATGATCCAGGAGTAGATATTTTATCTGTCATTCATAAACATCATTTACCTTTAGCTTTCCCTGAAGAAGTGATGGAGCATGCAAACAGTGTACCAGAAACGATTTCAGAAGAAGATTTAAAAGATCGTCGCGACCTGCGTGACCAAATGATCGTAACGATTGACGGCGCAGACGCGAAAGATTTAGATGACGCTGTTACAGTAACGAAGCTTGAGAACGGTAACTACAAGCTTGGCGTTCATATTGCGGATGTAAGTCATTACGTTCAAGAAGGCTCGCCAATTGATGTAGAAGCAGCGGAAAGAGCGACGAGTGTATATCTTGTTGACCGTGTAATTCCGATGATTCCGCATCGTCTATCTAACGGTATTTGTTCGTTAAACCCGAAAGTAGACCGTCTGACGTTATCTTGTGAAATGGAAATCAACAACTTAGGTGACGTTGTAAAGCACGAGATTTTCCAAAGTGTGATTAAAACGACAGAGCGTATGACGTATGCTGACGTAAGAAGCATTTTAGAAGATGAGGACGAAGAGTTAATCAAACGCTATGAGCCGCTCGTACCGATGTTTAAAGAGATGGGGCAATTAGCGCAAATCCTACGTGAAAAACGTATGCGCCGCGGTGCAATCGACTTTGACTTTAAAGAAGCGAAAGTATTAGTAGATGAAGAAGGAAAACCGACAGATGTTGTCATGCGCGATCGTTCTGTATCAGAGAAGTTAATTGAAGAATTTATGCTTGTTGCGAACGAAACAGTAGCAGAGCACTTCCACTGGATGAACGTACCATTCATGTACCGTGTCCATGAAGATCCAAAAGAAGATAAGCTTGAGCGTTTCTTCGAGTTTGTAACGAACTTCGGATATGCGGTAAAAGGACGTGCGAATGAAATACATCCTCGTGCGCTACAACAGATTCTTGAAATGGTGCAAGGGCAGCCGGAAGAAGTAGTTATTTCAACAGTAATGCTTCGTTCAATGAAGCAAGCGCGTTACGATGCGGATAGCTTAGGGCATTTCGGTTTATCAACTGAGTTCTACACGCATTTCACATCGCCAATTCGTCGTTACCCAGATACGATCGTTCATAGATTAATTCGTGAATACATCATTAACGGTAAAGTCGACCATGAAACACAAGCAAAATGGCGTGAAAACTTACCTGAGATAGCAGAACACTCTTCTAATATGGAACGCCGTGCTGTTGAAGCAGAACGTGAAACAGACGAAATGAAAAAAGCAGAGTATATGGTTGATAAAGTCGGCGAAGAGTATGACGGTATGATTAGCTCTGTAACAAACTTCGGTTTATTCGTAGAGCTTCCAAATACAATTGAAGGTCTTGTACATGTTAGCTACTTAACGGATGATTACTACCGTTATGACGAAAAACATTTCGCAATGATCGGAGAACGTACAGGTAACGTATTCCGCATCGGAGACGAAATTACAATTCGCGTTATTAACGTAAACAAAGACGAGCGTGCAATCGACTTTGAAATCGTTGGCATGAAAGGTACACCTCGTCGTAAGTTCAAAGATCGCCCAGTCGTTATCGAACAGCCAAGAACAGGCAGAAAGAAACGCGGTGGACGTAGCGAGCGCAGTAATGAGCGCGGCGGCGAACGTGGCACAGGTAGAAAATTTGACCGTGGTGGCAAAGGAAAAGGAACAGGCACAGGCACAGGAAAAGGAAGAGGATCCGCTTCTGCGTCAGCATCCGCTAGCCAGCCAGGGAAAAAAGATAGTAACGGCAAGAAGAAAAAAGCATTCTTCGAAAACGTACCAGGATTCAAGAAGAAAAAGAAAAAGCGTAAGTAAGAAAAAGAGGGCTTCGCTTTGGTGAAAAGCGAGGCTTTTTCTTTTTTTATTGGTGGCTTGAGAGCGAGCCACTTTCGCTTCTTGTTGGAATCCAGCTACAGTGGCTAGAATCCATTGGCCATTTCACTCCCTCGGACGAAGCAAAAAGCGCTTCTCTGTCGGGAGTTCCAATGTCCAAAGATTCTGAGCGAGCCACTTTCGCTTTTTGTACACATTTGTTACAATAGTAAAAATAGAGGAGGGACGTTATATGCCAAAGGGTACAGGTAAGGTTATTGCGCAAAATAAAAAAGCTTTTCATGATTATTTCATCGAAGAAACATACGAAGCAGGGCTTGTCCTTCAAGGAACGGAAATTAAGTCGATTCGTGCTGGACGCGTGAACTTGAAAGATGCATTTGCTCGTGTACATAATGGTGAAGTATGGGTTCATAATATGCATATTAGTACATATGAGCAAGGGAATCGTTTCAATCATGATCCACTTCGTACAAGAAAGTTACTTCTTCATAAAAAAGAAATTGAGAAGTTAACGGGTGCTTCAAAAGAAACAGGCTATGCATTAGTTCCAGTTAGAATTTATTTAAAAAATGGATTCGCGAAAATGGCACTTGGTTTAGCAAAAGGTAAAAAGCAATATGATAAGCGTAACGATTTAAAAGAGAAAGAAGCTAAACGTGAAATTGCACGCGCGTTCCGTGATCGTCAAAAGATGTAATACAGATATTTACATTTGTAAAACGGCGCGCGTATGATATAATAACTTATGTAAGATTGTTGCACATTGAAAAACAGCTCTTAGTAGCTATCACGATATTTTCTTCGTATGCTCCATTTTTATCATGGGGACGTTACGGATTCGACAGGGATAGTTCGAGCTTAGGTTGCGAGTCGAGGGGATCGGCCTCGTTAAAACGTCAAAGCCTATAATTGGCAAACAAAACAATCTTTCTTTAGCTGCTTAATTGCACTAAAGGTTCCTCCCTCCATCGTCCATGTGGTAGGGTAAGGGACTCAAACTAAGTGGACTACGCCGGAGTTCGCCGTCTGAGGGCGAAGGAAGAGAACAATCAGACTAGCAACTTGGAAGCCTGTCGATAGGCTGAAGAGTTCGCGAAATGCTAATATATCGACTACACTCGTAGAAGCTTAAGTGCCGATATTTTTGGACGTGGGTTCGACTCCCACCGTCTCCACCAATACATAACTGTTTGGTGGTTTTTTATTTTGTAGGATATGAACCATAACTTTGCCAGGTTGGCGGGGGGATGGTTCTTTTTGTTTTGTAGTTTTATAAAATTCTTAAGTTGATGGGGCGGTACCCTCGAAATAGATACTATAAATGCCCTTAATGATTAAATAATATGTATTTAAATCTTCATATCCTTTGTGTTTCTATTCATATCTATTGTAAGATTATATAGAGTTCTCCTAATAAGCTGTTATAATGGCTTTTTTAGGGATTCCATATTTATAAATTTCGAAATATTTTTTCGAGATAATTTTTTATCTAACTAAGTTATATTGAAGTAGAGGTGAACCATCGGTGAGGCAGGTGTTAGTAATTAAGAATGAACGGTCTTTAGCGAAGAAAATCGTAAGCGGTTTAAAGAAAGAAGGCTGTTTTATTTTAAAACTTCACAATGAAAACCAAGGTTTAAATATAGTATATGAACAAGATTGGGATATTATCATATTGGATTGGGACTCATTAAGTATATCTGGACCAGAAATTTGCAGACAAATACGACTTGTTAAAACGACACCAATCATTATTGTGACTGATAACACTTCTAGTAAGGATTGCATAGCGGGGTTACAGGCAGGTGCAGATGATTATATTAGAAAACCATTTGTGAAAGAAGAATTAGTAGCAAGAGTTCAAGCTATTTTAAGAAGAAGTGACTATAATCAGCAAAATGAGATAAATTTTTTTCAGTTTAAGGATCTCTTTGTTGATGCATCTAGCAATATTGTGAAAAAAGATGGTAAAAATCTCTCGCTTACGAAGCGTGAGTACGATTTACTTGTATTTTTAATCAAGAATAAAAATACAATATTGAGTCGTGAAATGCTTTTGAATCAGGTTTGGGGATATAACGTAGTAGTAAATCCAAATGTAGTAGACTTATATATTGGGTATGTAAGAAAAAAGTTAAAGTGTGAGAAGAAAGACAGATATATTCAAACGATACATGGCAGAGGCTATTCAATGGTTGATTGATAAGAATAAGATAATAAGGTAGTTTCTGTGAAATATTAAAAGAAGATTGCTATCAGAAATGGGCATTTTTTTGCAGTAGAAATCATGGTTTATAAGGTGCTAATCTATCGGTTAGTACGTGCGGGGGATGGATCTGGTGGAGACCGTATCTAATTTGTTTTTAATTTTATTAACTCACACCATTCACAAGATTTTCACAGAATTAATGACTATACTTATTTACAGGATGTTCAAATGAAAATGATTATCAATAGCAATTTAGATACATGAAAGTTACTATCTAATTCAATCTATGACGTCATCATTTTCGAACTAAATTACATAATAAGGAGTATACGTATGAAAAAAACTATGCTTTTAAAATTAGTAAGTATTCTAGCAATTTTCACTTTAATGTTAGTAGCTTGCTCAGATTCAGGTAAGGAAACTTCGAAAGCTAATAAAGGTGATAGTAGTGATAAGCCAAAAACGGTTGAAATCACTGATGCTCATGGAACTGTTAAAGTCCCTGTAAATCCAAAGAATGTAGTTGCTTTAGATAATAGAACTTTTGAAACTTTATCTGATTGGGGAATTAAATTAGCGGCTGCTCCAAAGGATGTAATGCCTGCAACTTCACCATATGTAAAGGATGATTCAGTTAAAAATATTGGGAATCACCGTGAACCAAATCTTGAAATTATTGCAGCGGCAAACCCTGAACTTGTAATCGTTGGTCAAAGATTTGCTGGCCATTACGAAGAAATCAAAAAATTAGTGCCAAATGCAGCTGTTATTGATCTTAATGTTGATGTTTCTGAGAAAGCTACTAAGCCTGGCGAAAACTTAGTAAAAGGACTTAAAGATTCTACAATTACTTTAGGGAAAATCTTTGATAAAGATAAAGAAGCTAAACAAGTAGTAGCTGATTTTGATAAATCTATTGAAAAAGTAAAATCTGCTTATAACGGAAAAGATAAAGTTATGAGTGTTATCGTTACTGGTGGAAATATTGGTTTTGCTGCGCCACACTCTGGTCGCGTTTGGGGACCGATGTATGAAATCTTTGGCTGGACTCCAGCACTAGAAGTTGCTAATTCTACTGCAGGTCATAAAGGTGATGACGTTTCTGTTGAAGCTATCGCACAAACAAATCCTGATTGGCTTTTCGTATTAGATCGTGATGCTGCAACATCTGATGCTGCTAAGTCAGCTCCTGCTCAAGATGTTATTTCTAAATCACCAGCTCTTCAAAACACAACTGCTGTTTCTAAAAAACAAGTTGTTTATGCACCAGCAGATACTTACACAAATGAATCAATTCAGACTTATATAGAGTTATTTGGAAATATCGCAAAAACTTTAGCTAAGTAGTGTAAAGGAGTACGAAGCAGTGTCAAAAAATATGATTTCTAGGGTTGAGAATATTTCTCAACCCCAGTTTTATAATCACAATAAAATATGGACAAAACCTTTTATAATAGCGATTATAATTGTTGTAATTTTAGGGATTATATCACTGTTTACTGGAGTTTATGATATTCGTGGACAAGAGGACGGAATGGAGATGTTTTTCATCACTCGTGTTCCGAGAACAGTTGCATTAATGCTTACCGGAGCTGCGATGGCGATGGCAGGGCTCGTAATGCAATTAATTACACAGAATCGTTTTGTTGAACCTACTACAACGGGGACTATTGAATGGTCAGGCTTAGGCCTGCTTTTTGTGTATTTACTATTTCCTGCCCCGACTTTAGTTCAAAGAATGACTGGTGCAATCATTTTTTCTTTTATAGGAACTATGATTTTCTTTCTATTTTTAAGAAGAGTTAAGCTTCGCTCATCTTTAATTGTTCCGATTATTGGATTGATGCTTGGAGCAGTTATTTCTGCAGTGTCTACTTTTTTGGGACTTCTTTTTCAAATGACGCAAAGTATTGAAACTTGGTTTGTAGGTTCATTTGCTAACATTCAGGTGGGAAGATACGAATATTTATGGCTGATTGTTATCGTTACTTTGCTTATTTTTATGTATGCGAATAGGTTGACTTTAGCTGGACTAGGAGAAGATGTCGCAACAAGCCTTGGCGTTAATTACAATAGAATTGTTCTTTTTGGGACTGGCCTTATCTCTGTTGCTGTTGGAATTGTTGCTGCTGTTATCGGAAACTTACCTTTCTTAGGGTTAATTGTTCCAAACATTGTTTCCATGTTTAGAGGAGATGATCTTAGGAGTAATTTACCTTGGGTATGTGTGATCGGAATGGGGACAATAACTACCTGTGACATCATTTCTCGAACAATTATAAAGCCTTTTGAACTACCTGTTTCTTTAATACTTGCATCAGTGGGAGCAGTCGTGTTTATTACTATTTTATTGAGAAAAAGAAAACCAAGGAGGCTGCGATGATCACATTAGACTATAAAAATAAAGAAAATGTCGAAGTCGATTCTAGCCTTCATAATAAAAGTAGATCAGCTAGTGCTTTTCGTTCTAAGAAAGAAGCAAGACGTTATTGGATTGTACTGATCACATTGATTGCTTTAGGTCTTCTTTCTTCATATGGACTTTTAGTGTATAACAATCCAGTTCCGATAGATTCACCTTCTTTTATCCCAGTTGTTAAGAGAAGGATAGTAGCTATTGTTGCGATGATTATTGCTGCAGTTTGCCATAGTTTGTCAACAGTTGCTTTCCAATCTATTACGAACAATAAGATTATTACTCCTTCACTTTTAGGTTTCGAATCACTGTATTCAGCAATTCATACGAGTACAATATTCTTCTTTGGTGCTAGTGCATTAATAAACTTTAATGGAATTGGATCATTTTTATTCCAAGTTGTTGCTATGGTCTTGATGAGTTTGATCCTTTATGGATGGTTACTTTCCGGTAAATACGGGAATTTACAACTTATGCTTTTAGTTGGAATTATTATTGGTACTGGACTGAATTCTGTATCAACTTTTATGAGAAAGTTACTTGCGCCTTCAGAGTTTGATATTTTACAGGCGAAATTATTTGGCTCTGTTAATCATGCGGATCCTGCATATTTTCCTATTGTAATTCCTATGATTATAATTGTAGCGGTATTAATTTTTGCTCATTCTAAGAAGTTAAATATTTTATCACTAGGAAAGGATGTTGCTACTTCTTTCGGAGTTAAATATCAACCTAGTGTAATTTATACGCTTGTATTAGTTGCTATTTTGATGTCCATCTCAACAGCTCTAATTGGACCACTTACGTTCTACGGCTTTTTAGTGGCAACTTTGAGTTATCAGGCGGCGGCAACTTATGATCATAGATATATTTTTCCAATGGCCTTTGCTATAGGATTTTTAATAATGACGAGTGCATACTTTTTAATGTATCATGTATTCAATGCTCAAGGTGTAGTTTCAGTTATTATTGAATTATTTGGTGGAATCATATTCTTAACTATTGTTTTAAGGAAGAGGGCTTTATGATAAAAATTGATAATGTTAAAAAGTTCTATACTGATAAGGTGAAAATAGGACCTTTGGATATTGAAATACCAAAAGCGGGCTTTACTTCTTTAATTGGACCAAATGGTGCTGGAAAGTCTACGACACTTTTGATGATTGGAAGACTTTTAGATATGGATGAAGGTCAAATTCAGGTAGCGAATATGGATGTTTCTGAATCCAAATCAAAAGACTTAGCCAAAATTTTGACTATATTGCGACAAGAAAATCATTTTGTAACGAGGCTTACGATTAGACAACTAGTTGGATTTGGACGCTTTCCTTATTCAAAGGGAAGATTAACTAAAGAAGATGAGGTTATCATTTCTAAATATATTGATTTTCTAGATTTAACTAGTTTAGAGAATAGATATTTAGATGAGCTTTCTGGTGGTCAAAGACAAAGGGCATATGTAGCGATGGTATTGTGCCAAGAGACTGAGTATGTACTTTTAGACGAACCTCTGAACAACCTGGATGTTGCGCGCTCTGTTCAAATGATGGAGCATTTGAGACGTGCAGCTAATGAATTCGGAAGAACAATTTTGACTGTTATGCATGACATAAATTTTGCAGCTAAATACTCTGATAAAATTTGTGCTATGAAAGATGGACAAATTGCTGCTTTTGGAACAGTAGAAGAGGTTATGGACCCAACACTTTTAACAGATATTTTTGAAACAAAAATAGAAATTATTAAAGGTCCTTATGGGCCAATCGCTGTTTATTAATTACAAAATGAATATGCAAAAAAAAGCTGCTGTCTATATTTTATAGGCAGCAGCTTTTTTTATGCGATTGCCGATGATAGCTCTGTCCTACAGGTATTTCATTATTTCCGTTCCTGCGACGCTTCCAACAATAAACTTGTAAATTACTCATAAAATGCAAAGGGATGCTTCAACTTTTCAAGTATCTACCAAACGGAAAATTTATCCCGCTTTAATGGGCAGTAAGACCCCCACCTCAAAATTCAGCGAAAGCAAAGAATTTAGGTGGGGGGTCAACTGCCCATAAAAGTCCGATTGGTTCAACTAATAATCAGTGGGGGATGAAGAAAATCCCCACTGATTAAAGTTTCACTTTATCTCTGTATAACTTTTTATAAGGAGTCAGCTTGGTTCTTAGTATGTAATATTGCATATGAGAGTGTATTGATAAAAGTGTAAGGGGTCACTATAATGAGGGCATAAAGATTAATCAGATTTTCGTAGTAATAAAAAAGGAGGGAATAATATGGAAATCGCAATGGCAGTTTTGAAATTTGTAGGTGGCGTAATCCCGTTAATTCAAGAACTTTTAAAAGCATTTATGTAGGTTTATTAGTTAGCAATCATTTATCAATTATTATCATATCTTACTAAAAAAAGAACGGGGTGATTTTTCTGAATATTAAGAAAAACACTAAAAGAAGAAAGTTCCTTGCATGTTTATTAGTTAGTCTATGCACTATTAATTATTCATCTATTTCCTTCGCAGAAACACAAGTAGGTAATGCAACTGATGTAACCAAAAATGCTAGTGGCATTGATACTGGTATAGCAAATCTTAAATATAATAATCAAGAGATTTTAGCTGTAAATGGTGATAAGGTAGAGAGTTTTGTTCCGAAAGAAAGTATCAATTCAAATGGTAAATTTGTAGTAGTGGAACGCGAGAAAAAATCACTTACAACTTCACCAGTCGATATTTCGATTATTGATTCTGTGGTGAATCGTACGTATCCAGGAGCGGTACAACTTGCAAATAAAGCTTTTGCAGACAATCAACCGAGTGTATTAGTGGCTAAGAGAAAGCCTTTGAATATTAGTATAGATTTACCTGGCATGAGAAAAGAAAATACAATTACTGTCCAAAATCCGACATATGGTAATGTGGCTGGAGCAGTAGATGATTTAGTATCTACTTGGAATGAAAAGTATTCTAAAACACATACGTTACCTGCAAGAATGCAGTATACAGAATCTATGGTTTATAGTAAATCACAAATCGCAAGTGCCCTTAACGTTAACGCTAAATATCTCGATAACAGTCTAAACATCGATTTTAATGCGGTTGCAAATGGAGAGAAGAAAGTGATGGTAGCGGCATATAAGCAAATATTTTATACCGTAAGTGCTGAACTACCTAACAATCCATCCGATCTTTTTGATAATAGTGTTACTTTTGGTGAGTTAACTCGTAAAGGTGTAAGTAATTCGGCTCCACCTGTTATGGTTTCAAATGTAGCTTATGGTAGAACTGTTTATGTAAAATTAGAAACAACATCTAAGAGTAAAGATGTACAAGCTGCTTTTAAAGCCTTACTTAAGAATAACAGCGTCGAAACGAGTGGACAGTATAAAGATATTTTTGAAGAAAGTACCTTTACTGCTGTAGTATTAGGCGGAGATGCGAAAGAGCATAACAAGGTTGTTACTAAAGATTTCAATGAAATCCGAAATATCATTAAAGATAATGCTGAATTAAGTCTTAAAAATCCAGCATATCCAATTTCATATACAAGTACGTTCTTAAAAGATAATGCAACTGCTGCTGTTCATAACAATACAGATTATATTGAGACGACAACTACAGAATATTCAAGTGCTAAAATGACACTTGATCATTATGGTGCTTACGTTGCTCAATTTGATGTATCTTGGGATGAATTCACATTTGATCAAAATGGGAAAGAAGTACTAACACATAAAACATGGGATGGTAGCGGCAGAGACAAAACAGCTCATTACTCTACAGTTATCCCTCTTCCACCAAATTCAAAAAATATAAAAATCGTAGCTAGAGAATGTACTGGTCTTGCATGGGAATGGTGGAGAACAATTATTAATGAACAAAATGTTCCATTAACAAATGAAATAAAAGTTTCAATTGGAGGAACAACATTATACCCAACGGCTAGTATTAGTCATTAGGTATAAAAAAGCGCCCTGTAATCAGGGCGCTTTTTTACTTAGTCACAAATTTTACTCTTTCCAAAACTGTTCTAGCAAAATAACGATCATAGTACCTACGAGTAATCCGTTACTTAAAACATATTGTAAGGAAGAAGGGGCTCCGCTAAATGCACTTTCTGGAAGAAACATTATACCCAAACTGATTAATAATGAAATTCCTAATATAGTTAATCGACGTTGCTTTAATTCTTCACGTAAAATGGATTGAAATGAAATGCCTATTACTTGGACAAATGTAGCTAAAAGTGCAGCATTAGCAATAGGACCTGGTAGCAAGGATATAAAGTTTACAATTGAGGGGATAAAAGAAATACCTGCTAATATAAGACTTGCTATAAGAAACGACTTTACCTTTTTTTGACCTGTTAGTTGAATAAATCCTGCTGATGCAGGTAATGGTACAATTCCAATTGTAGAGAACAATGATGAGATAATATGTGATATACCTCCGACCCATACACCACGGTTCAGTGTTCGCTTTTCATTTTCTTTAGATAGGGGAGCCACTTGTTTTACAGCCGAAATAGCAGCAATTGTATTTGCAACTAAAAGGAAGGTAAATAAAGTTGCAGTTAGAGTCATTCCAATATCGAATCTAGGTGTGCCCCAAGCAAATATCTCTGGTAACTTAACTAGCGTGGTATGTGAAGGCATATGAGATGATTTTCCTAATACTGCATACAAAAGCCAACCACATGAAATTCCAAGTAACACAGCGTAACTTTTCATCCATCCTTTCCCTTTAATTGATAAGAAAGTAATAAGGGCAAAAACAAAGAGCGCAATAGTAGCTGTTGTATAGTCAGGATGAGTTGCAGGTCCTTGTAATCCCATCATTCCTTTTAGTAACACACCACTAAGCTGAAGTGATAAGATTAAAAGAAAAGTTCCTGTAACTAAAGGGGTAAATAAACGTAAGATTCGATGAACAAGCCCTGTTATACCAAGAACGAAGAGCAATATACCTGCAATAATTAATCCGCCTTCTAAAAGTTGCAACACGTCTTTTGCACTTTGTCCCTGATGAATAGCGACTTGTCCCAATATGACAAATATACTTACCCATGAACCAGCTGGCCCATCCGCAATGGGATAACGATGTCCAAACCACGCTTGTATAAATGAACTTACTCCGACAACTAAAAAAGTTCGCTGCATTAATGTTGAAATATCTTCTATTGATAAATGAAATATGCCACCAATAATGATAGGCAATGCAATTGCATTTGCTAATAAAAAAACAAACCACTGTAGAATGCTAAAGCTCGTATTAGAGTATTTTTTATTCATGTTATTCTCCTTTATCGAAAAAGAATTTCATAGTAAAGATCCATCCTTTCTATACATTTAGATTAAAAAGGATGGATTTTGTAACTCTATAAAATTACTTTAATTATATAGATGGATTTTTGGTTAATTACCATGTACGGAACGGTAAGAATTTCCCGTTAAGTGTAATAACAATACGAGGATCGCCACCTTTTGGATCTTCTTGTGTATCCACACCTAGATTGAAGTTTATTGCACTCATTACACCTTCACCAGCTTTTTCTAAGATTAATTCTCTAAGAGTTGGTGCGTATTGTAACATCATTTCGTATAATCGATATAAGATTGGATCAGTAGGAGGCATTTGCATTACTTGCCCTCTAAGTGGAACTACTGTTAATGCTTGAACTACTTCTTCATCTAATTCTAATAGTTTACCGATTTTTTCTGCTTCCGGACGTGTCATTGTAGCTTGTCCTAATAATGCTGTTACAACCCAAGTCTCAGAGTTTTCACTTACTTTTGAGATTTCCTCCCATGTTAAGCCTCTTGCGATTTTTGCTTCCATAATTTTTTGCGTAGCTTCTTGTCTATTCATATTTAATAACTTCCCTTCATTTAAGTAATGATTAATGTTTCATACCGTTTAATTTTTTATATCCATCGACTACTAAATCTAATTTACCTGTGTGGGGATCAATAACTAAACCATGTACAGGAACATCTTTTGGAATAAGTGGATGATTTCTTACCAAATCAACATTAGCTTGAGTCGAATCGCAGATATCATCGAATCCAAATAGCCATTTTTCAAGGTCAACACCAGCATATTCAATTGCTGATAAAATTTCTGGTGAAGCTACTCCGCGATCTAATATTTTTTGAAGTGTTCCTTTTGGATCCGTTTGGCCCGCACCACATCTATGGTGTCCAATAAGGAAGATTTCATCTGCATTTAAATCGTATACTGAAGCTACAACACTTTGCATAACACTATCGAAAGGAGAAGCAATTTTACCACCTGCATTTCTGATAACTTTTGCATCACCGTCGTGTATATCTAAAGCTTTTGGGAGTAGCTCAATTAAACGAGCATCCATGCAAGAAACAACAACCATACGTTTTTTAGGCATTTTTGTCGCTTCACGAGGAGCGTATTTCTTATTTTCTACAAATTGTTCATTGAACGATAGAATTTCTTGTAATAACATATTTATAACCTCCTTTAAATCTAAATTTATTTTTTTGATGTGTCCTCTATGTTATAAGTGAATATACCTGATAAATAATGTGATGTAAGAGGATAAACTAAGTATAGTGAATTGTATCGATAAGCAGAATAAGTTGGCGAAACACTTTCGGGCTTTCTACTTTCACGGTGAAAGGATTGGTTTATATCATTGATCAAACAGATTTTGAGATACTGAAATTATTAGGAGAAAACTCGAGAATACAATGGAAAGAACTTGGTCAGAAAATACATATGACAGGGCAGGCTGTAGGAAATCGAATTCGGAGATTAGAGGATCTAGGAATTATTGAACAATATACAATTGCAATAAACCGAATCAAGTTAGGACAAGTAGTGACTGCATTTGTTACTTTGTTCGTAACAACAGCTAATCATCAAGAGTTTATGAATTTCTTTCAAGGAGAAGAAGGGATCTCTGAGGTACACCGTATAAGTGGTGAGGGGTGTTATTTATTAAAAACACATTTTGCTTCCAATGAAGACTTAGATAATTTTCTAGGACGACTATTAAAATACGGGAATTATCGTGTTAACTTATCAATAGGAAAGTTGAAATAAGGTTTCTTTTCCTTGGAGGGGATGGTAACATTATTTGCTAAACCTTATTTGTATAGAGATAATGAAGTCGTTTAATGTTTATCTTAAATAGTCAGAGCCTTACTACAATTTATGTGTAGTAAGGCTTTTTTTAGGGAATTATAAATAATTTTGCCTTAAAAAAATGTTTTTAAAAGCTAAATTGTGGCTTCATATCACCTTTATAAGGTTCATGTTCAACGAATACAGTGATGTCTTTACCGGCTTGATCTTTACCAGTCCTTTTATACGTAAATTTATTATTATTCAGTTCAGTAAGTTCAAGAGCGGCACCATATTTGTTATTTCCGATTGAAACATGGGCTCTTATTTTATTTTCATGTACAACATCGAAGTAGCCATAATCACCGCGGCTTTGACCTGTTTCGCTATTGAAGAACTCATATTTATTAGACTTGTCATCAAATTTTGCTAAGCTTATAAAATTAGAATTAAACTGTGTTACATCGTTACCAGCTTCATCTAATACTTTTGTTCCGTGCCAAAGGGTACCACCTAAAATTTTATCTCCATCAACATTTTTAGCAATATCACCTGTAGTAGAGTTCAGTTGCTTGTCCGGATCAGTGAAAGAAAGTTCTTTTTCTTTATATGGAACATGTTCAACGAAGACTTCTACATCTTTACCGTTAGCATCTTTCCCCATTCTTTTATAAGTAAATACATTTTTATTTAGTTTTGTCATGTCAACAACAGCTTGATACTTCATTGATTCTGAAATTAATACTCTCTTCTTCCCATCATTTGTGACAAAGAAAGTTCCTTTATCGCCACGACTTGCACCTGTTTTAGCATCAAAGAATTCATATCTTCCTGATTTCGCATCATATTTTGCAAGACCAATGAAGTTTGCATTCTCTTTTGTTAAGTCATTTTTATCTTTGTCATATACTCTTGTACCTTGCCAATTCGTATCGCTAAGAATATTAGCCATTTTTTGTCCTTTAGTTAACTTATTCTCCTTTTTAGTATCTTTCGCAACTTGTTCTTGTTTTTGTTTACCATGATTTTCTTCGGCTTTAGTACCAGCACAACCTGTTAACGCTAATGTGAATCCGAGCAGTATGGATGATAGTGCTTTTGTTTTTTTGTTCATTTTTTATCGTCTCCTTATTGTATGATTTTCATGTTATTCACATGGTTTTAAGTAGTACGGTTTGCGATGAACTTAGTTGCTACGTTTATTATGTTAATACTCGAGTATAAACTGCCTCTAAATAAAACATTAAAAAAAGATAAACTAATTCCTAAAATTTGTTCATACTTATAAAAATAATTGCTAGTTTGCAGTATGTATCTTTCGAACACTTACCAACGTTGCTCCTGATACTACGAGTAATCCCAAAATACAAAGTGCGGAAGAAGAAAAGCCGCTAACAATAATGTAATTTCTAATAGAGTTAATCGATTGTAGTACAAAATTTTTGAGCTAAACTGTAGGGGAATGAAGATTTTATAGAAGTCGTTTCGTATAGGAAGGGGATGGCTATGTTTGATTCAACAGATTTTAAAATTATACAGTTACTACAAGCAAACGCTAGGATGAATTGGAAGGAAATTGGAGAGATAGTACATATGACGGGTCAGGCTGTTGGGAAACGAATTAATAAATTAGAAGAGGCAGGTGTCATTCAAAGATATACGATAGATATCGATAGAGCTAAGCTGGAAGGATCTATCATGACCTTTGTTACGCTATTTTTGCATGCACCACATTATCATAATCAAATTCAAACCTTTTTCGAAAAAACGGACGTAATTGCTGAAATGTATCGTATAAGTGGCGATGGGTGTTATATCATGATTCTTCATACATCTTCGCACCAGCAATTAGAAGAGACTCTTGCAGATGTTTTACATTATGGTGATTAAGACAATTGAAAAAAAGAAAGAATAAGATATTTATTCTTTCTTTTTTTCGTATGGAACTGTAATTCTTTATTTGCTTTTGTTTATAAAACTGCTCGCTGATATGACTTTTGCGTAAATATCACCAAACTCCAATGCACTCATGAACGATTGATGAGCGTTTACTGCTGGGATTAGATTTCCTTGGAATTCTAAATCTTTTGTTGTACAAGTATCTTCAATTACAATACATTGAAATCCTAAATCACTGGCAGCACGTACGGTTGCATCAATACATACGTGAGTCATCATACCGCAAATGACTAGTTGATCTATTTTTTCTGCCTTTAATGTTTCTAATAAATTTGTTCTTAAAAAACTGTTAGGGTGATGTTTTTGTATGACTTTTTCGTTAGCAATTGGTTGTACATCATCATGAATTTGAACACCTACTGTATCGGGTAAGAAGAAAGTAGCTCCTTCATTGTTCGCAATATGTTGTACGTGAATAACTGTTTTATGCTTTTCGCGAAATAGTTTCAAGACTTCTTTCGCTTTTTGTACGGCTTTTTCAGGTTGATGTAATGCCATATTGCCGCCTTCAAAGTAATCATTTTGTATGTCGACTAATAGTAACGCTTCGTTCATCATTAATCCCCCCACAATTAGTTATACAGCACGTTATTTGTACTGTACTGTTATTATATAAATTACAAGTGTGTGGAAGTAATAACGTCATGAAACGATTTTGACGTATATAGTTTCATTGTGAAAAAGCTAAAAGATACAAAGTGAAGCTTGGGGAAGTGACTATATTAAGCGTAAATATCAGAATGGTGAAGTGATAGTGAAAGAGGACGATCATATTGGATTTAACACTCTTGTAAGTATAATTTTGCTATAATAAATAAGTATTTACGTGAAGGAGAGTGTGAAATGAAGTTTAATATTGATCATTATATAGCTAGCGTTTTACAGTGGATATTAAATATAGCGTTAATTATATTGTCCATTGTTTTATCGATCTTTTTAATTAATGAGACAATCACATTTATTCAATACATATTTTCAACAAAGGAATATACATCGTATAAATTGGTTGAGAGCATCATCGTTTATTTCTTATACTTTGAGTTCATCGCATTGATTATTAAGTATTTTAAGTCGAATTATCATTTCCCGTTACGTTATTTTATTTATATCGGAATTACGGCGTTAATTCGTTTAATTATCGTATCTCATGAGGAACCGATGGAGACGCTGTTGTATGCGGGATCTATTCTTGTTTTAGTCATTGCTTTATACATATCAAATATGAGAGATTTGAGAAAAGAGTAGTGCAGGCATAAGTTTGCGCTACTTTTTATCAATTTAGCCAAGAAGACTCCTTCCTCAAGGAGCGTGAAGAACGTAGCCCAGCGAGTAGGTGGGAGATGAATTGGCTTCGAACAAGAGATGGCAGGAAGTCATCTTAATTGTTCGACATATGTAAAGTGTTACCGGACAATTTGTCATAATCACTTCACTATCAATCGAATGTATGTTTGGTGTATAATAGACATATATCGAAATGGAGGTGAAACGAAGGATGATCAATAAAGCGTATAAATTTCGTATCTATCCAAATAAAGCACAAGCGATCCTGATCAATAAAACGATTGGGTGTTCTCGTTTTGTATTCAATCACTTCCTATCTCTATGGGATAATGCATACAAAGAAACAGGAAAAGGTTTGACATATGGTACATGCTCTGCCAAACTTCCTGCCATGAAGAAAGAGTTTGTTTGGCTAAAAGAAGTGGATAGTATTGCTATTCAATCGTCTGTTCGCAACCTTGCGGATGCTTATACACGCTTTTTTAAAAAACAAAATAGTGCCCCGCGCTTCAAATCTAAAAAGAACAACGTACAATCTTATACCACAAAACAAACAAATGAAAACATTGCTGTTGTGGGAAACAAAATGAAATTGCCGA